>JBHIWP010000176.1:0-11593 GCA_041987425.1 Promineifilaceae bacterium (SeqCode) | reverse complement strand
GCGCTCAAACTCCTGGTCATTGGCCACAAAATGCTTGATGCAGGCAGCAACGCCTTCCTTTTGCAGGCCGTCGATGTAAGCAGAGGCCATTGTGCCGCTTAGAAAAGGGTCTTCAGCAAAGCATTCAAAGTTCCGCCCGGCAATGGGCGTGCGGTGGATGTTCACCGTGGGAGCCAGCAGCACGTGCGCGCCTTTTTTGCGCGCCTGGGCGGCCAGCGCCTGGCCCACCTGCTCGACCAGGTCTGGGTTCCAGGTAGCGCCCATGGCCACACCTACGGGGAAGCTCACCGAGGTTTCGCCCAGGTTATCATCGTGACCGCGCACGCCGTTGGGCCCGTCGCTCACCTGGATGGCGGGGATGCCCAGCCGGTCTACCGGTACGGTGCGCCACATATCGGCACCGGCTACCAGCGCGGCCTTTTCATCCAGGGTAAGTTCTTTTAGCAAATCGTCGATTGGTTGATTCATTATTGCCTCAGTTATGCAAGTTACGGAATGAATTCGAATGCGCCCACGTCGCAGGCTGCGTCGCGGCTGACGCCACGCTGATCGGTTGCCGGGCAAACGGCCGTATCTGCCGCATCAATCGCCGCACTGCCAGCCAGCAGCGCGTGTGTCCACGTCGGGCCACCGTTGTCGGCCAGAGGTGCCACTCCGGCATCAGCCACAACCTGGTCGCTCGCGCCAGCAAAGCAGGTAGCATCAGTGAGCACGTTATTGTGATCGGCCGTCAGCGTTACCGTGCCAGCGCCCCACGGCGCAAAGAAGCAGTTGTCTTGTGCACTGGATACAATGCTGTTTGTCAGCGTTAGCGTGGCGCTGCCGTCGCCAAACGTCCCCACGAAGAGATCGGCCGGGGCGCCGCTTGGGGAGACATTATTGGCTATGGTGCTGCTGCTAACGTTTACCACGCCATCGGTGGCGAATAAGGCGCCACCGTACCAGCCAGTGGCCTCATTGCCGCTGATGGTGCTGTTCACAATTTCTACGTCCCCTAGTGAGCGCACGCCGCCGCCCACGTCGCTGGAGACGTTGCCGCTGATGGTGCTGCGCACAATATTTGTGGTGGTGTTGAAGAAGCTGTAAACGCCGCCGCCGGACCATCCGGCCGTGTTGTTAGAAACCGTGCTGTCGAGCAGATTTAGCGTAGCGCCATCGCCGCTGTAGATGCCGCCGCCGCCCTGCCAGAAGTCACCGGCGTCGGTGGCCATCGTGTTGTTGGTCACGGTGACGTGATCCAGCGTCAGCGTGCCGTTGTTCAACACGCCGCCTGCCAGCTGCCAGCCAAAACCATCGGCCAGCGTCAGGTTGCTGACGGTGACTACCCCTGCCGCTTCTACTATGATGACGCGGTCAATCCCGCCGCCGCTCACCGTGAGGCCTGGCGCAGCACTTGCGTCGATGGTGACGCTCTTGTTGATAACTAACGGGCCAGAAGTCAGCGTGATTGTGCTGGATGCCAGGGCTGGGTCGACCAAAATCGAACCGCCGTTAGCTACGCTGCCAATTGCTTCGCGTAGCGAACCAGGGCCGCTGTCGGCCGTATTGGTGACGATCACCTCTGTAGGGGCCGTCAACCGGACCTGATCCAGCATGGCTGTAGCGGTGGCGCTGTTGACCGGCAGCTTAAAGCCGTAGCCCCACACTTCAGTCAGGGTCAATCCATCGTCTGGCGCGCCCGCAGGCTGGTCGGCGCTGCGGCTGAAGGCCTCGAAGGGCACAAAAACTTCCTGCCAGCCGCTGAACTCATCGACGAAGCTGGCCTCGAAGCGTTCGGCCGTATCTGGCCCTTGATAAACGCGCACGTAGTCAATGACCATTTCTTGGGGGAAGGTTAGATCTTCGCTTACCGCGCCGCCAAAGTTGCCGCCGATGGCCATGTTTAACAGCAGGAAGACGGCATCGTTGAAGACCCACTCGCCGGGTACTTCAGCCGGGGTGGCGGTGTGGTAAAGAATGTCGTCTACATACCAGGCAATGTAGTCTGGCTGCCATTCGATGGCAAAGGTGTGGTAGCTGCCTGCCACGCCGCCGGGGAAGTTGTAGGTGTTACCAAAAGAGGCACCGCCAGAGTAGCCTGGGCCATGAATGGTGCCAAAGATTTCATCGGGAATGCGGCTTACGTACTCCATGATGTCGATTTCACCGGTTTGCGGCCAATCTACTTCGCCGATGTCGGTTCCCAGGCTCCAAAAGGCGGGCCACAGGCCGTCTTCGCCATCTGGAACCTGAATGCGGGCTTCGATACGGCCGTAGGCCACCTCCACCTTATTCGTCGTCAGCAGCCGCGCCGAGGTGTATTCACACGGGCCATAGTAGCACGTCAATGTTCCGTCCGCCTCTCGGGCGGTGATCACCATGTTGCCCTGGCCGTCTGTGGCTGCGTTCTCGGGATCATCCGTGTAGTATTGCAGCTCAGCGTTGCCCCAGCCGGGGATGCCGTTGACCGTGCCGTCGCCAATTTCGTAGGACCAAAATTCTGGATTGGGCACCGTGCCCGCCGGAGCGTTAAATTCGTCGCTCCATACCAGCGACCAGCCTGTCGGGCCAGGATCTGGAGCGCGGTTGTCCAGCAGTTCCAGCGTGATCGTATCGCCTGTGCCCTGACCGTAATAGAGGAAGGTCAGGCCGTTGGATAGGCTCCAATCCTGGCCAAGGGCAAAGTCGCGGCCAAAAGATGGCCTGACCGGCGTTAAGCCCTGGATGGCTTTGTAGGCATTGTGCCATGCTTCTCGGTAATGGAGGACGGCTTTATCGTAGTTGCCAGCAGCGATTTCCGCTTCGGCATTGGCCAGCTCGGACTGGGCCTGGGCAATCTTGTCCGCCTGTCCCGCGCTGGCAATAGCCTGCTGAATGGCCAGATTTACAAGCGTGGCCTGAGCCACCAGCAGCTGGTCAATGGCTGCCTGAGCGGCCCCAAGATTGCCTGCCGAGACCTTCATTAATTCTTGAATTGCCTGCCTGTCCCGGTCGAAGACTTGCTTGCCAAGAATCTCTGCCAGGGTGTAATCGTTGAGCCAAAAGCTTGTGTCCTGGCTTTGTTCCAGGCGGGTGATTGCTTTGGCAATGCGTTGATCGTCGTGCCGGTTGCCGGTTGGCAGCAGGGCAGACAGATCCGCAATGACCTCAGCCTTGACTGTAGCCGGACTTGGGCCAGCAGCAGGCGCAGCGTACAGCACCGTTTCGTAACTGCCTTGCCCAGGCAAGGCAAGCGGATCGCCCGCAGCGATTTCCGGTGTTGTCAGCATCAGACCTGAGCTGTTCCACAGGTAAGCGCCGTCCTCAAAATCATCCAGCAGCAGTGCATCATAGGTTTCGTCGTCTAAGATGCTGGCTGCGGCTTGCATAATGAAGCCTGGGGCCACATCCACTGGATTAGAGAGGCGCAGGATAACGCGCTCAGCGCCTTCATACTTGTTATCGTCGAGCGTTTCCAGGGTAAAAGTAAGTTGGGAAGGCCCGCCCTGGACAAAAGTGAGCGTACCGTCCGGCGGCTGGATGTAGTCTCGGCCGGGCTCTGCCAGCGCTGGCACCACGCTGTAATCCACGGATACCTGTGCCGGATCATCTTCGCCCAGCGCGCGATTAAGGCCAACGGTGATTTGCCCGGCCTGCCCCTCAGCGATGTTGAAGTTGTTGGCAGTAAAGCCAACAGCCAGCTCGGGCACGTCGGCCGTTCCGTAAAGGGCCACGTTGTCCAGATAGTTGGTAAATGCCTGCCCGGCGCTGAACACGCCAACGCCCCAGCCGTGAACGGCCGTCAGATTCAGTCCATCATTAGGTGCTCCGTTGCCCACTTCTTTGCGATTGAGGCTGGCAAAAGGAATTTCGAAGAACTGCCAGCCGGAGAAGTCATCAACGATGTCGATGGAGTAGCGTTCGGCCGTGTCGCCGGAGGTTCCAGGTGCGCGGTTATCCAGCACGTCTAGAAACAGAATGCTGCCGGTGTTGTTGCCATACAGCCAGAAGCTGATGCCCACAAACTGGCTCCAATCTTGCGTAACCCAGGTATCTACCGCTTCGTTCTCAAAGGCGTGCACTACGCCGCCCCAGCTGCCAGACGGCACATTACTGTCCAGTTGCAGCACGTTATTACCTGTTGCGGAACCGGGAACCGGCGCTGGCGGCGAATCCGCCGTCGTAAAGCTGACAGCGGCGTCGGGACCTTCAAATTTGTAGAAGCCGATGGGGTTGCCGTCGCCATCGCTGCCGCCTGCTAGACCAGATTCAAAGTCATCGACAATGGCCCGCTCCAGCCCAATGTCGTCCAGGCGTATGGTTCCAGCAGAGCCGTCGAGGATGATGGCGAAGCCCCACATTTGGGTAAGGGTCAGGCCATCATTGGGCGCGCCGCCGGGCTGGAAATCCGTGGCCCGGCTCAAGCTGCTGAAGGGGATGGTGATTTTTTGCCAGCCGCTAAAGTCATCTGCAAAGACGAAATCGAACCGTTCGGCCGTATCGCTGTTTTGGTCTGAACGGTTGTCCATAATCTCAAACTGAAAAGTCTGGCCGCTGTTGCTGCCGTAGAGGTGGAAGGATACGGCCGTATACCCGCTCCAATCCTGCGCGCCGCCGCTAACGGCAAAATCCTGGCCAAAGCCAGCAAAGCCAGCGGTTGCGTCAAAAGCACCCTCAACAAAGGTGTTGTCGCCAACCTGACCGGGCCGGGCCATTGGGTCGGTGTCGGCCACGGTGGGGAATGTGGTAACGGCCGTAGCTCCTCCGCCCGAATAGACAAACCAGCCAACAGGCTCGCCGTTTTCAAAGTCGGCAAGCAGCTCGGGGCTGGCGGCGGCCAGGGGCATGCTCTGGCTGCTGACAACCAGGGCCACCATTAGCAAGAAAACGAACAAAAATATTTTTCTTGATTTCATCGCTATTCTCCTTTGTTCGGCGGGAAATTTGCAGCTCCCCCTCTCCCCGCAACGTCACTGTTCATTTTCGACTGTAATGTAGTGTTGATTCATCGCGGAGCACGCAAAGTCTCGTCTCTCCGCAGTTCATTAATTTTTTCTAGCTTCTGGCTATGATCCATCTGTTCGCTGGTAGACACGCACATAGTCAACGACCATGCGCTGTGGAAATTGAGTAGAATTATCGGGATATCCGGGCCACTGCCCGCCCACGGCGACGTTTAGGATCAGGAAGAAAGGATGATCATAGACCCATTCGCCTGGCACATCGTCTGGGGTAATGGCGTTGAACAGCACATCGTCCACGTACCAGCGGATTTCTTCTGGCTCCCACTCCAAAGCAAACACGTGAAAATCATCGGTGAAGCGGTTGGTGCTGCCGATGCTGAAGGGCTTGCCGATGCCGTTGCCGCCGGAATAGCCGGGGCCATGCACTGTGCCGTGTACGGTGCTTGGCTCGCTGCCGATGTTTTCCATGATGTCGATTTCACCACACTGTGGCCAGCTCACTTCGTCGATGTTGTTGCCCAGCATCCAGAAGGCGGGCCAGATACCCTGCCCGGTGGGAATTTGAATGCGCGCTTCGAAACGGCCGTACTGTTGGGTAAAATTATTCTTGGTAATTAGCCGGGCCGACGTAAACCGCTTGCCCAGGTAGTTTTCTTCCAGCACGTGGATTACCAGCATCCCCTCTTCAATAAAGGCATTCTCCGGCCGGTCGGTATAAAACTGCACCTCGCCATTGCCCCAACCGTGCCCGCCAACTTCCGGCGTCCATTTGGTTAAATCGAGCTCTGGGCCAGTGAATTCATCCTGCCAGGTAAGTTCCCACCCCTCGCGCACCCAGTCGGGCGTCGGTGTGGGGGAAGGGTCGGGGGTGGCGGGAACGGCCGTCGGCTCAATTGTTGTTTCACCATCGCAGCTCATACCCACCACCCCCAGAAGGACAAGAAAACATAGTATCAGGCATTGCTTCATGCTATTTATCGACGCCAGTAAATACAATGCCCTGTAAAAAGATGCGTTGGGCAAAAAAGAAAATCAGCAAAGGTAAAACGGCCGAAATCAATGATGCCGCCTGAATTAGGTTTGTTTGCTGAGAATACAGGTTGTTAAATGCGGTTAAACCAACCGTAATAGGAAATTTATCTGGATTGCCCGCCAGGTAAACCAGCGGCTCAAAGAAATGATTCCAGGCGAAGAAAAAGTGGAACATGGCTGCGGCCGTAAGGGCAGGTACCGCCTGCGGCAAAATTACCGAAAAGAACGTGCGCAGCGGTCCGGCCCCGTCAATTGTTGCCGCTTCTTCCAGCTCCCGGGGAATGCTCAGGAAAAATTGCCGCAGGAGAAAGATATTGTATCCATTGGAGAAAAATGCCGGTATGATGAGCGGCAGCCAGGTCCCCACCCAGCCCAGGCGATTAAAAACAGCATAGGTGGGAATCAACGTCACCGCCCCCGGCAAAATAATCGTAGCCAACACAATCATGAAAAGGATGTTTTTTCGCGGAATCGGGAAACGCGCGAACCCGTAAGCGGCAAATGCCCCGGCGCCCACAACCCCAATGGTGGTTATGATGGCATACATCAGCGTGTTGCCCAGCAGGCGCAAAAATTTGATCGTTTGCCACGCTTCTGTGTAATTAAACCACTGCGCATCGAATTCCCAGTTCCGTTGCAGAGTGCGCCAGCGTCCTTCCCAACGGATCAGCCCACCTTCCGGATTCTCTGGGTCCAGAAATTCCGCATATTCGCGCCGCTTTACGGCCAGGCCCCAGTCAAAAACCTCACCGCCGCCAGAACAATCCGGTACGCGCAAGTTTTCAGGGTCCGATCCCCACGGGATTGGGTTCCCTTCAGGATCACATTCCGTGACTCTGTAGATCTCGTAACTCTGGCCCTCATACTCAAACGTTTGCTCAGATGCGGGCCACCAGGGCGCACCCAGGTTTGTAATCTGGTTGTCGGTTTTTAAAGAAGTAACAATGCCGTACATCAACGGCATTAAGAACACCGCCAAAACGCCAACAGCCAGCAGCGTCAGTAAAACTGAATTTACACGTTCGCGGATCTTTTTGGACTGAAACATCTTACGTCGTTCAATTGCAGGTGCGGCCATCGCTACTCCTCCGATCCGGCATAGTAAACCCAGAAGCGGGCTGAGCCAAACAAAGCAACGGTCAATACAATCGCCACAATAAAGATGAGCCAGGCGATAGTAGCGCCATATCCCATGTTAAAAAATGAGAACGATTGCTTGTAGAACCAAACGGCAATGAAGCGCGTTGTTCCTTGCGGTGAACCATCGCCCCGGTTCAAAACAAAGGGAACCAGGAAATATTGCATCAAGCCAATTACGCCAATGATCAGGTTATAGAAAATAACGGGAGAGATCATGGGCAGGGTAATGCGGCGCAACCGCTGAAAATAGCTGGCCCCGTCGATTTCGGCCGCTTCATACAGCTCGGTAGGAACACTTTGCAGCCCGGCCAGCATGATGATCATGGCGTTGCCCACACCCCATAGCCCCATTAACGTGTAGGTGTAGTAAATTAGCTGCGGATCTTGCAGCCAGCGAATGCCTTCTACACCAACAGCCTGGATGCCAGGTATCTTATCCAGCAGAATATTGACCCAGCCTGTCTGCTCATTGAGCACGCCGTTCCAGATAAGCGTAGCCGCTACGCCGGGGATCATCATCGGCGCGTAAAACAAGGTGCGCATGAGCAGTTTCCCCTTAACGTGCTTAGAGTTCAGCAATAGCGCCAGAAAGAGCGCAAAAAGCATTCCCGCGGGCAGCGTAATGGCAGAAAACTTAAAGGTCTTGGCAAAAGAATCTAACACTTCTGGGTCGTCTGCCAGTGCCCGCTGCCAGTTGCTAAAGCCAATGTAATGTGCCTGATCTGGCGTGGCCAGGTTGAAGTCGAACAGTGAGAAGCCGAAAGAGGCAAGCATCGGCAGCAGATAAAACAGTAAAAAGCCAATTATCCAGGGGCTGATAAAGATCCATCCCCAACGCTGCCGGTAGCGCAGCAAGCCGGACGGCTTTTGCTTTTTGCCTGTGGTAATCGTCGCTTCCGGCAGGTCCGTTCCGCTGGTTGTAGATGTCATGAAGAAACCCCCTCAGTAGGAAACTTGTCTGCGTATATCTTTTTGCAAGGAGAAGAAAAGGGGGGAAATTGGGCACTTCATAGGAGCCCAATTTCCCTTAAATTAGCTCACAATGTTGTTAATTTTCAGCGGCGCTGAAGATGGCGTTTAGGTCAGTTAATAACGCTTCCACTTCGGCGTCAAAGTCCAGACCAGGCTCATTCGCCAGGCGATTCCAGAACTCATTGTAGCGGTCTGTTGTTTCCAGGAAGCTGGGCATGTAGCTTTCATGGTTGGGGTTATCGGCATAGGCCATGCTGTCGATTACAACCTGCTTATCAACCTCCTGCTCAGGGAAGTTAGTCTCGAAGTAATTGTTCAGCCATTCTTCTTGCAGACTGAGGCGTGCTGGCATACCGCCGTAGATGTTGAGCAGCTGTGGCGCAACTTCTGGGCTTAACAAGTAGGTCATCACCTGAAATGCTTCTTCTGGGTGCTGGCTGCCTTTCAAAATACCAAAGGTATCGGCATGCATTTTCGACGTGACGTCACCGTTGTAGCTGGGTGTGGCAGCCAAGTCCCAGTTGAAATCGACATCTGCTAAAGCCCAGGGTGCAACGTACCACAGGTGCAGATGAACCATCCCCAGGTTGCCGGAGGAGAACGGTCCGCCCGGCCCCTGGAGGAACTCAGCGCCACCGTATGGGCCGTTGGGAATGAAATAATCTTCCCACCAGCCACTGTATGTCCAGCGCCAGGCATCTTCCCAAGCAGCAGGAACATGTGCGCCGCCGCCGTCGGCTACCAGGGAACCAGAGCCAAAGAACGTGCCGATTCCGCGTGGGTCGGTCCACTGATTTTGCCAACCAAACTGAACAATGTTTTCTGGATCGAAATCTTCGCTGGTGGCGTCATTGCCGTTGGCATCGACGGTGAGCTGCATGGCCAGCTCGCGTAAGGTGTCCATGTTCCACTCGTGTTCGTTGCCATCGGCATCCACATATGGCGCACCGTACTCATGCGGAGGATAGGCCAAACCAGCTTCATCGAACAAGTCTTCGTTATAGATGACAAACGAAGGGAAAATGGCAAAAGGAATTCCTAACTGCCCTTCTTCCTGAACCTGATAGAACTCAACCATCGTCTGGTCAAAATCGGATAGGTCATAGCTATTGGCATCGAGCAGGGGTTGGAGGTCTAGCCAGGCACCCTTGAAGGTATCACGGCCGCGAATGCCTACCGGCCCCACGAGGTCTGGGGCGTTACCGCCAGCAATTTGTGTAGCCAGCGTATCGAAGGCAGCGTCGTTATCTACAATTTCCAGGACGAGCTCAATTTCATCTTGAGAAGCGTTAAACTGGTCTACAATCTCTTGTTGGGGAGCAAAGGTGGGTTCATCAGAACCAGCACCCAATCCTACGAACCAGCGCACCTGAACACGGTCTCCGGTGCTTGTGTCTTCTTCTTCAACTGTTGTCTCTTCTTCGACTGGGGTATCTTCTTCAGCGGGGGCGTCTTCTTCGGCAGTTGTATCTTCTTCTACGGCCGTATCTTCCTGCGTATCTGCGGCATCTGCTGGCGTGTCAGCAACAGGGGCTTCCGTCTCTTCACCGCCGCATGAGACCAGCAGCAAGCTGGCAATAGCAAACAGGGCGAGCAAATAAAATAAACGTGACTTTTTCATTAGCAATCTCCTTCCTTCCTTTGGTGATGTTTAGTGATGTTGACTGCAAAACAGTAAAAGTTGGCTTGGCTAATTGGGCCTACATGGTTCTAAATCCTCTTCTCGTGACATCCACCTCCTTAATAGTTTCAACGGCTACTCAAAGCTCTTTCTGAAAACGCTATCTCTTTTATGGCGAAGCATTGTGCTAATTATGAAAACGATTTCAAGATATTAGCATTTTGGAAGGCGTGTGTCAATAACATTTTCAAGATTTAACCAAATAATTGGAGAGGGAGGCGCTTTACTTGAAAGCGTTTTCAATATACAATTGGAAGCCAAATAGGAGCGAGCAAATGTTGGATAACAAAAATAAAGTTACGATTCACGACATTGCCGAAAAAGCAAAGGTTTCTCCCAGTACCGTTTCTCGCGTTTTGCGTAACTCAACCGGAGTGGCGCAGAAAAAGCGTGACGCGGTTTTGCAGGCGGTGGACGAACTGGACTATCGTCCGAACATTTTTGCCCAAAGCCTGGCCAGCGGCCAATCCATGACGATTGGCGTTCTGACGCAAAATTTTGGCAGCCCATTTTACGACGGCATTTTGCAGGGCATCTTGCTAGGCATGGAGGAGACGGATTACTGGCCACTGTTTGCAGACGGCCGTTGGCAGCCAGCCATCGAGGAACAGGCATTGAAGCTTCTTCTAGACCGGCGCGTGGACGGCATTATTATTGTGGGTGGCCAGCTGTCGGAGGAAAAGCTGCAAAAAGTGGCTGATAAAACCCCTCTGATTGTGGTTGCGCGCGCTCTAAAAACGTTGCCGAAGAACTGCATTTATCTGGATAACTTTGACGCCGCTTACCGGGCGACAAAATATTTGCTGGACATGGGCCACCGGGATATTGCCCATATCACGGCCCCCGTGGTTTACATGGAGACGGTTGACGACGTGCAAAAACGGAATGAGGGCTACCAGCAGGCGCTGCGTGATGTGGGGCTAAAGCCAGATCCGCGCCTGATTGTGGAAGGTAATTTACAGCAGCAGTCCGGCGTTTTGGCGGTGGAGATGCTGCTGTCACGCGGACGGCCGTTTAGCGCCATTTTCAGCGCCAATGATCAGATGGCGTTTGGCGCGCGGCTGGCCCTGTACCGCCGGGGCATTCGCGTGCCGGAAGACGTTTCTTTAATGGGGTTTGATGACGAGGGATCGGCCGCTTACATGGTTCCGCCCCTGTCTACCGCCCGCCAGCCCTCTGTGCAGATGGGGCAGGTGGCCGCCCAGGCCATGTTGGAGATAATGAACGGCGGCGATCCCGAACTGCCAACCTTTGCCGCAGACCTGGTTATCCGCGAATCTGTAAGCCGACACCGCTAGCGTCTTATTAATCCAGCCGGGCAAAGTAGGGTTGCAGCAGCAGAAATAATGCGACGGGAATGGTGGTGGCAATCGCGGCTCCCGCCATTAACAGCGGCCAGTCTGAGCGGCTCATCTGCTGCAAAAGTTGTAGGGCAATGGGCAGCGTATAGCGGCTCTCCGAGCGCAGATAAAGCAGCGGTGAGATAAAATCCCCCCAGTACAAAACAAAGGAAAGCAAGGCCACACCAACGGCCGTAGGTCGCGCAATGGGCAACGCAATTTGCCACCAACCGGCCAGCACGCCAGCCCCTTCCAGACGCGCGGCTTCATAAACGGCCGTGGGAATGCGGCGGAATGCCCGATAAAACATTAGCACGAAGAAGGGGCTGCTGCCCATAAACGCAGGAGCGATCAGCGCCCAAACCGTATTGTACAGGCCGATTTTTGTATAAATTAGAAAGCGCGTCGCCCAAAGGGCAATGCCAGGAACCATCAGAACGGCCAGCGAAAGCACAATCCAGCGGCGCTGGCTGGCTTTGGGCAGTTGGGCCATGCTAAACCCGGCC
>JBHIWP010000175.1:0-11597 GCA_041987425.1 Promineifilaceae bacterium (SeqCode) | reverse complement strand
CCCAAAACCCCAAAACCCCACATTTTTTAAAAATTATTTTAAAAATTATTATAAGTTTAAATTATATTCAAACTTAATGAAACAGACTATTAACCAAACTGACCCGTCCACAAATGTCATTTTCTTTCCACTCACTGTAGCTATCGTAGGGGAAGGGGTCCTGGTGCTGCTCCCACCATTCATCGCTGCGGGCGGCCCACTCGCACAAATCCCACACGATCAAAAAGTAGGTTTCAAAGCCCATACGGCTGATAATGTTCAGCTCATGGTCCAGCCGGGCGCGAAGCTGGGCGTCGCTTTCGGCACGCTCAGCACCATAGCGCCAAACCAACCCTTTTTCGCATAATTCGCGCAAGTAAGATTGAGGCTCATGACCGGCCGGGACCTCAAATTCGGGCAGGTGGTAGCCTTTTGAGTCCAGATTGACGTCGCACATTTCCACAATGCGCAGGCTGTTGATCAGCGAATTGAGAATAACCTCTTCCTGGTAACCATTGCGCTGGAAGAGGTGGAACATCTCATCGCGGGACTTGATATAATACTCTTTGTCGGAAAAGGTCAGCTTGGGATCTTTGACAGTAGAGCCGGTCTGGATGCAGAGCAGCACTTCGTGCGGATCGGCGTCGCTGGCCAGCGTGTAGTGCACATCGTTGGTAGCCAGGAAATTGTTTTCCAGGCCAAAGTGGGGCGCCATTTCGATGAGTTGCTTGTTGATTTGAGAAAGCTCAGGGATGGAGTGTTCTTGCAGCTCGATAAACAGGCGATCCTTGCCGAAAATATCCAGGTATTCGCCCAGCAGTTTCTTTGCCAGCTTGGGATTTCTATCGCCCAGGGCGCGGGGAATTTCGGCGGCCATGCAGCCGGTGGTGGCAATAAGGCCATCCTTGTGCCGAGCCATGAAGGCGCGGTCGATGCGCGGCTTGTAGTAGTAGCCGTCTAGCTGGGCGGCGCTGGCAATTTGCAGCAAATTCAGGTAGCCAGTCTGGTTTTCTGCCAGCAGCAGCATATGAAAGCGGGTTTTGTCTAGCTGCGGATCTTTGTCTGCCATTGTGCGCTGCGCCAGATAGGTCTCGATGCCAATAATGGGCTTGACGCCTGCTGCCTTGGCCGCACGATAGAAGGGCATGGTGCCATACATGGCGCCGTGGTCGGTAAGGGCAATGGCGGGCTGGTTCAGTTCTGCGGCCCGCGCCACCAGATCGTTGACCCGGCTGAGGCCATCGAGCAGTGAAAATTCGCTGTGGCAATGGAGGTGGACAAACTGGTTGTGGTTTTCACACATGGCAGACAATTTTCCCTTACGTTACTGATCCGCACATTGCGCAGATTATACAGATTAATTATTTTGAGGAGGATGCTTTTATCAAATATGTGGCAATTGTTGTATTGTCCCACATGAGAATTAAGTATAACACAATCATACTCAATTAATCTTAAAAAATTGCGGTATTTTGAAGGAGGTTTATTGTTGAGGATTATCAGAAGAACTTCGTTGCTTAATAAAATTCTTGCTTGAGAGTGGATACAAATCAAAAAAAAAGAGCCTTCCAAAAAAATTCTTAGAAGACTCTTCCTAAAGTTAAAAAGCTAAGATGTAAATCTATCGCTTTTTAGCAAACTGATAGAGCGTTATGATCGCAACAGCGATTCCGAAGGCATAATATACCAAACGAACAATTAATTCTAGATTGTCCATTTACAATGATTCTCCCAAAAATTTGAGGAGATGAAGTGTGTTTTTCAATTGCGAAAGTGGTGTCACTCTGTTATTATATAAGCATTATTAGATAACACATTTCACGGCTCAATTGACCATCTTTAGTCTACCTAATAATATTTGGTTGACGCCCAATTATTAGTTAGATGTGCAAGATTGAGCTCTTCAAAAACGGCCAACATAAGTTGGTCGTTTTTTTATCTCCACAAGATTTCACAACAAAAAGTATTGTTGTATTATCCCGCATTTGCAACTATGGATAGTATAACACAAACGTTCCAAGTCAATGTTAAAAAATCGGAATTTTTAAGGGCGTGTTTTTCAAGCAAAGTTTTCCGAATTCGCCACATGAGAGAAATGAAAGTGTAGCAAAATTGCCGTTGATTTGGTATTGAAGTTGGCCTACCAATATGGTAAGATGCTCAAACATCTGATTAATTTGATTTATTGGATCATTTAGATGGAACAGCTAATATCTACTTTTCCCACCATGTATTTCCCTCTTGGCTACCAGTGTAGTTTGGCTTTGTTACGGCCGTACCCCTGGCAGCTATCTCTTTCTCATGCGCCTCAATAAGCTAGATTCTGCTTTTCTACGATACCTGGTTGAAAGCCAGGTAGCTCCTGGCGAAAGATTGCCCACCCTCAACCAGATGGGACAGGAACTTGGCGTTAGCGTTGGCAAGCTGCGTGAGCAGCTGGAGATCGCCCGCGGCCTGGGGCTGGTTTCTGTACGGCCGCGCGTCGGCATTGTGCGCGAGCCGTTTGATTTTTCTCAGGCGGTTCTGGCCGGGGTGCTGTTTGGCCTGGGCACGGGGGAAGCGCAGTTCCAGCAGTTTAGCGAGCTGCGGCAGGCCATTGAGATTGACTTTTGGGATACGGCCGTTTGTGAACTTACCCCGGAAGATAAAGAATACCTACAGCTTTTGGTGTCTAAAGCCTGGGCGAAGTTGAAAGGGCAACCCATCCACGTGCCCAATGAAGAACACCGCCAGCTGCATCTGACCATTTTTAGCCGTTTGGATAATCCGTTTGTCCGGGGGATGCTGGCTGCTTATTGGGATGCGTATGAAGCCAGCGAGCTCACGCGCTTTTCGACCTACGAATATTGGCTGGAAGTGTGGACGTATCACGAAAAGATTGTTGAAGCGATTGTGCAGGATGATTTTGTGGCCAGCCTGGATTTGTTAAAGGCCCACTTTGATTTGCTGCCCCATCCTGCTGCTACGGTGAGTTCTAATAACAATAAGAACCCACAGGAGGTTTGACCAGATGAGCTTAAGGCAAGAGTTGATGAATGAGCATGTGGCTTATCTCGATCTGTCTAAATTCTGCAAGGTGCCCACGGGAACGGCCGTGCGTGCCGCCCTGGCGGAAATGCGGCAGAGCAAAACCAACGTCTGTCTCGTTACCGAAGGGGATAGACTCGCTGGCATCGTCACCGAGCGAGACGTACTAACAAAAGTAGCCACCGAGCCGGATAACCTAAACGTCGCCGTTGATGAAATTATGACCGCCAACCCCGTCACCGTAACGCCAGATATTTCGGCGGCCGAAGCGCTCTGGCTCATGGACGACAGAAAGTTTCGCAACCTGCCCGTCGTTGACGAAAGCGGCAAAATTATTGGCAGCATGACCCACCAGGCCGTTATCAGCTTTTTGGCATCCCGCTATCCCGTCGAAGTGCTAAACCGCCCGCCGCGCCCAGACCAGTTTCCCCGCAAGCAGGAAGGCGGGTGACGGTTGTCGGTAATCCGCAATCGGTGGTCGGTAACCGGTTTACTGATTACCGTTTACCGATTACCGTAATTCAGGAGAAATCATGATTGAAGAAACCGAATTTAAGGAATTAGACTCAATTGTTATCCGCTTTGCCGGGGATTCGGGCGACGGAATGCAGCTGACTGGAACCCAATTTACGAACACTTCGGCCGTTTTCGGCAACGATATCAGCACCATGCCCGACTTTCCGGCCGAAATTCGCGCGCCGGCCGGGACGCTGGCGGGCGTTAGCGGTTTTCAGGTGAACTTTTCCAATCGAGACATCTTAACGCCCGGGGATTCGCCTCAGGTGCTGGTCGCCATGAATCCGGCCGCGCTCAAAGCCAGTCTTAAAGAGCTGGACCGGGGCGGCACCATCATTGTCAATACCGATGCCTTTACGCAGTCAAACCTGCGCAAGGCCGGGTACGAGCAAAACCCGCTGGAAGACGAATCGCTTCAGGGTTACCAGGTTATTGAGGTGCCGCTCACGTCCATGAATCGAGAGGCGCTGAAAGATATAGAATCGCTTTCTACCAAGGACAAAGATCGCTCCCAAAATTTCTTTGCTCTTGGCATTGTCTTCTGGATGTTTGACCGTCCGATGGAAACGACGCTGGAGTGGGTGCAAAAGAAATTTGCCAAACGCCCGGACGTTATCGAAGCAAACACAAAGGCGCTGCAGGCCGGTTACTTCTTTGGCGACACCACGCGGACGTTTCAACAGCGTTACCGCGTGCGCCCCGCCGAGCTGGCGCCTGGCACCTACCGCAAAGTGACGGGCAATGAAGCGCTGGCGATGGGGCTGGTGACGGCCGCACACAAAATGGGCAAACCGCTGTTCTACGGCACTTATCCTATCACTCCCGCCAGCGATATTTTGCACGCCCTGGCGCCGCTGCGCCACTTTGACGTACGCACCTTCCAGGCTGAAGACGAAATTGCGGCCATGGGCTCAATTATTGGGGCGGCCTTTGGCGGTGCCTTTGCCGTCACCGGTACCAGCGGTCCCGGTGTGGCGCTGAAGAGCGAAGGTATGGGGCTGGCGATTGCCCTGGAACTGCCAATGGTTATTGTAAACGTGCAGCGCGGCGGTCCCAGCACCGGCCTGCCCACCAAAACGGAACAGGCAGATTTGCTCCAGGCGCTGTTCGGCCGTAATGGCGAAAGCCCAATTGTGGTGATTGCCCCCCAAAGCCCCGCCGACTGTTTTAACATCGCCGTGGAGGCCGCTCGCTTAGCTATTCGAGCCACCACGCCCGTCATGATCTTGTCTGATGGCTTTTTGGC
This sequence comes from Promineifilaceae bacterium (SeqCode), assembly GCA_041987425.1. Taxonomy (GTDB): domain Bacteria; phylum Chloroflexota; class Anaerolineae; order Promineifilales; family Promineifilaceae; genus Leptofilum. The sequence goes on along the minus strand of JBHIWP010000175.1, from coordinate 6,829 downwards.
CAACAGTTCAGAGCCATGGATGGTGCCCAATCCTGATGAAATTATGCCGATCCAGGTGCAGCATCCCAAAGCTAAATTGGCCGACGATGAAGAACCATTTTTGCCTTACGCGCGCGACGAGGAGACGCTGGCGCGGTCCTGGGCTATTCCAGGAACGGCCGGGCTGGAGCACCGCATTGGCGGTCTGAGCAAAGCGCCGGTTACCGGCAACGTTTCATACGATCCCAGCCACCATCAGCAGATGTTGAGCGACCGGGCGGAGAAGATTGCTCGTCTGGCTGAGTTTTTACCGGAGCAAGAGGTGTTTGGCCCCCAGGAAGGTGATTTGCTAATGCTAAGCTGGGGCGGCACGTTTGGCGCAATTCGCTCGGGCGTGACCCAGGCGCAGCGCAACGGCCGTTCCGTGGCCCATGCTCATTTGCGTTACCTAAACCCGCTGCCGCGCAACCTGCGCGAAATTTTGAGCAACTATAAACAGGTGGTGGTGCCGGAGCTGAATGGGGGACAGCTGGCCTTTTTGCTGCGCGGCCGTTTTGCCCTAAACATTCAGTCGTTCCCCAAGCTGCACGCACGGCCGTTTAAGATCAGCGAAATTACCAGCAAGATAGAGCAACTGCTTGGCTAAGATGCTTTAGATTGGTCCAATCTTAGAGATTGGACCAATCTGACGGAGAACAACATGAGTATTCCAATTACCCTAAACCGCAAAGATTTCGTTTCTGACCAAACCGTTCGCTGGTGCCCTGGCTGTGGCGACTACGCCATTTTGGCTTCCGTACAAAAGATCCTGCCCGACATCGGCGTGCCCAAAGAGAACATTGTCTTTATTTCCGGCATTGGCTGCTCCAGCCGCTTTCCTTACTACATGAACACCTACGGCATTCACAGCATCCACGGCCGTGCGCCGACGCTGGCTACTGGCTTAGCCATCGCTAACCCGGAACTTAGCATTTGGGTCATCACTGGCGACGGCGACGGGCTGTCGATTGGCGGCAACCACCTGATTCACGCGATTCGTCGCAATGTAGATTTGAACATACTTTTATTTAATAACCGCATCTATGGCCTGACCAAAGGCCAATATTCACCCACTTCGCGCCAGGGGCACAAAACCAAATCTTCCCCAATGGGGTCGTTGGAACAGCCGCTGAACCCCATTGCCCTGGCAATGGCTGCCGAGGCCACCTTCATCGCTCGCTCCATTGATGCCCACACCAAGCACCTGGGCGATGTGCTGCTCGAGGCGTCGCAGCACAAAGGCGTTTCGTTTCTGGAAATTTATCAGAACTGCGTCATTTTTAATCCCACCGAGTGGGAAGGCTTGGATGACCGCCGGGTACGCGATGAGAACATTCTGTACCTGGAGCACGGCAAGCCGATGATTTTTGGCAAAGATTTAGACAAGGGCATTCGCTTGAACGGCTTTCGGCCGGAGGTGGTGCAGCTGGGCAACGGCGTCAGCGAAGACGATCTACTGGTTCATGATGAAACGTCAACCCAATTGGCCTTTATTTTGGCCAGCATGGAATATCCAGAATTCCCGGCACCAATGGGCGTGATTCGGCGCGTGCAAAAGCAAACGTATACCGAAGGGCTGATGGACCAGGTTGCCACTGCGCAAAAGACTAAAGGCGTGGGCGATCTTCGTAAGCTGTATGAGTCGGCCGATTTGTGGACCGTAACGGCGCAGGAGAAAGCACCGGTGCAGAGCAAGCAGTCGGGCCGCCTGTCTTTGGAGATGGACGAAGAGTATGTGGATGAGCTTGACAAAGAGCCGGAACCAACAACTGAGATTCAAGACAGGCTGATTGAAGGGACGATTGCCATCTTGCAGCCTAAGCCACCTATTACCATTGACGCCTCTGCTTCACTGGCCAAGGCTGTGCGCCAGATGAACAAGCACCATATTGGCTGTTTACTGGTGACGGATGCGCAGGACAAGCTGGTAGGTATTCTGACGGAGAATGACGTGCTGCATCGCGTGGTAGGCGTGGTGGAGGATTTGGAAACGGCCGTTGTAGCCGACTACATGACCCCGGATCCAATCGCCCTCACAGCCGATCTGCCAATTGCCCAGGCGCTGCACGAGATGCACGTGCATGGCTTCCGACATTTGCCGTTGGTAGATGACAACCATCGGCCTGAAGGCGTTGTCTCTTTCCGTGACGTCGTGCGTCACTTAAAGGAGGCATTTGCTTAGTGTAGGCTAAATTTGTTCGCTATTGTCATTTAGAGAAAGTTAAACTCGTAGGAGCGGTTTGCCCACTCTTATGAGTTTCTTTTTTCCCAGTTGGGCAAACAACACCACTGAACCAAGGAGATTTCTATGGGAGTTTTACAAATTGCACCAGATAGGGCCGCAGCCGCAGAACGGCCGTCTGTTGTCAACGATTTTTCCATTGTTGCTGCCACCGCCAACGGTACCGGCAGCCAAACCGCTAATCTGGCCATCCTGCGAGCCCTGTTCAAAATGGGCATTCCAGTAAACGGCAAGAACATCTTTCCGTCCAACATCCAGGGGCTGCCCACCTGGTACCACATTCGCGTCAGCCATGAAGGCTACGTGGCCCGGCGGCACACCTCCGAGGTGCTGATCGCCTTCAATGCGGCCACCGTTAATGAGGATATTGAGATATTGCCTCCTGGCGGTATCTGCCTCCACAACGACGACTGGCGTTCGCTGCCCCAGCGAGACGACATTACCTACTATGCCATCCCGGTCAACCAGTTTGTGCGAGAAACGGGCCTGAAGGGAAAGCTCAAGGATTACATCTCGAACATGGTCTACGTGGGTGCTGTGGCCCAACTGCTGGGGATTCCCTTGCAGAAGATCGACGATGCGCTGGATTATCACTTTAAAGGGCGGCGCAAGCTGGTAGATTCCAACATGGCCGTGGTAAAAGCCGCTTATGACTGGACGGCCGAAAATATCGAAAAAACCGACCCGTACCGCGTGGCCGAAATGAACGCTACCACTGGTCAGATAATGATCACGGGCAACGAGGCGGGAGCCCTGGGGTCCATCTATGGCGGAATGACGTTTGCCGCCTGGTATCCTATTACGCCTTCCACTAGCTTTGTCGATGCTCTGAATGATTACCTGCCGTCACTGCGCCGCGATCCAGAAACGGGCGAAAAGACCTACGCCGTGGTGCAGGCAGAAGATGAGCTGGCGGCCATCGGCATGATTTTGGGTGCAGGCTGGGCTGGCGCAAGAGCCGTCACGGCAACTTCTGGCCCGGGCATTTCCTTAATGTCCGAGTTTGCCGGGCTGGGCTACTTTGCCGAGATTCCGGCCGTCATTTGGGATATTCAGCGAGTAGGTCCCAGCACCGGGTTGCCCACGCGCACCGGGCAGGGGGACGTGCTGTCTACTTATTATTTGGGGCATGGCGATACGAAAAACGTCATCTTGTTTCCCGCCACGGTGGCCGAATGTTTTGACTTTGGCACCAGTTCTTTTAACCTGGCCGAAATTTTGCAAACGCCCGTGTTTGTGCTGAGCGATCTGGATTTGGGGATGAATAACTGGATGACAGAGCCATTTGCCTATCCAGAAGAACCAGTTCAGCGTGGCAAGGTGCTCACTGCCGATGAAGTGCAGGAAAAAGGGTTTGCCCGCTATAAGGACATCGACGGTGATGGCATTGGCTACCGCACCCTGCCCGGCAATGAGCATCCGCTGGGCGCCTGGTTTGCCCGGGGCACGGGCCACAACGAAAGAGCTGTCTACAGTGAAAAGGCTGAGGATTGGCTGCAAAACATGGATCGGCTGCAGCGCAAGTTTGAGACCGCCCGCCAGATGGTGCCAGCGCCGGTGGTGGATGCCGTTGAAGGGGCCAAAATTGGCATTCTTGGCTACGGCACTACCATGTTTGCCATTGATGAAGCGCGCGATCGCCTGGCCGCGGACGGCATGGCGACGAGCTACATGCGGCTGCGCGCCTTGCCGGTAGATAAATCTGTAAAGGAGTTTGTGGCCCAGTATGACCGGGTTTATGTCATTGAGCTGAACCGGGATGGGCAGATGCACAATATTTTGCAAACAGAAATGCCTGAGATAGCGACGAGGCTGATTTCGCTGGCTTATCTGGACGGCATGCCTCTGACGGCGCGCTGGGTGGTTGAAGCAATCTTAGAGCGAGAAGGAAAATAGAGATGGGTAATCGACGAGCTGAACGCGTTAATTTTATTGGGTTGTCAAAGGCAGATTACAACGGTAATCCTACAACTTTATGTCAAGGATGTGGGCACAATTCAATTGCCAGCCAGATCGTGTCGGTGGCCTATGATTTGAGCCTACAGCCGCATGAAATTATCAAGCTGAGCGGCATTGGCTGCTCTAGTAAATCGCCCGCTTACTTTTTGGGCCGGTCGCACGGGTTTAATTCACTGCACGGCCGTATGCCATCTATTGCTACCGGTTCCCTGATAGCCAACCACACGCTGCGGGCCATTGGCGTAAGCGGTGACGGCGACACGGCCAGCATTGGCATGGGTCAGTTTAAGCACCTGATGCGGCGCAACGTGCGCATGGTGTACATTGTGGAAAACAATGGCGTGTATGGCCTGACGAAAGGGCAGTTTTCCGCCACCGCCGACGAAGGGCAAGAGCTGAAATACGCCGGGCGCAACGAACTGCCGCCCATTGACATTTGCATGGAGGCGATTCTGGCGGACTGTGGCTTTGTAGCCCGGTCATTCTCTGGCGATGCCTCGCAGGTGCGGGAGCTGTTGAAGGCGGCACTGAGCCATCGGGGCACGGCCGTTTTAGACATCATCAGCCCGTGCGTGGCGTTTAACAATCATGACTCCTCCACCAAAAGCTATGGCTATGGCAAGGAGCATGAGGAGCAGCTGCACGACATTGGCTGGGTGCCCCCGGCAGAAGAAATTGAAATAGACGCCTACGATCCCGGTGAGATGAAAGTAGTGGAGATGCACGACGGATCGCATATTCAGCTGCGCAAGCTGGAAGAGGATTACGACCCTACCGATAAGATGGGCGCCCTGCACCGGTTGATGTGGGCCCAGGAGAAGCGCGAGTTTATCACTGGCTTGATCTACTATGACGGTGACCGCGAATCCCTGGCCGAAGCCAGCGATCTGACGCAAACGCCGCTGGCCCATTTGCCGGTTGAGAAGATACGGCCGTCTGCCGAATCGCTTGAGACGATTATGGCCGGGTTGATGTAGAAATTGGGTAATCAGGTAATGGCGTAATTGGGTAATTGGCAGCGTAATTGCCCAATTACGTTTGTAGTTTTCTGGCCACGATTTTCTTCCAGCCTTCAGCCAGCTCTGGTAGCGCCAGCATTTGCTGTGCGATCTCCTTGTCCAGCTCACCCAAGGTCTGCTCATTGATGAGCTGAATGGTGAAGATGGGATTCGGCCGTTCCAGGAGGCGCAATTCGTCCCCCGCCTGCACGATTCCTGGCGTCAGCACCCGCAGGTAAAAGCCAGTGCGCAGTGTGGATTGCACCGCTTTAAGAAAGCCCGGCAGCTTTAACTTGCGTTCCTGTTTGCTGCAGGGGTAGCGCGGGGCGCTGACCTGGACCACGGCTTCGCCCGCCTGAAAGATGTCTCCAACGGCAATGTCAGCCTCGCTACACTCTGCGAGCGTCCAGTTTTCCCCAACGCTGCCGGGGCCAAGTTGGGCTTCTTCTCGGAAAAGCTTGTAATGGGCATTCCAATATTCGTAATGGGCCAGGGGATGACAGCAGACTGCCTGATCCGGCGATCCGTGGTGCTTCGTATCGGCTACCTGGTCGCCTGGAAGGCCGCGCTTTTGTAAAAAAAGAGGCTCGGTAACAGGTGTGCGAAAAATGGCGGAGCGCCAGGTGCCGCGCGCATCTGTCATCGTTTGGGGTTGACCGATAAGCTGGGTATGAATGGTTATCATCTGCGAATATACTCCTTTTGCCGATTAGATTTTAGCACACTGTGGCAAAGGCAAGCAGCAAAAAACGGCCGCTTCTGCCCGGGAAGCGGCCGTTTTTTGTAACAGGAGAAACTCAATATGCTTATTACATTTATGAGTTACGAGACGATAAAACGATAAATGATCCTTTGACGATAGAAAAACCGGATACGGCATCCATCTGTTCCAATAAAGAAAGGATTTGTTCGCGCGCGCCGCTGATTGTGAGATTCAGAACAACATCTTCCTGGCAGCTAACAGTTTGAACGGCCGTTGTGGGTTGAACTTCTTTTTGCATGATTTGATAATGCTCCCATGTATTCCCAGAGATGGTCAAAAATTAGCTTTACTCAAGATAGACGCTTCATCCTTCAGCAGAAGTTGGGAATATTCCATTACAACGCTTATTGTTCCCAATACTTCCTTAACTAGTACTAGTGAAGCTTGTTAAAATTAATCTGCTACGAGGCTTGTTTCAATTCTCATGAGATAGAAGAAGCATAAACTAAAGGAAATGGGATGCCAATTACAAAAAAGTCATGTACCGGAATTCCTATTGGCATACTGTGCGTTAGAGAAATTGGCCTGATTGGGCTAAAATTAGGCGGAAACGAAATAGGAGAGATGTATGCAAAGAAGTTTGTTTGATGAACCTGGCGAACAGTACAATTCTTTAGATGAGCTGGTTGATGCTATGATGAAGATGGATGATGATCCGCTGGCAGATGCCGGAACAAACGTCGTCATCTGCCGCGGCAATCCCCAGGCAAAGCTGATGTTAGTTGGGGAGGCGCCCGGCCCTCAGGAAAATATCCAGGGGAAGCCGTTTGTAGGTCGTTCTGGGCAGCTGCTGGACCAGATTTTGCAGTCGGTGGGGTTTGATACCGAGCAGGACGTGTTTATTAGCAA
>JBHIWP010000174.1:0-11615 GCA_041987425.1 Promineifilaceae bacterium (SeqCode) | reverse complement strand
CTTCACCGGTTTGAGCGCACCACCAGAAACCAGCGGCGCGGCCATTGTCTGGACAGTTCAGGATGAAAGCGGCAGCGTGGTGGCCAGTGAAAGCGGCAGCGACCTGACCTTTGCCTGGGCTGGTGAAGAGCTACCGGGCAGCTACACCATTAATGCCGAGTTTGCCCTGGGTGAAGCTGTGGCTTCTCTGGGTTCGGTAACGGTGACCGTGGCTGAGGCGGTTGTAGAACGGCCTGAAGAAGCGGAACCAGCCGTTGTTAGTTCGGGCGGCAGCCTTGATCCGGGCAATGCAGATGCAGTGGTTAATGCCAATGCCAATGTACGTGTTGGTCCTGGTCTCACCTACGGGCTTGTTGCTGGTGGGCTAAATCGGGGCGCACAGGTACAGGTCATTGGGCGTAACGCCGATGCGACCTGGCTGCAAATTGTAATGCCTGAGGGCGAGCAACAGGGCTGGATGTTTAGCACCCTGCTCGATCTCAACTCGAATTTAAACGTAAACGCTCTAGAAGTTGTAGAGGTGGATCCTCCTACCGTATCGGGTGGTGGCAGCGGTGCCCCCCCGCCAGTATCTGCGCCGCCTGTGGCTTCTGGCTCATTTGAACTTGGTGGGCAAACGCACACGTTTGCCAATCCCACACTTATGGCTTCCGCAGGCATGAACTGGGTGAAATTCCAGCACAAATGGGGCGCTGGCGACTCGCCAGACGCCGTAGCTGGCCGCATTCAGCAAGCACATGCGAATGGCTTCAAAGTATTGTTAAGTATCCCTGGTGCTAATACCTATCCCAGCAGCATCGACTTTAATGGATATATACAATTTTTGGCGGGGGTTGCCGCTTTAGGTCCAGATGCCATTGAGATTTGGAATGAGATGAACATCGATTTCGAATGGCCTGCTGGTCAAATCGATCCATCTTCTTATGTCAACAGCATGCTGGCTCCGGCCTACAATGCGATTAAGGCTGCCAATCCCAGCGTGATGGTTATCAGCGGTGCCCCGGCGCCAACTGGCTTCGACAATGGCACAAATGCCTGGTCAGACAGCCGCTACATGCAGGGCATGGCCAACGCTGGGGCTGCCAACTACCTGGACTGTGTGGGGGCGCACTACAATGCAGGTGCTACCCCACCAGGACAAAGCAGTGGACATCCAGCTGGGAACGACCATTATAGCTGGTTCCTGGTGCCGACACTTAACGTGTATGCCGGATTGGGTAAGCCAGTTTGCTTTACGGAGTTAGGCTACCTTTCAGGCGAGGATTATGGAGGGGTTCCCTCTCGTTTTTCCTGGGCATCTGGCACCTCTGTGTCGGAGCATGCTCAATGGCTGGCGCAGGCTGTAAGCATTGGCGCTAACTCTGGCAAGGTGCGGATGATTATTGTCTTCAATGTTGATTTCACGACCTGGGGCGATGATCCACAAGCTGGCTATGCAATGATTCGTAAGGATGGTAGCTGCCCCTCTTGCCAGACATTAGCGCAAGTTATGGGTCAATAGCGCAGTTTAGCAAAAATTTGCATATCGTGCTGTTTGAAACATTTCAGGTAGAGTAGAATAGGAGGCGCATTTTGTATCAAATCAGCAAAATGCGCCTTTTCTTTATATGAGGTTATTTATGAAACAGTTGAGATGGTTACTTTTTGCAACGGCCGTACTTTTGCTGTTTGCTGCCTGTGGTGGCGGTGAAGAGCCGGAAACGGCCGTTACTGATAGCACAACCGAAACCGCTTCTAATACGCCCACGCCCGAGCTGGTGGCAACGCCCACGCTGGTGCCGCCGCCTGTTGTGGTGGTGGAAGAAGGCACAGAAGGCGGGGGAGAAGATCCGGTTGCAGCCCCTGAAGTTGTAGAGGAAGAAAAAATACGGCCGTGGCCGACAGATAAATTTGGCTACGGCGTGCAGATTCATGGCAACGCCACCGTAGGCGATCCTATTTTTACGATGGATACCGTAGAAAATCAGCTTCATCTGGACTGGGTGAAAATGCAGATTCAATGGTGGCTGGTTCACCCCTCGCCGGATGCCGGGCAGTGGTTCTTTTATGATGGCGTAATTGATGAAGCCGCCAACCATGACCTGAACCTGATGGTCAGTATTGTTGGCTCGCCAGACTGGACCCGCGCCGCTGGCAACCACATTGGCCCCCCCGATGATTACAATGAATACGCCAACTTCCTCACCGAACTGATCAATCGCCACCCTGGCAAAATTGACGCCATTGAAGTGTGGAACGAACAAAACCTGGATCGTGAATGGCAGACTGCTAACGGTATCAGCCCAGAAGATTACGTGCGATTCCTCCAGGTGGCCTATGAGGCCATCAAAGCTGCTGATCCTGAGATTATTGTGATTAGCGGGGCGCTTTCGCCCACGGGCACTGGCGACTGGGTGCGTTGGGCCGATGACTTTGAGTATATGGATCGCGCTCTGGCCGCCGGTATGCTGAACTATACTGACTGTGTGGGAGCACATCATAATGGCTACAATATTGCCCCAGATGTGGCTTTTGATCAGGCAGGCAGTACAGCAGAGGCGGGAACGGCCGTTTTCCGAGGGCCCTTTGAAAATCCGCACCACAGCTGGAGCTTCAAAACAACCCTGGATACTTATGCCCAAAAGGTTCAGGCTATAGATCCCAACATGAAGCTGTGCGTCACTGAGTTTGGCTGGGCCAGTAGCGAAGGGTATGATGTGTTGCCCGAAGGATTTTCCTTCGCCCAGGACAATACGCTAGAGGAGCAGGCTCAATACATTGTGCAGGCCTTCCAGCAAATGCACAGTTCCGGCAACGTTTGGCTGGCCTTCCTCTTCAACTATGATTTTGGCAACAAGGGCAGCGGCCCGCAGGATGACCCCGTGCCTTATAGCATCGTTGACATTAACGGCGTGCCGCGCCCGGCCTTTGGGGCTGTCGCCGAAATGGAAAAACCAGATTAAAGTGAAATGTAATTGGGTAATTAGGTAATTGAGCGATTACTTAATTACTCAATTACTCAATTACCTATTCTCTTGACAGGCAAACACCTTTTCTACAAAGCAGCTATATATTTCATCCTGACGCTGTTTCTGGCTGGCTGTGCCGCGCCATCGGCAGATGAGCCTGCCGAGACCGCAGAGCCAACGCCTGAAGCTACATCTACCTTGCCCCCTCCGGAAGTAGAGGTGGTTGTGAATGGAACGGCCGTTCCCACCGCAGAGCCAACACGCCCCCCGAACCAGCTGTTTGACTCCCCGGCATACGGCGTTCATCTTTCCCAGTGGTGGCACGTGGATGATGTGCTGCCACGTGACTTAGAACTGGTTCAAGAAATGGGCTTTGGCTGGGTGAAACAGGTGTTTGCCTGGCGCGACATCGAGGGCAATGCCAAAGGCGAATTCGACTGGTACCGCCCTGATCGCATCGTGGAGCAAGCAAACGCCGCCAACCTAAACCTGCTGGTTCGTATTGATCATCAACCGCTGTGGAGCGTGCAGGCGCTGGTAGACAAGCCAATCACGCAAAACCAGCCCCCTGCCGAACTTCAAGACTTTGGTGATTTTTGTTTTGAACTGGCCAATCGGTACAAAGGACGCATCCGGGCTTACCAGGTGTGGAACGAGCCTAACCTCAGCCGCGAGTGGGGCGAGCAATCACCTGATCCGGCCGAATACACAGAGCTGCTGCGAGTCTGTTATGAAGGTATCAAGTCCGGGGATCCAGAGGCCATTGTTGTTTCAGCAGGGCTGGCGCCAACGGGCGATCTTCCGCCGCGAGCCATGCCCGATGACGCTTTTTTACAGGGCATGTATGATGCTGGTGCTGCGGATTACTTCGACGCCCTAGGCCTAAATGCACCCGGTTATAAAGCGCCTCCCACCGTCCCGCCCGAAGAAGGGCTAAAGCAGGAATGGGGTGGGCATCGCTGGAACGTCTTCCGACACGTGGAAGATATGCGCGCTATTATGGTGGCTAATGGTGATGTCGATAAACAGGTGGTGATTCTGGAGACGGGCTGGATTTTGCAGCAAGACATCCACCCTACGTACACGTGGCACGGCGTTACCGAGGAGCAGCAGGCAGAATACCTGGTGGGTGCATATCAGTTTGCCCAGACAAACTGGCAGCCGTGGATTGGTCCGATTTTTACTATCTATATGGCCGATGCTACCTGGACGCCAGAAGCCCATGAACAGTATTGGTGGTCAATCGTTCTGCCAGACGGCACCCCCCGTCCAGCGTTTCTGGCTCTTAAGGCAATGACAAAGTAATCGTATGTTTTGGGTGCTTGTTTTTTCCTACTGGATTCATCTGCTGGCAACGGTGATTTGGTTTGGCAGTTTGGTGGCGATGGCCCTGGCCGCCTGGCCTGCCTTGCAAAAAGGCTCGTTGGCGTCCAATAGCTGGCTGGCGCTGCAAAAGCAGCTTGCCCCCTGGGTAAACATCAGCCTGGTGCTGCTGCTTATTACGGGCTTTGTGCAGATGACAAATGATGCAAACTACACCGGGTTTTTGACAATTGACAGCACCTGGACTTGGGCTATGCTGGTCAAACACATTGCTTTCGCCCTTCTGGCAGTGCTCACAGTTTATTTACAGTTTAGTCTGTACCCGGCTACTGAACGAATTGCCTTATTGGCGGAAAAACGGCCGAATCTGGCCCACTCTGAAAAAGAAAAGCTGGACAAACGAGAGAGGCAGATTCTGTGGCTGAATCTAATCTGCGCTGCTGCTATCTTGTTTTGTACGGCCGTCGCGACGGCCGTTTAGCTTCCCCACTCCTCAAAACTTCCTGGTTTCCCTAACTGCTTGCTTTACAAGCGAATCTGCAATTTTGCCCATCCGCTGGTGAGCAAACGCCGCTTTTTTCCATCCAACTTACGCCATTGAATTTAGTAAGCAATGTCGTAAGCTGCCCCCCATAAACTAGATATAGAGTTAAAAACACCCGTTCATAGTACACGAACAAAATATCGCAGTTGTTAATCAGCATAGGAGTTATTCAATGATTCAAGCCACTCAAACTAAACAACTCCTGGAAAATACCAGCATGGAAGTAAATAGCACGCAAAGCAAACAAATGGTATCAACACAATACAATCGTGCTATGAAGCTGGCGCTTGACTACGCGCTTGCTTTACCGGGACTCTTACTTATCGCGCCGTTGTTCATCTTCCTGGCCATTTTGGTGAAACTAGATTCTCCTGGGCCTGTTTTTCACCGTCGGCGCGTGCTGGGGCAGGACGGCCGTGTTTTTGAAGCATTCAAATTCCGCACCATGTACGTGAACGGAGATGAAATTCTGGCCCGCTACCCTAAACTGCGCCAGGAATTAAATAAAAATTACAAGCTAAAGTGCGATCCGCGCGTAACGCGAGTAGGTTCTTTTTTGCGCAAATATAGTCTGGATGAGCTGCCACAGCTGCTCAACGTGCTGGCCCGCGACATGTCGCTGATTGGTCCGCGCATTATCGCCCCCGATGAAATTAGCAAATACGGTCAATATGGGCAGACGTTAATGATGGTAATGCCGGGTCTGACGGGATTGTGGCAGGTAAGCGGCCGTTCAAACACAACCTATGATGAGCGCGTCGCCCTGGACATGAAATACGTTTCTAGCTGGTCTTTATGGCTGGACGTCAAAATTTTGCTGCGCACTATTCCGGCCGTTTTAAAAGGCGATGGTGCTTACTAAAGTTACCCTCTTCGCTTAAAAAGCCATCTTCATTGCCAGGTAGTAGTGATACGCATTGGCAATTTGTGTGAAAATATAGCAACATTTACCTCCTTCTAGGCCCCTCGGTACGTATCGTGCCGAGGGGTTTCTTTTTGCATTTCTTAAATCGCTATCCCCTATTTACTTTTTCCCCGTTACAATAGCCTTATGTTTGAACTTATTTTTTTAGGTACTTCGGCGTCCGCCCCTTCTGTGCATCGTGGCTTATCGGCTCATATGGTTTTATATCGTGAGCATCGTTTTTTAATTGACTGTGGCGAGGGGACTCAACGCCAGATATTGCGCAGTGGGCTGGGATTTAAGCGACTCGATAAGGTTCTTTTGACCCATGGTCATCTGGATCACATTTTGGGGCTTGGGGGCTTTGTTTCTACATTAGGTCGATGGGAAAATATGGAGCGGGTTGATATTTATGCAGGCCAAAGCACGCTGAGCAGGGTTTCTGACCTCCTATTTCGGGTCGTGTTTCCCAACGGCCGTTCCCCCCTGCATATTGAGCTAAACCCTGTGGAGCCCGGTATTATTTTTGCCGATGATAAGTTTGCCCTCACAGCTTTCCCGGTGCAGCATCGTGGGCCAGGTTGTTTTGGCTTCTTGTTTGAAGAGCAGCCTCACCGTCCGTTTCTGGCAGAAAAAGCAGCCATGATGGGCGTGCCCTTCGGCCCGGAACGGGCGCAGTTGGTGCGTGGTGAGACGGTAACATTGGCCGACGGCCGTATCATCCGCCCAGAAGATGTATTGGGTGAGGCCCTGCCCGGTACCAAGTATGTACATATCGGGGACGTGGGGCGTGTAGAAGAACTGCTGCCCATCTGCCAGAATGCCCATGCCCTGGTCATTGAGGCGACTTATCTGGAGGAAGATGCAGAACTGGCACGCCAGTTTGGCCATATGACGGCCACGCAAGCGGCCCGGCTGGCTAAAGAAGCCAACGTCAACACCTTAATCCTGACGCATGTATCGCGTCGGTATAGCGGCCGTGTCGTCCGCCAGCAAGCACAAGCTATTTTCCCCAACACCTATGTCGCGCGGGACTTTGATCACTTCCAAATTACGCGGACCGGCGCAGAAAAAGTAAGAAAGGAAAGCTAGCGCGGGTTGCAGGGCCTCTCAATTAAAGTTTAGCTTGCTGTTTTGAGCATCCTGGCTATCTTGTATCTATCAGATTTAGCTACAATTTCTTCTGGCGTTTCGGCTAGCAAGGCAGACAGTGAGGTTTAACGTTCAGCAGCCAAGATTTTTGCTTTGCCGTTCCATAATAGTCCATCACGCAAAACAGTTAGCATGTATTTACGTGACAATCAGGGACCTTCGATAACTTTTGTGTTGTGGGGAATGCATGTACAATGAAGCGTGTAATATTATCCCCTATGCTTGCGGAGAAAAACCATGTCCCAAAATCAGACCATCACCATTCTGGCTTTGGCCAGTGAATGCAAAGGCATTCCTTATTTGCTGGAGGCCAGCCGTCAGGGGGCCCGGGTGCTGCTGTTAGCGGCCGAAGAAGCCGCACACCACTCCGACTGGCCCATGGAAGCAATTGCGGAACGGTTTATCATGCCAGATTTGTCGAAACAGCCGGATATCACTAATGCCGTCAGTTACCTGGCCCGGACGGAGAAAATAGACCGAATTGTGGCATTGGACGATTATGACGTGGCCACGGCCGCTTCACTGCGCGAGCATTTGCGCATCCCGGGCATGGGCGAAACCACCGCCCGCCACTTTCGCGACAAGCTGGCTATGCGGGTGCAGGCGCGGGATGAGGGGGTGTTGGTACCGGAATTTACGGCCGTCTTCAACAACAATGAACTCAACGCCTTTTTGCAGCGGGTCCCAGCCCCCTGGGTACTTAAGCCCCGGTTCGAGGCAGGCGCGGTCGGCATCCGCAAGCTGCACGACGCCGACGCCGTCTGGCAAGCGATAAATGAACTGGGTGACCAGCGCTCGTTTTACCTGCTGGAACAATTTGTAACGGGCAACGTCTGCCATGTTGATTCGCTAATTTGGGAAAAAGAGGTGATTTTTGCCATTGCCAGCCAGTATGGCACGCCACCACTGGCCGTTACGACCGGAGGCGGTATCTTTAACACCCGCACTCTGTCGCGCGACGGTGAAAGCAACCGGGCGCTTCTTGCCGCCAATGAAAACTTAATGCGCGTTTTGCACCAGGTACGCGGCGTGGCGCATACCGAATTTATCCAGGCAGAGGCCGACGGCCGTTTTTACTTCCTGGAAACGGCCGCGCGCGTGGGCGGTGCCAATATCGACCGGTTGGTCGAGGCCGCAACGGGGATCGTGCTGTGGCAGGAAGCCGCCCGTATTGACCTGGCCAGCGTGCGACGTGAGGCATACCGACCACCAACGCCGCGCCATGACCATGCCGGGCTCATCATTTGCCTGGCTCAGCAAGAACAGCCCGACTTATCAGCGTATAACGATCCGGAGATCGTGTGGCGGCTGCCTAAGAAGCATCACGCTGGACTGCTGGTGGCTTCGCCCGACTACGGCCGTATTCAGCACCTCATCAACGATTACAACGAACGCTTTGCCCGTGACTTCCTCACCTCGGCCCCACCAAAATCTAAAGTGCGCACCCAATTTTAGGCTAAAAGATATATTTTTGCGCGAGTACGGCGAAAATACTTGACTTATCAACTATATTCTTTATAATCCACCGCTGTTTTGGCAGCAAAAAGGCTGCCTCCTCGTGTAAATCGTACGATTGTAGTTAACAATGCACTCAGCGTTCCAAACGGAACATATATTTTTGGAGGTATATCTCTTATGTTGAAGAAAAAGTTCTTTAAGACAAAGGACGAATGTGAAGTCACGTTTGAAGTTAATGTAGAAAATGCCGACCAGGTAGCACTGGTCTCTGAGCACAATGGCTGGGAACCCATTGAAATGAAGCAAGTTAAAGATGGCCCCTTCCGTGCGAAAGTCCGCCTGCCCAAAGCATCTAAGTTTCAATTCCGCTATCTAGTTGATGGCCAGGAATGGCAAAACGATGAAGCCGCCGATGCCTATTGGGCCAACGAACATGGCAGCGAGAACAGCGTTATTTCCACTGAAGCTTAAGCAAGCAGCACCAACAGTGTGATAAGAGGACGATTTGCCTGGCAGATCGTCCTTTTTTGTTGCCAGGTTACAGGCACATTACCAAATGATTACACGTTGCTAAACGGCCGTTTTCCCGCCCAAACTCTTGCTATACTGCTTAAAACTAAACGCCAAAGGAGCAAAGCCATGACCGTTTTGCGCGCAATTTCCCTATTTGTATTGCTTACCTTGTTGGCGGCATGTGGGTCCGCTCCGGCACAAGATGCTACGCCAACGGCCGTTACTAGCACACCGCCAGAAGAAGATGAAGAAAGCCCAACTGCGGAAGCTGAAGCACAAGAAAATGAAAATGAGTCAGATGCGGCAGCCGCGATGGAGGCTTCTGAAGTAGATAATACTCCCGTTGATGACGAAGAAGCTCAGTCGCTGCTGTTTCATCTGAGCGAAGGTACGGACAGTGAGGCGCAGGCCGCCCTGGACCGGATTTTGGCCGCAAACGATCAACGCTTTGTCTCCGTGCTCATTGAGCTGGTGCGCGCCCGGCAAATAGGCCTCATTCAAACCCTGGACGCTACCACGATCGTTGAAAGCCTGGAGAGGTTAAGCGGACAGAGCTTTGGCGGCGATTGGGGCGGCTGGGTGAGCTGGTACGGCAGCACAGACCTCACCCCACCGCCGGGATTCACCAGCTGGAAAGGCCGCCTGCTGGCCGGAATCGACAACTACTTTGGCCTTTTTTTACTGGACAAACATCCTTCTAAAATTCGCGTGGAGGAGATTCAGTGGGGAGGCGTGGTGCTGGACGGCATTCCGGCGCTGGATAACCCCAATATGCTGCCTGCCAGCGAAGCTGATTATTTGGAGCCGTGGGAACCGGTCTTTGGCATTGCCATCAATGGCGACGCCCGGGCCTACCCGCTGCGTATTTTAGACTGGCACGAGATGGCCAACGACGTGGTAGGCGGCGTACCGCTGTCCCTGGCATACTGTACGCTCTGCGGCGCAGCCGTTGCCTACGACGGCCGTTCTACCGACCTGGACGGCAACGAAGCCACCTACACCTTCGGCTCCTCCGGCTTTCTCTTCCGCAGCAACAAGCTGATGTATGATCGTTCGACGCTGACGCTGTGGAACCAGCTCACCGGCGAGCCGGTGCTGGGCGAGCTGGCGGCCGAGCACGCCCCGGGTCTGGACGCCGCACTGGCGCTGGAGTACGACCCCTCCTGGCGCGAGTACCTGGGAATGTACAGCGCCATCCACCGCCAGGACCGGCACGCGGCCGAGGACGCCGCATGATCACCGGCGAAGACCAGTTGCGCCAGCTGTACGCCATGCCGGCCGAGCGGGCGCTGCGCAAGCAGCAGGCGGCGCTGGATGCGCACTGCCAGCGCTTCATCGCGCTGTCGCCGTTTTGCGTGCTGGCCACCGGCGGCGGCGCCGGGGCGCTGATGGACGCGTCGCCCCGCGGCGGCGCGCCGGGATTTGTGCACGTGCACGATGCCCAGACCCTGTGGATCCCCGATGCCGGTGGCAACAACCGACTGGACAGCCTGAGCAACCTGCTGCACGACCCGCGCATCGGCCTGCTGTTCATGGTGCCCGGGGTGAACGAAACCCTGCGCATCAATGGTACGGCCCGGCTGCGCGATGAGCCGGCCTGGACCGGGCACTTTGCCGGCGCGCACTTCACCCCCAAGCTGGTGATCGAGGTGCGGGTGCACGAAGCCTATCTGCACTGCGCCAAGGCGCTGATGCGCTCGCGCCTGTGGCAGGCTGAGGCGCAGGTGGAACGCTCGGCCCTGCCCAGCATGAACCAGATGATCCACGCGCAGATCGGGCTGGACACCCCGCCGGAAAGCCAGGCGGCGATGGAGCAGCGCTACCAGCAGCAGATTGCGGCGGAGCGCGCGCAGGATTGAACCAGTTCCGCCGTGTGTGGCCGTGAACCGAGCAAAAGGGAGTGGTATGGCAGTGATCTTGGTGGTGGGGGCTTCGCGCGGCATTGGCCGTGGTCTGGTGCGTGCCTGTGTGGCGCGCGGCGACCGCGTGATCGCCACCGTGCGCCAACGTGCGGATGGGGAGGCCCTGCGGGCCGAAGGCGCCGAGGTGCTGGTGGTGGATGTGGCCGATCCCGCCAGCGTCAGCTGCCTGGCCTGGCAGCTGGACGGCCAGGAGATCGACTGCGCCTGGTATGTGGCCGGCGTGTGGGATGCCGGCACGGCCTCCCACCCGCCCACCCAGGAGCAGTTTGACCGCGTCATGCACACCAATGTGCTGGGCGCCATGCAGGTGCTGCCCCAGGTCATGCCCGGCGTGGAGGCCGCCGGCGGCACCATGGTCTGCATCAGCAGCGAGATGTCGCGCCTGTCGCTGGCCGACGCGGATGCCTGGCTGTACCGCGTCAGCAAGGCGGCGGTGAACATGGTGGTGGCCAGCGCCCAGCCGCAGTGGCCCGGTGCCACCGTGATCGCCATGGACCCGGGCTGGGTGCAGACCGAGATGGGCGGCGCCGCCGCACCGATCACGGTCGAGACCAGCGTGCAGGGCATGCTGGACACGGTCGACCAGCTGACCCTGGAGGACCGGGGTGGCCTGCTGCGCTACAACGGCGAGCGCTGCAAGGGCTGAAAAAGCATAGCTGGCAGCGCAGGATAGACAAGTACTTCAAATACTTTTTGTATTGAAACCAAGCAAGCACCTGCGCTGGCAGCTCTTATTGATATAAAACCAAGGAGACACCCCCATGCTGCTGACCGAAGACCAGCAAATGATCCGCGAAGCCCTGCGCAGCTTTGTGCAGGAGCAGATCACCCCCCACGCCGCGCGCTGGGAC
>JBHIWP010000173.1:0-11672 GCA_041987425.1 Promineifilaceae bacterium (SeqCode) | reverse complement strand
AAGCTGACTAAAGCCTTGCAAAACACGGTCCGGTGTCAACAAATCCAGAGAACGCTGCCACGGTCTGGGTTGGTCAGCGACGATGTCTTGGCCAGATAAAGTTGCCAGTAGGCCAGGCCAACCAGCTGAGACCACCGGTCACACCGTTGTGTCAGCTGAAACATGGGTAATGTCCAATGTAACTTCTGTTTGCGAAAGCGAAACTGCGGTTCGATTGCCCATGAGACACATCTTCAAACAAGCCCTGTTCATCAGTTGCCACCAGGTGTCCAGCTCTTTGAAAGCAAAGCGTTTACCATGAACCGGCGGACGCCCCCGGCCGGAATAGTCAGGTGGTGGTCCCATCAGGACACGGTCACAACGCAACCGGGTGATGGCCTCGAGTTGTGGCTCATCCTTGAAGACTGACAAATACAGATGGGTGCCATAGTGACCATCACTGGCGATACGGTTTGGCCTTTACTTAAGGTAGCATTGTATTCGTAGACCAGTTCGTTGAGCGTTCTGGCTCGAGGGTGCGGCCAGATAGTTGCATCCAGTGCGTGTATCCGAATGCCACTTGAGGGCAGTTGATTGTGCAGTAGCTTGGCGATAGCTTGTTTATTTTGTCGCCTAGCTTTGATGCCCTGGTAGCCACTGTGCCACTGCCGTTTGAATTACGGGCTTAGCGTTAATTCAGTAAAAATCTACCAGTCGGGCGGTTTGTGCAAGTCACAGACCGCTCTTTTTAATTGGACGAGTTTTGTCTAAATTTGAGAGACCACATTAATTGGCGTTTCAAGCAAATTAAATTTTTTCATGAAAGATGAACCGTAGGTGAAACGGCCGTTGCGATCAAAATCCCTTGCAGTATAATCCCGACTGCCAGTATACAGTAACCAGTTATCAGTATTCAGTAATCAGTAAACGCTGAATACTGGCCACTGACCACTGAATACTGAATACTACAAATCGGAGAAACAAATGGCACGTCGAGCAGTCTTTCCCTTCACAGCAATCGTCGGACAGGAACGTATGAAACGAGCGTTGATCCTCAACGCCGTCAGCCCCCAAATTGGTGGCGTCCTCATCCGGGGCGAGCGCGGTACCGCTAAATCCACCGCCTCTCGCGCCCTGGCTGCCCTCCTGCCGGACATCGAAATCGTTGCCGACTGCCGCTTTGGCTGCGACCCCCACCGCCCTGCCCAATGGTGCGACGAATGCCGCGTGCGCCACGCCGATGGCGCGCTGCAAGTTTCAACGCGCCGCACTCCCTTCGTTGATCTGCCCGTCAGCGCCACCGAAGATCGCGTGGTGGGCACGCTAGATATCGAAAAAGCCATTCAAAAAGGTGAGAAGCACTTTGAAGCGGGCGTACTGGCCGCCGCTAACCGCGGGCTGCTCTACGTTGATGAGGTCAATCTACTCGACGATCATGTGGTTGATCTGCTGCTGGATTCAGCGGCTATGGGCGTCAACGTCGTTGAACGTGAGGGCATCAGCTTCACCCACCCAGCGAAATTCATCCTGGTGGGCACCATGAATCCCGAAGAAGGCGATTTACGGCCGCAGCTTCTAGACCGCTTTGCCTTCTCAGTCCATATCTCTGGCCTGACCAATGCCCATCAGCGCGTTTCCATCATGGAACGGCGCATCAACTTTGAGGTGAACCCAGACGGCTTCCGCCAGGAGTGGGAAGCTTCTGAAAAGCAGCTGGCCGAGCAGATTTGTACCGCCCGTGAAATAGTGGACACGGTAAAATATTCGCGACGTGACCTGCACTCCATCGCCGGGCTCACCAGCGCCATGAACGTAGACGGCCACCGGGCTGACCTGGTTATTTTGCGCGGTGCCCAGGCGCACGCTGCCTTTCAGGGACGCAACCGAATTACGGATGAGGACATTGTGCTGGCGGCTGAACTGGCTTTACCGCACCGCATTAAGGGACGGCCGTTCCAGGACACCGCCGTCTCCGCTGCCGACCTGGAAGAAAAGCTGGAAGATGTGCAGTCAGAGATGGGCATGGGCGAGCCAACCGACGAGCCGATGGACGACACGGTTGACCAAAGTGACGTAAAAAAAAAGCCTTAGACTCGGATGAAAGCAGCGATGGGGCCGAAACCAGCCAGCAGGCAGAGGCCGGCCCACAAACGGTGCCCCAAACCGCCCAGGAAGGCCAGTGGTGGGAAGGGGGCCAAAAGGTGCAGTCTAAGCAAGAGTTCATGGCCCGCCGCCTGGACACCCAGCTAGATCGCCTCACGCGTAAGTCCGCCGGACGCCGTTCACAAACCAAAACCGAACGCAAACGCGGCCGTTACGTTCAGTCTCGCGTCCCCAAAGGCAAAGTCACCGACCTGGCCTTCGACGCCACCTTCCGTGCTGCGGCTCCTTACCAAAAAGAGCGCGACCGCTCAGAAATGGCCCTCGCCCTGGAAAAAAGCGACCTGCGCGAAAAAGTGCGGGTGCGCCGTGCCGCCAATCTCATCCTCTTTGCCGTAGATGCTAGCTGGAGCATGGCCGTTGCCGAGCGCATGGAAGCTACCAAAGGGGCCATCATGTCCCTTCTGACTGATGCTTATCAGCGACGTGACCGAGTGGGCCTGATCGTCTTCAACAAAAATGATTCCAACCTGGTACTGCCACCCACCAACTCCGTACAGCTTGCTAAAAAGGCTCTGGCAGACATTGCCGTAGGCGGCAAAACCCCACTTTCTGCTGGCCTGATGATGGCCTATGAGGTGTTCCGCCAGGAATCCTACACTCACCCAGACGTCATGCCTATGCTAATTTTGCTTACTGATGGCGCAGGCAACGTCAGCCTGAGTGAGCTGCCACCCCAGGAAGAAGCCCACCGCATTGCCGAGCTTATCAAGGAGACCGGCGTGCGTTCTGTGGTCATAAATATGGAGCACGCCGCCTTTGACCAGGGTTTGGCCAAACTGCTGGCTGAAAGGCTCGAGGCACCCTGCCATACGCTGGAAGATTTGCGGGCCGATACGCTTTATCAAACGGTCCTGGGTGAGTTAGACAGCAAAGGATAAGCAGTCCGTGCTTGCGGCTTAATTTCGCCGGGCAGCGGCTTTTCTTCCATCCAGCTTTCAATCATCTCGCTAAATAATTTGGGAAACTCTCCGTTCCAGCCGTGACGGGCGCTGGGAATTACGGCCGTAACGGCCGTTTCCACCACCTGAAAATCAGGCAGGCTTTCTAACACCAGTCCTGCTTCCTTTTCACCAGCTACCGCCAATAGACGCGGCTGCTGCTGCCGCAGGCTGCCCGGCAGCGTGAAATTCATCACCTCATCATAGATGCGCGTGATGGTCTCTGGGCGTAAATTTTTGCTGTCGCGACGATAGAGCGGTCTTGCCTCGTCAGGGAGCTGCATCACTCTGCTCATCAATGACGTGGTGAGGCTCCAACCCATAATCTGGCTCATGATTTTTGGCATCAGGCGGTAGGGAATTGTGTTGGGAAACGGCCGTATCGTCACGCCACTCACCACTGTAGAAAGCACAACCTCTGGAAAGTTTGCCAGCAGCGTCAGGGCAGTATAGCCGCCCAGCGAAAGGCCAACCACGTGGGCCTGACCGTTGGCAGCCTGGCTGCGAATAATGTTGGCAAGAGAAGCGGCCGTTTCTGCGAAAGAAACCCATTCTGCCTGGTGACTTTCGCCATTCCCCGGCAAGTCCACTGCCAACAGGTGGTATTTGGCTCGCAGCGCCTCAACCTGATCTTGCCACATCCAGCTGCTGACGCCCAGGCCATGCAAAAATAAGATCGTTGGCTTTCCAGCGTCGCCATACTCATGTACTTTCAATTTCATCTTTAATGTTCCTTTCTTCAGGAATGGTAACCGAAGCCAGCGTGTATCGCTTGCGCTCCGCCGTCGGTGGATTGTTCATCACGCTGCCGACCAGTTTTACAATTTGCTCTTGAAACGCTTTCCGTTCGCTATCGCTCAGGTAAATAACTGCGCGATTGTAACTTAATCCTTCTTCTGCCATCATGGCTGGGTCAGCCTGCTGCACATAGCGACTAAACGTATCGATTAATGCGGCAGCAAAGGTAGAAAAGTAGCGGCGGTGCTGCTCTGAAGAGACCGTTTGCATCTCTGACGCGGTCAATCGCCCCGCACCTGCCGCTACCCGGTAAGTTCGCTCTGTTGCCCCGTTAACCATTTGCTCCGCTACAACTTCAAAAATGCCGCCTGCCAGCAACCGGTTAATTTGCCGGTACAATGTCGCCTGCGGCACGTCAGGCAGCGCCTCGGCCAGCTGCCCCGGTGTCATCTGCCGCCCCGCCAGCTCTGTCACCAACCGCAGCCGCACCGGATGGAGTATTAGATCACTTTTTGTAGAAGCCATACGCATCCTTTCTCATCATTGATAATGGTATTGTATTCTCAATTATGAGAATGGTCAAGAGGCAATTTCGAGCCTTCACCTTCCCTACCGGCCCGCACACCAGGCTTAAAGGTGGCAAACTGTGTAAAAAATTACGGCCGTATCTTGACAATTCCCGGCTCGCTATGCTATGCTGCGGCCATGTTTGTTGATCAGTCAACAAACACACTTAGGAGCAGTCATGAGTAGTCATTCAGCCGAAGAAACTTTGTACCGGCAATTCCTCACTATCTACGTGCTGCTCGATGACGGCGACCGGCGCACCTTCAAACAGCTCGACTTGACCATCACACAATATAATTTCCTTCGCACCTTGGAGAGCGCCGCCACAGACAGTCTTACCGTATCTGAACTAGCAAATAAGCTGCTGTGCACCCGAGGGAATATCACTCGCTTGGTTCGGCGGCTAAGTAAAAGTGGCCTGATCCGCACTGGCAGCGATGAAAACGATCAGCGATTGGTACGCGTCTTTCTCACCCAGGCGGGGGAAGACAAGCTGGCGCAGGCACACCAGCTTCACGAAGCTTCAATTCAAAGACGCCTGGCCAGGCTAACGCCCGCTCAGCGGCAGCAGCTGCTTGATTTAACAGCAACGGCCGTACAGCTATTAGAAACAGACCTGGCTTCCCAATAACCGTAAAAGAAAAACGCTTACACCGTAATCTTCACTTTTTTACAACCTGCTTACTTTCATAAATTGGAGGTTTTCCCCATGCATTTTACACGCAAGTTTCTCAATTCTGGGGCGTTCCGTGCCCTCTTTTTAATCCTTTTGCTCGGCACGCTGTTGTGGCAAACAAGAACGGCCGTTGCCACAGCTGCCTTCGTTGATCATGGCGGGAATATTGTGCCCTCAGCACCCACCAGCACCAACACGGTCGATTTCTGGGTGCAGGTTGGCTACCAGGGTTGGGTCACCAACGCTCGCCTTTACCTCACTACGGACGGCAGCGAACCGTCCATTAATCCCACTACCCGGGCTGCTCAGGGCACCACCCAGTCCATCAACATGACCTATAGCCATACAGAAAACAATACTGTCTGGTATAAGGCCACCGCCGGTCCCTGGGCCAACGGCACCGTGATCCGCTACAAAATTTCCTCTTGGCACAGTGGCGGCGGTGATACCAAATATGCAGACAGCACCAACGACTGGCCAATCACTGATCCTACCAAGGCCCGCATTTTTGGCTTCCGCGTGGGTGAAAACCAGCTCCCCTCATGGATTGGCGACGCGGTAATCTACAACGTCTTCGTAGATCGCTTTTATGATGGCGACAAGAGCAACAATAATTACTGCGCCGAAGCGGCCAGCGGCTACTGCGACCCGAATCACGCTGTGCACGGTGCGCTGCCCACACATCCCCAGGATGATTACCGCTTTACCTACAACGGCGGCGATCTTGATGGCGTAATTGCCCGGCTAGACTACCTCCAAGACCTGGGCATCAATGTCCTCTGGCTCTCGCCCGTCTTTGATAATCCCAACTTCTACACCGATACCAATTACAACTCTAACGGCGATATTTACTTTACCTACCACGGCTACCACCCCAGCAATCCGCTGAGTGTAGAAGAGGTGTTTGGCACGCAAAGTGACCTGCAAACATTGGTTACCCAGGCCACCAATCGCAACATTCGCGTTCTGCTGGACTTTGTGCCTAACCATACCTCCAGCCAGCACAGCTACTTCATCAGCGCAAGCACCACCTGCACCGGTACCTATAGCAGCTGGTACACCTTTAGCAATTGCAATACGGCCGCAGACCCCACCTTTACCGTCAATTTCCCCTCTGGCTTCCATACAACTTCCGCCAGCTACACCGTTTATGGCTCTAACGACACCAATAAGAGCTTCTTTGGCGTGCTGGAACTGCCGCAGATTAACAATGACAACAGCGCCGCACGCAACTGGGTAATCAACAGTCGAGCTGATTACTGGCTAAACACGCTGGGTCACGCCGGATACCGGCTGGACTACGCCCCTGGCCCCAGCACAGACTTCTGGCGCGAATTTAACGATACCGTGGGCGACAGCAATACCTTTACCATTGCCGAAATCTGGCTGGACAACGGGCCAGAAATGATCCGCCGTCAGCAGGGCCGCATCGACTCGGCCATGGACTTTGAGGCCAATGCAGCTATCGTTGGCTTCTTCACCGGCGGCAGCAGCGTAGACTCATTAGACAGCAGCCTGCGCGACCGGGCCAGCTTCTACTACCAGGGCGGCATTTCCCCCAGTGAGTTTGTGCGCGGCTGCTTCATTGACAACCACGACATGGACCGCTTCTCGCACCGCGTGGGCTACAATCTGGCAGACATGAAGCAAGGGGCGCTAATCATGTTCACCCAGCCGTGCGTGCCGGTAATGTACTACGGTAACGAGATTGGCCTGGGGCAAGAGTTTGGCATTTACCACTTTGGCGGTGGTCGGCCAGAATATGCGCGTGAGCGCATGCCCTGGAACTTCTACGACGCCTCGGCCCCCAGCGAATGGTCTGGCAGCGCCAACACCACACTGTGGAGCTTCTACGAAACGCTCATTAACGTGCGTAAAACCACCCCGGCACTGCGCACCTTCAGCCCGGCCGACTATATCGCTTTGTACCGCCACAACGCCGACCGCACCTATGCCTATCAGCGTGGACAGGGCAGCAGCGCTGTCCTGGTAGCGTTGAACGACAGCGGCGGCACGCGCACATTAAGCATTCCCAACATTGGCGGCGTGTCGCTACCCTATGTCAACGGCACAGTTCTGCAAGATCTATTGGGCAGTGGCAAAAGCTGCACGGTGAGCGCCGGGAAATGTACCGTCACGCTAGATAATACGAATCCAGGCGTGATACTGGCACCGCAAAGTGGCGTAACGGTTAACTTTACGGTGAATGGTTATGTGACCCAGTGGGGGCAGAATATGTACGTGGTGGGTAACGTTCCAGAGCTGGGCAACTGGAACCCGACCAATGCGGTTCCGCTGACCTGGGTAGACAGCGACACCTGGAGTGGCCCAGCCACATTCACCACCAGCGCCGGGCAGTCTATTCAGTTTAAGTTTATAGTCCGACAGGGGGGCACCACCATTTGGGAAGGCGGCAGTAATCGAACGTACACCGTACCTTCCAGCGGTACAGGCAGCTACACAGGCTGGTGGCAGTAATAGAGTAGATTTATGAAACTCCCACCCTAACAAAATAGCGGTACGTTAGGGTGGGAGAAAGCATTGACTAATTCAAATTTTCGAAGATGCCAGCGGCGCCCATGCCGCCACCAATACACATCGTCACCAGGCCAAACTGAGAATCCCGTCGCTTCATCTCGTTGATGATCTGCACGGTGAGCTTTGCCCCGGTACAGCCAAGGGGATGCCCCAGCGCAATGGCGCCACCGTTGACGTTGGTTTTTTCTTCATCGAAGCCCAGCTCACGAATGACGGCAACGGCCTGGGCGGCAAACGCTTCGTTTAGCTCAATCAGGTCGATATCGCTGAGGCTCAAGCCAGTGCGCTTGAACAGGCGTGGAACGGCCGAAACTGGCCCCACACCCATAATTTCCGGCCGCACGCCGCCAACGTTAAAGCCAACGAAGCGCACGAGCGGCTTTAGGCCCAACGCCTCTGCCTTGCTGCGTTCCATCACCAAAACGGCCGCAGCACCATCACTCAGTGGCGAAGAGTTACCAGCCGTTACCGTGCCGCCCTGCTTGAACACCGGGCGCAGCTTAGCCAGCCCTTCCAGAGTGGTTTCTGGCCGAATGTGCTCATCCTTGTCAAAGGTAATGGTTTGCCGTTCGGGTCCATCGGGGCTTGGCGTTACCTCTTCAATTTCAATGGGCAAAATTTCGTCCTTAAATAGCTCTTTTTCGTAAGCGGCCATGGCCCGCTGGTGGCTGCGCAGGGCAAACTCATCCTGCGCCTGGCGAGACACTTCATACTCCTCAGCTACCTGTTCGGCCGTATAGCCCATGCCCATGTGCACTTCTGGCGCATTCTCTACCATGTAGGGGTTGGGGCTTACCCGGAAGCCGCTCATGGGCACCAGGCTCATCGTTTCGGCACCCCCGGCAATAATGGCGTCGGCCCCGTTGGCAATGATGCGCTCCGCAGCCATAGCAATCGTTTGCAGGCCGCTGGAGCAGAAGCGGTTGACCGTCATCCCCGGCACGTCTACGGGCAGCCCGGCCCGCAAGGCAATGGTACGGCCGAAATTTAAGCCCTGTACGCCTTCTGGCATCGCACAGCCAATAATCACGTCATCAATTTCGTTGGGATCCAGCCCTTCGGCCTGACGCATCACTTCTTTGATAACGGCCGCTGCCATCTCATCTGAACGCCAGTTGCGAGTCGTACCTCGTTTTGCTTTGCCTACGGCCGTTCGGCTGGCCGCTACAATTACTGCTTCTCGTGTCATAATTATCTCCTTATGAATTAGGAGTAATTAGGTAATCAGGTAATTAAGCAATTGGGGAATCACTCAATTACACAATTACTCAATTACGCAATGGTTTCCCCGTTTGCAGCATGTGCATAATTCGTTCGCGCGTCTTTTCTTCGCCCAGCAGGGAGAGAAACGCTTCCCGCTCCAGGTCAAGAATGTACCAGGGATCAACCCAGGCCGGGGCGCTGAGATCGCCTCCGGTAAGCACATAGGCCAGCTTGCCGCTGATGAGCGCGTCATGCTCGCTGGCATAGTTGCCCCACTGGAAGCTCTTAATACCCAACTTGAGAGCATACAGCGCTTCGCGCCCGGCGGCATATATTTTTTCCACTTCCGGCGGACGGGCGCCAGAAGCCACGAGCTGCAAAGCAATTTGCTTGGCTTTGGCCAGCCGATGGTCGCCGTTCATTACAACCCTGTCCGTGTTTAGCAAATAGCCCATGGATCGATTTTCCCAGGCGCTGGTGCCTACCTGGGCGGTGGCAATCTGGGTAAACACATCGCGCAGTGGGGGCAACGCATCGCCATTTTCGGTCTCCATAACAGGATTCACCTTGCGGCGCAGCATCTCTTTGCAGCCGCCGCCAGCGGGGATAAGCCCCACGCCCACTTCCACCAGACCCATGTAGGTCTCGTGGTCGGCAACGGCCGTCCAGCCAGACATGGCAATTTCCACACCGCCACCCAGCACGCGCTGATGTGGGGCAGTGACTACCGGCTTGGGGGCGTGGCGCAGGTCAAAGGTGGCCTGCTGCAAGTCACGAATCGACTTATTGATTTCGTCCCACATGCCCTGGGCTGCGGCAATGCCCACCGTGGCGATGTTGGCGCCAATGCAGAAATCCTGGCCGTTGTTGCCAATCACCAGGGCGTCAAAATCGCTGTCCAGCCGCTCCAAGGCGGTGTTGATCATGGCCACAATGTCGGCATCAATGGCGTTCATCTTGGCGTGGAACTCCAGCAGGGCGACGCCATCGCCCATGTCCAGCAGGCTGGCGCTTTCATTGCGTTCAACTTCTTTGCCCGCTTCGTACAGCGCCGCGACGGTGATAATGTTTTCATCTTCGGGTTTGGGCGCGTACTGTCCGGATTTGAAGTCGTAATAACGGCCGTTTTCATAAAAACTCTCATGCCCAGCCGCTACCATCTCCTTCACCCAGTCAGCCACTTCATGGCCTGCTTCTTCCATCTTCTCGATGGTTTCAGACACGCCCAGCATGTCCCAAATTTCAAACGGGCCCGCCTCGTGGGCAAAGCCCCAGCGGTTGGCGTTATCCACGTCCACAATAGAGTGGGCGATTTCCGGCGTGACGTAGGCGGCATAGGCCAGCATAAAATAGGTCGTGTCGCGCACAAAGTTGGCCGCGCGGTCGTCATGTCCCAGCAGCTTGCTCAGGCGTTCGCCCAGGTCTTCAATCTTGCGCACTGCACCGACGGAGTCAAAGCGTACGCTGGAAGGGTTAGAATATTCTAGCGTTTCTGGATCAATAGTATGAAATTCTCGATTGCCGTTTACACGCACTTGCTTGTAAAAACCCTGGCCGCTTTTGTTGCCCAGCCAGCCCTTTTCTGCCAATTTTTCATTCAGAGCGGTACTTTGCGGTGCGTTTAGAACATCTCTGTATTTGTCTTGCGGAATAGCGGGGTAGAGATTTTTGTTGACGTGCATCATTACGTCCAGCCCGACCAAATCTGTCAGGCGAAAGGTGGCCGTTTTGGGGTGGCCGACCAGCGGCCCGGTGATGGCATCCACCTCGGCGATGGTGTAGCCATTTTCCAGCGTGTACTCCGCCAGGTAAGAGCCGACGATGGCGATAAAGCGGTTGGCAATGAAGTTGGGCGTGTCCTTGCACACCACCACGCCCTTGCCCAACGTTTCGCTGCCAAACTGCACCATAAAATCGACTACTTCTGGTGCAGTGTCTGGGGTGGGAATAATCTCCAGCAGCTTGAGGTAGCGCGGCGGATTAAAAAAGTGGGTGCCCAGAAAGTGGCGCTTGAACTCGTCGGAACGGCCGTTGGCAATCTCGTTAATCGGAATGCCGGAGGTGTTACTGCTAACAATGCTGCCCGGCTTGCGCACCTTTTCAATGCGCTCCATTAAGGCCTGCTTTGGCGCGAGCTGCTCAATGATCACCTCTACAATCCAGTCACAGTCAGCGAGCAGCTCAAAATCGTCCTCTAGATTGCCCAGGGTGATGAGTTCGCCCCGATCTGAGCGGGCCAGGTTGGCCGGACGCGCCTTTGCCATGCGGTCGTACAGGCTTTGCACAATGCGATTGCGCGCTTTCGGATCGTTCTGCTCCGCATCGCTCAAGTTGGGCGGAACCATGTCTAGCAGCACCACCGGAATGCCAATATTGGCCAGATGCGCTGCAATTCCCCCGCCCATTGTTCCGGCCCCAATAACGGCCGCTTTTCGTATCGAAAATGTCATCTGTTACTCCTTCTTGTGATCGGTGTACGGTAACCAGTGGTCGGTAAACGGTGAATAATTCCTGGCAGAAATCTTACCACCGATCACCGTTTACCGATAACGATTTACGTTATTACTTCAACTCTCGCCGCGAATAGCCTAAAATACTCCGGGCAATAATCAATTGGTTAATCTGCTTCGTGCCTTCATAGATGTCATTGATTTTGGCGTCTCGCATCCATTTTTCTACCAGCCACTCACGAGAGTAACCCATGGGGCCAAGCAGCTCCACCGCCTTTTGCGTAATCCAGGTGACGGCCTCGCCCGCACGGAACTTGCACATGCTGGCGGCCAGCCGGTTGCTCGTCGGCCAATTGCAGGGATGGCGCGAATGCGCCTTCCTGCTGGCGCTCGC
The DNA here is from genome assembly GCA_041987425.1 of Promineifilaceae bacterium (SeqCode). GTDB lineage: Bacteria > Chloroflexota > Anaerolineae > Promineifilales > Promineifilaceae > Leptofilum. The sequence continues at coordinate 26 of JBHIWP010000173.1, read as the reverse complement.
CGAGCGCTCCTTCCCCAACTACGTGC
>JBHIWP010000172.1:0-11747 GCA_041987425.1 Promineifilaceae bacterium (SeqCode) | reverse complement strand
ATGTTTATCCGCTTGATTGCCAAATTTTCGCGCCGTTTTTTCTACGATGCGATCAAGCTGAATGTCCTCGCTTACTTCCAGATTAAAAGTGCCCGCCTGCAGGCGAGATACTTCTAACAGGCTGTCAATCAAATCGGTCAGATTATCGGCCTCTTCTTCAATTACGGCTAGAGACTCCTGCATAATTTCCGGCGACCAGTTGGCATCCTGCCTTCGCAGCGTACCTGCGTATCCTTTAATGATAGAAACAGGCGTTTTTAACTCATGGCTTACCACCGAGATGAACGTTTTTTGCAGCGCTTCTTCTTCACGGTAGCGCGTCAGGTCACGCACGTTGGCAATGATGTCGGTCATACGGCCGTCTGCATCCATCAGCGGCGCGTAGGTAACGCCCAGGCTGATTCGCTTGCCGTCTGCCGCATCTGCCTGCTCGTCATACGGCCGTTGCAAATCCCCCTCCACATACAGATGCGCCGCGCCGGGCAAAGGCCAGCCATTGGCCAAAGCATCATGCAAATCCATGTCAGTCTTTAACGACAACCACTTGAAGATCGACTCATGGGGCTGCCCAACCACTTCCGCCGCTGACCGGCCAACCATGCGGCTGAGCGCCCGGTTGAACTCCGTGATACGCAGCGTTTGGTCCAGAATCATCACGCCATCGGCATTTTGCTGAATAATCGCGTCCAGCCGCTGCTTTTCTTTGTTTACCTGCTCATACAAGCGAGCATTCTTCACAGCAATGGCCGCCTGTTCGGCAAAGCTGCCCAGCAATAAAGCAGCATCTTTGGGCAAGTGATAGGGCGTGCCGGAAAGAAAGACGTAAATCAGCCCAATCGTCTCGCCACCGCTCACCATTGGCAGGCGCACCATTTGCGTAAAGCCCAGGTTCGAACGCCCGGCAATGCTTTGCAGACGGCGCGTTAGTTCTGCTTCCTGCTCGTTGGCATCCAGCGGGGGAATATCGCGCAGCAGCGGACCAAAATGATCCACCATGGGCGCAGGAATGCCGTAAACGGCCGCAACCCGCACCGAATCCGCTTCTGGATGGCTCAGCGCAATCATACCGGCTTTGCCTGCTACCAGTTCCACGGCCGCACGCAAAATAATGCGCAGCACATCCTGCAAATCCAGCTCAGCCGTAATGGCCCGCGAGATGGCTAACAAATATTCTCTTTGCAGAATGCGAACGTCTACTAATCCATGTGCCATATAATCATTCTTTTTTGTTGCCTAAACAAAGCGTGAGCCAATCAGCGATTGTAACATATTTATCCGGCAAAACAGGGAGTAAATCTAGCACGTTGGCATTATAGTTGCGTAAACAGCCTCGCAATCAGGCGCAATAAAGCGGCAAATTTTGTGCTATATGTCCCATCCCGGCCATAAATTGCCCCATTTTGCCAAAAATACGTTATGATGAGCACGATTTATCGTAAGAGCTCTTAAAGGAGTAGTTTGATGGACGCAAACATTAATGTTCGTCCCGTAACGGAAGCTGATTTACCTGCTGTGCGTTCTTTGTTCTACAGCAGCTACGGGGAGGAATACCCATATAAAGAGTTTTATAACGACGAGTGGCTCAAGCGGAGCATTTACCAGGACAGCTACCTGTTTATACTGGCGGAGTACAAAGGCAAAATTGCGGGCACGGCCTCCGTCTATTTTGAGGTGGGAGCCTACGCAGACTTATGCGGCGAATTCGGCCGTTTAGCCGTTGATCCAGACTACCGGGGGCAAGGCGTTGGCAGCGCGCTCATGGAAGCCCGGCTAGCCTTTGCCAATCGCCGCCTTCACTTTGGCCTTACCGAGTGCCGCACGGCTCACCCCTATGCCCAACGCATCTCCGAGAAGTTCGACCTACAGCCCATCGGCTTTTTGCCGCAAAAGGTGCTGTTGGATGACCGGGAAAGCCTGGTGATGATGGCCAAGCCGTTTGGCCCGGCGCGCGAACTGCGCTGCAACAACCCGCGCGTTATTCCAGAGGCATTTTTGCTAGGCCAGCTAGCCCTGCAAAACATGGGCTTCCGCAGCGACCTTATTGCCGTAGACGATGCTGATGGCTACCCTATTGGCACTGGATTTCAGGTTGAAGAGCTAACGGAGTCCGGGCTACCTTCTCTGCTGCGCATAGAGCGCGGGCGATTGTCCAGGCGCCACGTGTTTGGCAATTTGCAGCTAAGCTATGGTCTCTTTTTGCTGGAAACACGCAATGTTCGCTACCTGGTCGCGCGCGAGGATGACCGCATTGTGGGAGCCATCGGCTTTACACTGGACCCCATCGGCCACAGTATCAAAGTTTTAGAACTTATTGATTTGCGCGATGACGTGGCCGGGTTTTTGCTCAAAGAGCTGGATGCCTGGGCCAAAGAAATCTATAAAGCCGAGTATATTGAAATTACCGTCACCGCCTATTGGCCAGATATCCAACGCACTCTTAGTAACCTGGGTTTTGTGCCTGTGGCTTACTGCCCCACGTTTGTTTTCCATGAGGTAGAGCGACTAGACACGCTCAAAATGGCCAAGCTCTATGTGCCGCTGGACATCGACAAGGCCCAGCTGACGCCTGCCAGCCAGGAAATATTTGAGCTGGTGCGTGCCGGTTTTGAGGAGAAGCGTCTGGGCATTTCGGTGAATGAAACAACGCGCCACATGGCCATCTTTGAAGGGCTGCAGGAAGGTGAGCTGAGTAAGATTGCTGGGCTGTGCACCGTGGTGCAAAAATCCGCTGGTGAGATTGTGCTGCAAGCGGGCGAGACGGGCGATGTGTTTTACATGGTGATGGAGGGCGAAATGGATATATTGGCGCCTGACGGCTACCATTCGGTGGGCAGAGTAGAAGCAGGCGACTTTTTGGGGGAAATTGCGCTGGTAAGCCGACAACCGTACACGGCAACGGCCGTTGCCGCCACCGATGTCCAGCTAGTTGCACTCAAATACCACGACTTTGAAAATCTAATCAACCGCTACCCGCGCATTGGACTGCGCGTAATGCGCAATATTGCCGTTTCTGTTGGGGAAAAGCTGCGCCTGCTTAACCTGAAGGCTCTGAAATAAAAAACGGCCGCTTCACTTGAAACGGCCGTCCCTATCACATTTAAATTTTCAGCGGTGCTTAATTCACGCTTTTGGGATCGATGCCCGCTGCCTTCAGCGCCTTATTGTAAGCTGACTTGGCCTTCGAGTTGGCAATGCGGGCCGCGCGGATTTCATCGGGCGACATTTCATCCGTAATTTCTACCAGCTCCGGCGCGGGAATGTTGGCGGCAGCAGCTGGGGCCGCTCCGGCTGCGGGGGCAGCAGGTGCTTCTTGCGCCGCAGGAGCAGCCGCAGCAGAGGCAGGGGCCGCAGCTACAGGTGCGCCGCCGGGCATAACCACCTTGCCATCTACAATTTCAACGTCCTGAGGATCAACCCCTGCTGCTTTGAGCGCCTTGTTAAAGGCAGACTTTGCTTTAGAGTTGGCAATACGCGCCTTACGTACCTCATCGGGAGACATATCGTCGGTGATCTCAGTGAGGTCGGGGGGCGTAATGTTAACCGCTTGCGCAACCGGGGCGGCTGCCTGGGCTGCAGGTGCTGCTGCCGGAGCCGCGCCTGCGGCGGGGACGCCAGCCGGAACGCCAGCGGCTTTGGCAGCTTTATAGGCGGCTGACTTGGCTTTGGCGTTGGCAATACGCGCCTTGCGCTTCTCTTCAGGCGGCATATCGTCGGTGATTTTTATAACTTCGAAATCTTTGCCGGGCACCAGCTTGATTTTGCCACTGGGTGCAGCACCAACAGCAGCAGGCACTGCGGGGGCAGCTACAGCGGCTACGGCGCCCGTGCGAGCCCCATCCCAGCCGTGGTACATCGCAATGCGAACGGCCGTTAGCGGATCTTCTTCCAGGGCAGCACCGGCCGTGCGCAAATTTTCGTGCCCTTTGCGGCCTATGCGCATATTGGCCCCGCGCGGCGTTGCTGCAGCCTTGCGGGCTGCTTCCAGACGAGCCTGCCTAAGCATCTCTTCCGGAGAAGCATCTACCTTTACCTCATGGCCAAACGTAACCGCCGGGTTGAACCCTTTGTCCATGTTTTCTACTTCTTCTTTAGTGGTTTCTACTACCTGGGAAAAGCTGGCGCTGCCCCAGGCAATGAGCCCACCTATTAAAAGAGGCAACAGGATGGCACCTACAGCTATCAGAAAAATCATTGCAAACCCTCAACCATTGGCAAAATGTGGTATTTCTTACTGTGTTAAAGACGCGTTTATTGGCGTCATTTACAAAAAGCTAAGCTGTTAATCAAGTTGACGAGCAATTATACAGTTTGTGCTGATTTTCTCAAATTAGATGCTTAACTGTTTTATGGACAATGCTGGAATCGCCAGCGGCGAATAGTTGACGAGAGCATAAACATCTGCCACAATGTGAAAGATGCAAAGTTATCGGTTTGGTGCGTTTGACAGGGAGTCTGATTTGGAAAACGGCCGTTCGCGCCGAAAATTCCTCTTTTATGGCAGCCTGACCAGGCTTGAAGACCCCCAGAGACAAAAAAAAGCTCAAACAGTTTTGTTTGAGCTTTTAAACAAATGCCGAAGGTGGGAGTCGAACCCACACGAGCGTAATGCTCACTACGCCCTGAACGTAGCGCGTCTGCCTATTTCGCCACTTCGGCTTAGTCGTGCGGTAGTTTATCAACGATTCGCCAAATGTCAATATTTCGGCCGTGTTCAGCCCATCGGGAGGCAAGCATGTCAATCTCTAATTTGCTAAAACGGGTGCAGCTCTTTGCCAACCTACAGGCAGAGGAACTGGAACAGCTGGCGGCAATTTGCCAGGAAAGCAAGGCAGCCGCTGGTGAGGTAATTATCACCCAAAACACTACTGGAAAAGAGATGTATATTGTCGCACAAGGCTCTGTAGAGGTCTTCATCCAAGGATTGAACGACGCGCGCAGCCTGGTGGTGTTGGGAAAGGGGCAGGTTATTGGCGAAATGGCGCTCATTGATCAAGGCTATCGTTCGGCCTCAGTGCGGGCTACCAGAGAAGGAGCGGACCTTTACCTAATTGAAAGCGATGCGTTTTACCGGCTGTGCGAAGAAAATAACCATATTGGCTTTATTGTTATGCGGAATTTGGCGATAGACATTGCCTTTAAGCTGCGGCATCGTAATTTAGCGGAGCTATAAACTTAAGGAGCGTGGGGCAATGAATGAAGACGTTTTTTACAAGGTAAGCTACGTTGTTGCTGGCGGTGAACATCCTGGGGCTATCATCAATATTGATAAACGGCCGGAGGTTGGGGAGCAGGTCATGTTCGACGGCCGTATTTTTGAAATCTTAGAAGTAATGGAACTGATGCCTCCGGTGGGCAACTTTGGCTTTTTGCACGCAACCTGCCGCTTTGTGCGCGACGCGACTCGCGAAGACGCTGTGGACTAGACAACCTGGATGGCGCTGGCAGCCAGCTTGCCTGCTTCTTCCAATCCGTCCAGCTCCTGGCCTTTGGCGTTGATCCAGCGAATGGCGTAATTATCGGCCAGCTTATCGAGCGCCTGCCACAAATCGGCATTGGCTACGGGCTTTTCTCCACCCTTCTTCATCCACTTTCGCTTACGCCAATTGCGAATCCACTGCGTAATCCCCTGGTACAAATAATCTGACGTGGTAAAAATCTGCACCTCGCTGCCCGGCGGCAGCAGCAGCAAACCCTCAATAGCGGCCGTAATCTCCATGCGGTTGTTGGTCGTTTGCGGCTCTGAGCCGCTGGCCTGCTCCGTGTCGTCGCCCTCTTCTAAAACGACACCCCAACCGCCCGGGCCAGGATTCCCCTTGCAAGAGCCGCGCAGAAACAGCCGCGGAATATTGGGATCTATGGCGTCGCCGGGGGTGATTTCTAGCCGGGCCTTGCGCGCCAGCCGGTCCACCCGCTCGTTGTATTCGTTGCCCGCGTGGACTTTTACCCAATGCCACTCAATCTCATGAGTTTTCACCAGCGGCCACAGGCTTTGCCACAAATCGGCATTCGGTATTGGTTTTCCCTTCTTTTGCCAGCCTTTCGCCGCCCAATCATCAATCCATTTGGTAATTCCCTTGCGCAGGTATTCTGAATCGGTGTAGAAGTCGATGGTGCACGGCCGTTTCAAAGCCTCTAATGCCCGAATCGCCGCCGTGAGCTCCATGCGATTGTTCGTCGCCTCTGGATCGTTGCCGGTGAGCACCTTTTCATGCTGGCCAAAGCGCAAGATGGCGGCCCAGCCCCCAATGCCGGGATTGGGGTCGGAACCACCATCGCTATAAATAACCACTTTATCTTTTGTATTGTCTGCCAAAATTACTGCTTTCCTAATGCGGCCAACATCTCAGCCACGCTTGTAAATTTCACTCTGGGTCGGCCCTGTACCTCGCCTGCGGCCGTTTCTAGTTCGTCCAGCTTCAGCCAATCTTCATAGGAAACGAAATTAGGCTTCCGCTCCTGTACCAGCTGCGTAACGGCATTGGGCTCGGCCTGTTCTGGGGAGAGAATCTTGCCCGCGGCCAAATCTTCCAGCATACATTCGGCCGTTTCGGCCGCGTCTGGCTTGTTCGTCCCAATCACACCAGTGGGGCCACGCTTAATCCAGCCTGCCGTATACTCGCCTAAAACTGGCTCATTGCTGTCTTCGTTCAGCACGCGCCCTTTTTCGTTTAAAATAACGCCCCATCGTTCATGGAAAGGCACGTCGGCAAGGGGTACACCCCGGTAGCCGATGGAGCGAAACACCAATCCAACCGGAATTTCTTCGATTTTATCGGTTGCCCGAGGCCGCATTGTGCCGGTCTCCGTCTGGTAAAGCTCATTCTTCACCAGCTTCATGGCAACCACCTCGCCTGCATCATTGCCTATCAGCTCGACCGGCGATACCAAGAAGCGAATGGTCAGCCGCTTGGGCTTGCCTTCTGGCTCGCGCCGGGCCAGCTCCTGGATAATTTCGATATTGCGCATGGTGCCCCGGTCAGCATCGGCCAGCGCTGCCTGACTGAGTGTGTCTAGTTGTGCTTCCTCAGGCAGGACAATGGTGTCTGCGCCGGGCAGTTCGCCCAATTCTTTGGCTTCCGGGGGCGTAAAGGCTGCCTGTGCCGGACCACGCCTGCCAAGCATGTAGACCTCTTTTACGTTGCTGTTGCTCAATGCCTCCAGGGCGTAGTCGGCAATGTCTGTTTCTAGCAGCTCCTCACGGGTGCGGCACAGAATGCGGGCGACGTCTACGGCCACGTTTCCTACGCCAATTACCACCACCGCCTCCTGGGACAGATCGAAGGCACAGTTACGAAAATCAGGATGGCCATTATACCAGGCCACAAATTCCGTCGCGGCATGGCTGTTCTTCAGGTCAATGCCGGGAATATTAAGGTAACGGTCTGTTTGTGCGCCGGTTGTGTACACGATTTGGTGATAATGCTGGCGCAAATCTTGCACGGTTATATCTGTACCCAGCTCAACGTTCCCAAAAAAGCGAAACTCCGGCCGGGCAGCCAGCCGATCAAACACCTTGGTAACCGACTTGATTTTTTGATGATCCGGAGCAACCCCATTGCGCACCAGGCCAAAGGGGGTGGGCAAACGATCAAACATGTCGATCGTGATGTTTAAATTTTTCTCTTTGAATAGGCGTTCGGCCGTATAAAAACCAGCCGGTCCAGCGCCCACAATAGCGACCCGCAGCGGATGCGTGTCGCTGCCAATTTCAGACATACCTCACTCCTTAATGCTTTTGTTCGGTGGCTAAAATTTGTGTCTCGAGCGTATCGATTTGCCCATGATAGTAGTCACGCTGCGCTTTCAACACGTCCCCAATTGAAATCATCCCCAAGAGCGTGTCGTTTTCCAAAACGGGCATGTGGCGGAAGCGGCGCTCGGTCATGCTGTGGGCAACCGACATGAGATCGTCCTGGGGCAGGCAGGTAATGACTTTTGCCGTCATGACGCTTTCCACCGGTTGAGACAGCAGCTCTTCCTGCTGATCGAGCTGCCGCACCACATCCCGCTCTGAGAGGATGCCAACTAGCTTGCCAGCCTCATTGAGCACAATGAGTGCCCCAATGTTATGGCGGGCAAGCAGCGCAACCGCATCTCGAATCGGTTTTTCTGGGGCAATGGTGATCAGTTTATTCCCTTTTGTGGCCAAAATTGTGCTGACTTTCATCCTGTACCTCCCACTCAGGTTTACCAATTCCATTTTTGTTTTGTGAAAGGGCAAACCTTGCTGAACCTACTTCCTACAACTTTTGATTCTCCATTTCCCTAGCGAAAATTTTTCAAAACAACTTACTTCATTACGTCGCCCAGGCGGGGGCAGGCAGGGCAACGGCCGTCCGAGCGAATAATGGCATAGCCAGCCTGCGGGTCACCGTCGGGTTCGTATTTGGTGAAGTCCAGGTTAAACACAATGGCTAAGCGAACGTAGCCGCTGTTGGCAGCTATTTGGGTGGCCTCGGCCAGCCAGACGGCCTGCTCGTCCAGGCTGGTGCCCGAGGCCCAGCTAAAGCTGGCGGGCAAGCCGCTGAATCCTTCGGCCGTCAGGTAGCCAAACTCTGTCAGGCAGAGATGGCGCGTGCCGCTGAAGGTATTGCGATACAGATTGAGAGTTGGCACATAATACCAGCTATAGTGCCGGTCACCGGGATCGGCGGGATGGCCAGAAGTGGCACCGGGCGATGTAGCCCCGGCGTTGTAGTGAACGCCAACGCAGTCTAGATAGTTGGCCGCTCCGGCATTGCGCATGCCTGCCAGGTAACGGCCGTCTGACCAGGCATTCGTCGTGTTGTCGAAACCGGTGGGAGCCAGGGCTCCAGAAATGACCAGGATATTTGTGTTAACGGCTTTGACGGCCGTATACGCTGGCGCCAGCATGTTGTTCACGTAAGAATTAGGGTTTATTTGTCCCGCAGGCCACTCAAAATCAATATTCATCTCATTCCAGACTTCAATTGCGTCTGGCCCAAGTGCCGCCACCTGTTTCACAAAATCAATGTAGCCCAGAAAATTAATGCTGTTGGCAGCCGGATACGGCGTATCGCCTGCAATCGTAACCAAAATCTTGAACCCCTCAGCGTGAGCAGAATTAATGAGCGCTTCGAGGTTTGCCAGAGAATCTCCAGACGGCCATTTATACTGGTATTTTACCCAGGTCATCCCCGCTTCTTCCATCTGGGCCGCGTTGTTTAAATTAAGCGCTTGAGCACCAAGGGCAAAACCTGCGCCAGGTGGCGGCGTTGGCACCGGCCCGCCGCCCGGAATGGTCAGGCGCTGCCCCACGTAAATGAAGTTGACATTGCTAATGCCATTTGCCTGGGCAATAGCTGCCACAGTGGTGCTGAAGCGGCGGGCAATTGCTGAAAGCGAATCGCCAGCCCGGACGATGTAAATTTGACTGCCCGTAGGGGGCGGAGGTGTTGGGGTAGGAGTGTTGGTGGGCGGCTGGGTTGGCGCAGGCGTGCTGTTTCCCGTAGGTATTTCTAGCTGCTGGCCTACGTAGATCAGGTTGGGATTACTGATTTGAGGGTTGGCCTGGAGAATTGTGGAGACGGAGGTGCCAAAGCGCCGGGCAATGCCGGTAAGCGTGTCTCCCCAGGCCACTTGATACGTCAGGGCAGAAGCGACGGTCATGGTGAGAACCAACAGCAGCAAGGCCAGAATGGGAGCCAACCAACGCGATTTTTTCATTGTCAATCTCCTGATGAACTACAAACGGCTTGCCGTCAACAGGCTAACTGTTCTCATTATAAACCGGGATAACATAAACACAAATCGAAGCGCAGGCGTGAGTACCGCCTCAGGCTTGTGCGCCTTTGGCTATTTCAACATAGACAGGGGTTCGGGTATACTTGGCACAGAACGTAAATTTGCAAAATATTTGGGGGCCTACGGCCGTTTCCCACAACCCACATCAAGTATAGGTGAACCACATGGAACAAGTATTAACAAAAGAAGCAGAAACAGAAATGGAAGTTTATGACTCCATTCTGGAAACAATTGGCAACACGCCGCTGGTGCGGCTCAACTCTGTCGTGAGCGATCTGCCCTGCACCGTGCTGGCAAAAGTGGAATTTTTCAACCCCGGCGGCTCGGTCAAGGACCGAATTGGCCCGGCCATCATTGAAGATGCAGAACGCAGCGGCAAATTAAAGCCTGGGGGCACCATTGTCGAATCAACCTCCGGCAATACGGGCGTCGGGCTGGCCATAGCCGCCGCTATAAAAGGCTATCGCTGCATTTTTGTGATGCCAGATAAGATGTCGCAAGAGAAAATTTTGCTGCTGCGCGCTTTTGGGGCCAGAGTGGTGGTAACGCCAACGGCCGTTGAGCCAGACGATCCGCGCAGCTATTATTCCGTCGCCCGCAAATTAGTAGAAGAAACCCCCAACGCCATTCTGGCTAACCAATATCACAATCCAGTAAATCCCCAGGCCCACGTGGAATCCACCGGGCCGGAGCTTTGGCAGCAAACCAAAGGGCGCATTACCCATCTGGTGGTGGGCATGGGTACCGGCGGCACCATCACGGGCACGGGACGTTACCTGAAGGAGAAAAATCCGCACGTCAAAATCATTGGCGTTGATCCCATTGGCTCAATTTTGTACGAACTGCACCGAAGCGGCCGTTACACCAAAGCAGAGGGATACAAGGTAGAAGGCATTGGCGAAGATTTTCTGCCCACCACGCTGGACTTAAGCGTTGTTGATCATGTGGTGCAGGTCAATGACAAGGAAAGCTTTTTGATGACTCGCCGCCTGGTGCGCGAGGAAGGCATCTTCTGCGGCGGTTCTTGTGGTTCGGCCGTGGCTGGGGCTATTAAATACGCCTATGACCAAAAGCTGGGCAAAGACGATGTGGTCGTGGTGATTTTGCCTGATTCCGGCTCGCGCTACCTGAGCAAGGTATTTGATGATGAATGGCTGCGTGAAAACGGCTTCCTGGAGCAAACCTGGGTTGATTTCCGCGCGGCAGATATTCAGGCGGCCAAAAATGCAGATGAAATTATCACCGCCAGGCCTACAGACCTGATGACAGACGTGGTGGCCTTGATGAAGCAGTATAATGTGTCGCAGCTGCCGGTTTTGGATGAAGACGGCCGTCTCCTGGGCGTCGTTTCAGAAATTGATTTGCTCAACCACATTTTGCTTACCAACCACGCCAGACATTCGCCCGATGAGACCATCGAAGCCATTATCGAAACGAACGTGCCGGTGGTGCGCCCCAGCGCGCCGCTGGAGACGCTGGTGGGCATCTTTAGCAAGCACAGCGCCGTGATTATTGCCACAGACGATCAGGTGCAGGGTATCCTGACTAAAATCGATATTCTGGACTTTCTTTCTACCCAGGTCCGCTAGCTTTTGATACGGTTTTGATATGAGTTTGTATTAGCTGAGAGACGCCGTTAAGCTATTGTATTGCCATGGCTTATATGGCTGTCCTCATCTTAAGATTCAGCGTCGGCCTGGCGTTCAGCATGACGAAATACACAAGGAATATTTATGATTGCCGCACAAGACACATTGACGATTGCCGAAACTGCTAGAAAGCTGCGCGAAAATATTCAAAAAGTAATTATCGGCAAGGACGAGATTATTGATTTGGCGCTCATTGCCATGCTAACGGGTGGCCACCTGCTGCTGGAAGACGTGCCGGGCACCGGCAAAACCACATTAGCCAAAACCATTGCCGCTTCGCTGGGCTGCACCTTTCGCCGCGTACAGTTTACGCCTGATCTGCTACCATCCGAC
>JBHIWP010000171.1:0-11771 GCA_041987425.1 Promineifilaceae bacterium (SeqCode) | reverse complement strand
GGCCGATGTGACGATTACCCCGGTGCCGATGCCGGCCCAGGTCACGGAGTTGCTCGCTCCGGTCAACCCGGCCGCCAAGCTGCGCGCGGCCAAGAAGGCCAAGTTGGCCAAGAAGCAGGTATTTCCGCAGATCCTGTTGTCGCGCACTGAGCGGCATCAGGTCGCCCTGCTTGCAGCCGCCCAGAAAGCCAACGGCCAGCCGCTATTCAATTTCTTCAATGACGAGGATGGCCCGGCCGGTTACGACCATTGTTAGGTGCTCGATCCGGCTGAAGAAGAGCGTCTGGCCGGGCTCTCTCTGGTGACGTTGGTTCGTGATGCCGACGCCGATCTGGTTCCTGCACTGATATCACGTCTGGGCGTGGTGCGCGCAGCCCTGTCCGGGCATGGTGGCGGAGTCGTGGTTGATGCCGCTGAGGTGGTGTCATTGTCCTCGGGAGCCGAGGCGGTCGAGCTGCAGTTGAACCTCGATGGCGCGTGCATCGCCTGTGGTGCGGCTCCAGGCACACTCCAAGGAATCCAAGGAGACCTGCTGATGGATGAGGAAGTATCGGCGGTGACCTTCTCCTCCTCGCTGCTGGACACCTTCGATGACTTCTGGATTGGCACCTTTTCCGGTAGCGTTGCCCTGGGATTTTACGCCAAATCTTATGAATTTGCTCATTATCCTCGCGCCGTGGTAGGCGAGCCGATCAGCAACGTTTTTTTTCCTGCCTTTGCCCGCCTGCAAAATCATCGGGAACAGCTTTCGCGCGCTTTCTTCCGCGTGGCGAGCCTGCTGGTGCGGGTCGGCTTTCTATTTGCCAGCCTGTTTGTCTTGATCACGCCAGAGTTCATTCGCCTCTTTTTAGGCGCAAAGTGGCTGCCCATGCAGCTCACTTTTCAGCTCATGCTGGTTTACACGCTGCTAGATCCGCTGCTGCTGGTAGTGACCCAGCTGCTTACGGCCGTTGGCGAACCCCAAACGCTCACCAAAGCCCAAATCTGGCAAATGGTCTTCTTTATTCCGGCCGTTATTCTGGCCAGCCGCTGGTTTGGCATCGAGGGCGTGGCCGTGATGGCTGATATCATGCTGCTGCTGGGTATAGTGCTCATTTTGCCCCGCCTGCGCCACTTTGTAGACTTTTCACTGCGGCAGATGTTGCTTGTGCCCACTCTGGCCGTGGCCCTGGGGCTGCCGCTGACCGGGCTGCTTGTCAGGCTGCTGCCTGCCGCGCATCCGGTGGTAACGCTGCCGCAAAAGGCATTGAGCTTCGCGGCGATCTACCTGCTCGTTCTGCTGCTCCTTGAGCGCACCCAGCTGCAAAAAAGCTTCGATTTGGTGCGGCAGCTTCTGCGAGCAAATAACCGCAAAGAACTAGAAGAAAACGATGAAAGTTAGCGGCAAATTTTGGCGCTCATTACGGCGAAAAGAAAGAAGATGAATGACCTCCACGTTTCGGTTATGACCACAACTTATAATGGGATGCCGTTTTTGCAGGAGGCGGTAGAAAGTGTGCTGGCACAAACGGCCGTTTCCCTACAGTACATTGTGGTGGACGATGGCTCAACGGATGAAACGGCCGTCTACCTGCAATCTGTTACTGATTCACGCCTCACCGTCTTGCAGCCCGGGCGCGTGGGGCGAGCCCGGGCACTCAATATGGCCGTGCAGGCGGCAACCGCTCCCCTCATCGCCAACCTGGATGCCGACGACGTGATGCTGCCGGGGCGATTAGAGGCGCAGGCACGCTTTCTGGAGGAAAATCCCGAAGTAGGTCTGGTAGGCAGCGCAGCGCTGTGGCAAACGGCCGATGGCCAGCAAAAGACGCGCAGTTTTTTGCCAGATGACGCCAGCCTCCGCCAGCAGCTCTTCACCGGCTATCCATTTGTACACAGCACCATTATGTATCGCCGCGACGCCATCCAGCAGGCGGGCGGCTTTGACCCAACCCTGCCCTGCGCGTTAGACTATGACCTGTGCTGTCGTATTGCCGCGCGCGCCCGTCTGGCGAACTTGCCGCTGCCTCTGGTGGTGCGGCGCGTGCACGGCAGTAACTTTTTTATGCAGCAAATTACTGCGGGCCAATATGTCCGCGCCCTGTGGCATATTAAACGGAACTACTGGCTGGCGCGAGGTCGCCCGTTTGCCGTCCTGCCTCGTCTAATTGCCACCACCTTATCTAGTGGAGTACGTAAATGGCGCAACGGCTGATTCCTGAATTTGGCGCGCACGGCTCGCTGCAAAGGCTCACCTGGGGCGGCCAGCAGTGGATTCATCCCTGGGGCCTGGAAATGGCCGACGCCCACAGCTTTTTCAGCCTGGAAACGGGCGGCTGGGACAATGAGCCCACGCTATTGAACCACCAGGCAGACGGCAGCCACAGCGAATGCCAGCTCAAACTCGATATGCAAGAAGGACATTGGCAGCTTGACTGGGGCACAAGGGTGTCGGAAACGGCCGTGCGGCGCGCCGCATCTTTCACCGCCCTGGCAAATGGCTGGGCCATGGATTTTGTCATGCGCTTTGCCTTCTGTCGCACGGCCGTCACCCACGCCAAAATTAGCGACAAGACCATTTCGTGGGATGGCGCAAACAGCTATCATCAATATTCCGTCCAATCCGTGGCCCTGTTGCATCCTCAGGGGCAAATCAAAATTCGAGTAGATGCCGCTGAATTTCCCGCAGATTGGCAGCAGGTGATGTACGTACGCTGTTCGCCACAGGAAGACGCCTGGATTGTGCATCTGCGGCTGCTGCCCCGGCAGTGGACCCGCGAAGTTATCAAGTTGCGCCTTGTGGGCGCGCGCCATCTGGTGCTGCCCAGCGCTCTTGGCCGCCTGCTCAGGCTGTGGCCCGCTCTGGAAGCCCATCTGCGCTACGCCGGGGAATTTAAGCGGTTTAATTTTGGCCGCATCAACGCCATTCCGATCAACTTTGTGCCAGGCCATACCCGGTTTACCCTGGCCGCTACCGTGCAATTCTCATCTTCTTAAAAAGTTGCAAAAATCACCGGTTAACGGGCGCGGCAAACAAGACCACCGCTCCCGAAACAGTTATGAACAACGCCTTACCCTTGCAAACCGCCGCCCATCAAATAGCCGCCTGGCTGGCCCGGCAGGTGGACAAAACTGGCTTCCCGGCGCGCAGCATTTACGGTGAGGCGTTTACCCAGTGGCTGTGGCAATTTTTTCCGGGCGAAATTGCTGAGGCTGCCAGCAGGCTGCGCCCCGCTGCCCTGCGCCAGCTCAACCGGCAAGATCAACAGGCTCATCATGAATTTAACGCCTGGGCACTGCTAAACTTTTGCCAGCAATCCAGCCAGCCAATCCAGAATCTCATGCCGGCGTTGCCCCAGCTCAATAACACGCCTATCAGCAACTGGCTGCTGCTGGGCACGCTGGTGCGGCTGCTTTGGGCCCAACAATCGGGCACAGCCACGCGCACAGGCTGGCTGCGCTGGCACACTCGCCTGCTTCTCGCCACGCAGCAGCAGGCTGATGGCCTGATTCGTGACGACCGTTTGATAGCGCGCTGGCTGCCGCTGCCTTTTGCCTACGGCCGTACCGCCCCTCTACGCCTGCAAAAAATGCCTCACCTGCAAAAGCTTTCCCTGCAATATCACTGTTTTTCTCTGGTGCTGCTGTGGGAAATTTATCAGCAGACCGGTTGGAGCTTTGTCAAAACGGCCGTGCAGCACGGGCATCAGGCCATCGGCCGCTTCGTGTCGCCCAATGGCGATACGCTCTACATTGGTCGGGGGCAGCAGCAGATTTTTGGCTACGGCGCGCTCATTTACTTTTTAGCAGCACAGGCAGCAACCGGGAGCCAGACCGCTGCGGCGCAGCTTGAACAGGTATGGTCGTTTGTGCAGCCGTTTCAGAAGGAAGACGGCCGTTTTCCATTAGTGCTGCGTAGAGGCGAAAGTGACTATCCGAAAACAATTGACACCCGCGATCCGCGCTGGCTGGGCTGGTATGGCTATAATAATTTGTTCGACTACCTGCCCTTCTTTGGGGTGATGCTGGCACGGGCGGCCCAGGCGCTAAGTGACGGAAGGTCTGAGCCAGCCCCACTTTATCAACAGCCGGTTGAGCTTACGCCACAGTTTGCCTTTGTGCGCCAGCCGCAGTGGCAAATGACGCTGGCGGCCCCAGGCGGCTCGCTCAGCCAGGACCAGCCAATGCCCTACTTTTGCCTGCACGGACACACCATTTTGCCCTGCTTTGGCGGCGAGGAAGGGCCAGACGAGCTTTACCAGTTGACCACGTTGCCGCTGCCGTACCTGGGACTAGGCAACGGCCGTTATCTCTACTTACGCCATGAGATGAAGTGGCAATTTGCCCAAACCAGGCTCCATGCACCAATTTTGCTCACCGGTCGCTGCCGCTGGGGCAAAATGCAGCGTTTTTTTAGCTGGGAAATGGACAAAATCGTTATTCAAGATCAGCTTACGCTAGATGGCAGCCAGCTCCCCAATGAAGTAGAAACGGTTTACCCACTGGTTTTCACAGCCTTTGCTCTGGAACCGCTGGGGAACGGCCGTTTTCAAATCACCTCGTCACCCGTTCGTACTGTGCTCGCGCTGGACGGACACCAGGGCCACCTGGACATTTTGCCCGGCTACACATCCATTGGCACAACACAAACCGTGCGTGAAACACTGCCCTGGCAGCGAGCGCCTGCCCATCTTCAGCGTCGCTATACGATAAGCTGGGGGGAGCCGGCATGAGCCGCCCAGCCGTGCTGCTGCTAACCAACACGCCTGCCCCATATCGGCTGCCCGTATTTACGGCCCTGGCCGAAGCCGTTGAGCTTACCGTGCTCTACTGTGAATCCCACCAGCCAGATCGATTGTGGCAGGTGGATGCAGCAGACACGGATGTTGACCATATACACCTTCCCAGCCGCACCGTGTCGCTACCCGGCTTGCCGCTCACGCTCAATCCAGGGCTGGGCAAATGGCTGCGCCACGCTACCTTCGATCTCATCATTGCCGGAGAAAATTTCAGCCACTTTCCGGCTGTTGTAGCTGCGTACCGCACCGCCCGGCGGCAAGGAAAACCGTTTGTGCTGTGGTCCGAGGCAATTGATACGGCGTTTGCTTCCGGTCACTTTGTTAGCAATTACTACCGCCGCTGGCTGTACGGCCGTACCAATGCTTTCCTGGCCTACAGTGAAGCAGCCAGTGAATTTCTACGTCGGCGCGGCGCGGCAAGCAGCAAGATTTTTCGGGGCTACCAGGTGGTGCCAGCCGAACAGCTGCCGCCCCCTGCCCAAAGCAAGGCGGAACTGGGGCTGGAGGGCAAGCAAGTGGTGCTCTACGTGGGTTACTTTAATCCGCGCAAAGGGTTACCCGGTCTGGTTGAGGCTTTCCAACAGCAGGCTAATGCAGAAGACCAGCTGGTGCTGGCGGGGGATGGACCGGACAAAGAAATGTTGCAACAGATGGCAGCAGGAGACGGCCGTATTCATTTCCCGGGCTACGTGGAAGGGGCGCAAAAGTCAAGCTGGTACGCCGCTGCCGATCTGTTTGTGCTGCCCACGCTGCACGATCCCTGGGGGTTGGTGGTGAATGAGGCGATGGCTTTTGGCCTGCCCATTATCACCACCCAGGCGGCTGGCTGTGCTGAGCTGGTGGACGGAAACGGCCGTGTCATCCCCGCCAACAACGTCCAGGCACTGGCAGACGCCCTGCAGGAATTGTTGTCGAATCCCGCCAGTCGGGCCACAATGGGCCAGCGCAGCCGGGAACTGATCGCCCCCTACACAGTCGATGCCGCCCGTGATGCTTTCCTGAAGGTGATTAACCACTGTCGCAAATCTAGCCTATGAGAATTTTACTGTTGACCCCACTGTATCCCCCGGCTGTTGGCGGTGCGGCCTCTTATTTTGCCGACATTGTGCCGCTGCTAGAAGCGGAGCCCGCCATTGAGCAGCTGGTGCTGCTGACAGAGCAAATGCCAGGAGAAGCGGAAGAAAGCTCCACGGGTAAATTAACGGTCTTGCGTCTTTTGCCCACGCGGGTGTCGCGGGAACGGCCGTATCTCATCCACGCCCTCACCTACATGCAAACCCAGCGCTGGTTTCAGCAAAAGTTGGCCCGGATGGTAAAACAGTATGAAATCGACCTGTTCCATTTCCACACGCGCTTTCGAGGTAAGTTGTTCTATCGCGCCGTGTCCCAGTTGCCTGTCCCCGTTCTGGCCGACCTGCGCGATAAAATGAGCCAGCCAGCGGCGCTGGCCCGATGCAGCCAGCACCTGCTTTGCTGTGCCCACGGCGTAGCCCACTTTGCCGCAACCGGTGGTTACCCAACGGAGCGCACCACACACATACCCGTGCCTTTTGTTCAGCCGCTTCCGCTGCCAGAAACCGTCGTTCAGGCGGCGCGAACCCATTTTGGTCTGGGGGAACGGCCGTTCTTGTTTTATGCGGGGGATATGACGGCAAGCAAGGGCGTCCTCGAACTGCTGCAGGCGTTTGAGCAGTGGCAAAAAACATTCCCGGGGATTGATCTGGTAATGGCAGGTGTGAACCGCTTGGGACGGCCGTTTACCGAACAGCTAGAGCGAATTCCCAGAGTCCATTTTCTAAACCACATTCCCCATGCACAGACGCTGGCCCTCATGCAGGCTGCTGAGATAGTTGTGCTGCCTTCTCGCTCTGAAGGCCTGCCCCTGACCATTCTAGAAGCCATTGCCCTGGGCAAAAAAGTCCTGTGCCCACCGCACATTCCGGAATTTGAAACCCATCTGCCTGATTTTGTCTTGCCCGAGGTTACGGCCGATGCCATTGCGTCAAAGCTCACAGCCATTTGGCAAAATCCCGCACTGCCCAACTATCCGCTAGAAAACCACCGGGTAGAAACTGTTGTAAACCAACTGTTACAGGTCTATAAAAAGCTGCTATAAGAACAATTACCCAATTGCCCAATTGCCCAATTACTCAATTACTCAAAGACCCCATGCCCCCCAAGACCACCTTCATCCTCGACGCCCGCACCGCCACAGATCATTTCCCCGGCATTGGCCGCTATGTGAGCCATCTGGCCCGGCACCTGGTGCCGCAGCTTGCTGTGAACGAACGATTACTGCTGCTGCACAATCCGCAGGCAAAGTCGGGCTGGCAGATGCCTGCTGCCCAGGAAAATGTGTCGCTGGTTGCTTCGGCCGTATCCCCCTTCTCGCTTAGCCAGCAGTGGCACATTCCCCGCCTGCTGCGCCGGCTCAGCGCCAACGTTTACCACAGCGCCTACTATCTGATGCCCTATCGTCCTGGCGTGCCTACGCTGCTGACCCTGTATGACTTGATTCCCGAACAATTCCCCCAGCTGGTATCGCTACAGGCGCGTTTGCTGGCACGGCTGGCCACCCGCCTTGCCCTGCGTGCAGGCGATCATTTCTTGGCTATTTCAGAAGCAACGCGGCAAGAATTTTTAGCCCATTACTCAGTTGATCCGGCT
Source organism: Promineifilaceae bacterium (SeqCode) (assembly GCA_041987425.1). Taxonomy (GTDB): domain Bacteria; phylum Chloroflexota; class Anaerolineae; order Promineifilales; family Promineifilaceae; genus Leptofilum. The sequence goes on along the minus strand of JBHIWP010000171.1, from coordinate 4,326 downwards.
AGCATTACGGCCGTTCCCCTGGCAGCCGATGAGCAATTTAAGCCGCAGCCAGAAACGGCCGTAAACAATCTGCGCCAAGAATTGAATCTGCCCGAAAAGTATGTGCTTTACCTGGGTATCAACAAGCCCCATAAAAACCTGGAACGGCTCATCGACGCCTGGACCGTCGTGGCCGCAAAAGCACCAGGCGCGCCGCTACTGGTTATTGCTGGCGCCTGGGATGAGCGATATGCCGGGGTGAAAACGGCCGTTGCCCGTTATAACCTGTCGCACAAAGTTCGCTTTCTGGGCCGGGTGGCAGATGCGGACTTGCCCGCCCTGTACAGTGGCGCAACTTTGTTTGTTTTTCCCAGCCTGGTAGAGGGATTTGGTCTGCCCGTGCTGGAGGCGATGGCTTGCGGAACGGCCGTTGCCTGCGCTCAGACATCCAGCCTACCTGAAGTGGGCGGCACTGCGGCTACCTATTTTGATCCCACTGACAGTGGAGAGATGGCGGAGGTTTTGCTGGCCCTGCTGCAAGATGAGCAGCTGCGCGAAACGCTTGCCCAAAAAGGGTTGGTTCAGGCGAGGAGATTTTCTTGGGAGGAAACGGCCGCAGCTACCCTGAACCAGTATCGCAACCTTGCCGCCCGGTATGCTGACTAAAGCGCGACAGGTGCGCTTTTCCGCGGGTTAAAGTTACTCTTGCAGCTGGGATTCCGGCAGCAGCGCCCGCAGTTGAGACACCACCATCTGCATCGCCACCTTGTTCATGCCGCCGTTGGGAATAATCACGTCGGCAAAGCGCTTGCTGGGCTCCACAAACTTAATGTGCATCGGGCGTACCGTCTCCATGTATTGCGTGACAACCGATTGTAGAGAACGGCCGCGCTCCTCAATATCGCGCTTCAGCCGCCGAATAAAACGCACGTCGGCATCGGTGTCCACATACACCTTAATATCCATCAGCTCGCGCAGCCGCCGCTTGGTAAAGATCAGAATCCCGTCCACCAGGATAATGGGCGCTGGCTCCACCAGTACCGTCTCATCCGTCCGGCGATCTGTGGTGAAATCATACACGGGCAGCGGTATCGCCTTCCCTTTCAGAAGCTGCTTGATATGCTTCACCATTAACTTGGTCTCTAAAGAGTTCGGATGATCGTAATTCAGCTGGCGGCGTTCCTCAGGGGTGAGATTGGGCTGGTCGCGATAGTAGGCATCGTGCGGCATGTAGGCAATCTGAGAAGCCCCCACAGCCTCTAAAATTGCTCTGGCGACCGTCGTTTTGCCAGACGCTGTACCCCCCGCCACGCCAAAGACAATGGGCCGATTTAGTTTCAATTTGCTCGTTCCGGTCATGGAAAGAAATCATACCCTGCCAGGCGTGCATCGACAACGGCCCTCGTTTATGCTGTACGGACGCGCAATTGTAAGCGATGCCGTAAGCTTGACTGCATAAATTTTGTATATTAAAATTAGTTGATACGTCAACTAGTTGTGAACGCAACTATTTCCTTGCATGTGGCGCAGCGGAAACGGCCGTGCACCACAACTCACCACCGGAAGAAAGTGAACCAAACCTTGCCTTCCCCACCGGGAAACAGCTTTGATCAACCCCACTACACATGCCAGCAGTGCATCCACCTGCTGGTAAACCTGTTTTTGCGAATTTCAACCGCTGACACCTGAATGAATAAAGGTGCGGCGGTTTTTTTGTTCTGAAGCAAACTGAATTTCACTGAGTTGAGAAGCATTTTGGAGGAAACATGAGTCGAAAGTTGCAAGTCAAGTGGAAACTGTTATTGGGAACCAGCCTGCTGCTGCTCCTAATTGCGCCCCTAAACCTGGCCTTTGGGTCAGATGGGCTCGATTGGGTGGTGGCTGGCAATTTTCAGGATGATTGGCCCGTGTCGTCTGCCTGTGGCGACTGGAACAATGCCTGTGCTGAAACAACCACAGAAGATGCCAACGGCGATGGCGTTCATCGGCTAGTTGCCGACGGCCTGCCCGCTGGCAGTTATGAGTACAAGATTGTCGAATTGAACAACTGGAATAATGCCCATCCAGCTAATAACGTGGCCCTCACCACGGATGGCAGCCAGGTCCGCTGGTACTTCTTGCCCGGCGACAATTTGGTAGCCGACAACTTCAACCAGTGTGTAGCCACGGTTGCTGGCAGCTTCCAGAGCGAATTGGGCGGCAATGATTGGTCACCCGACAACTTGCGCACCATGCTGTGGCAGGAATCGCCCGGCAGTGACTGGTACAGCTTCACCGCCACCGTTCCCGCAGGCAGTTGGGAGTATAAAGTCGCCCGCGACGAAATGTGGAACGAGAGCTATCCAACGAACAACGTTGCGCTGAGCCTGGGGGCCGATTCCCCCGTCACCTTCCGCTACAACTGCGCAACGAACGCTGTGGAGCACGAAATCCAAACAACGGCCGATCCAGAATGGGTAGTCGCTGGCAATTTCCAGGACAATTTACCCGCCTCTGCCGCCTGTGGTGAGTGGAACAATGTCTGCGTGGAAACCGGCATGGAAGACGACAACGGCGACGGCGTTTATCGCTTTGTGGGCGATAACCTGCCTGCTGGCGGCTACGAGTACAAAGTCGTTGAGTTCAACAACTGGAACAACGCCCATCCGGCCAATAACGTGCCGTTTACGACCGATGGCAGCCAGATGCGCTGGTACTTCCAGCCCGGACCCAACCGCGTAGCCGACAATGCCAACCAATGTATCGCCACGGTAGCCGGGAGCTTTCAGGATGAAATCGGTGGGCCAGAGTGGGCGCCGGACAACCTGCGAACGATGATGTGGCAAGAAGCACCCGGCAGCGACTGGTACAGCCTGACGGCCACCATTCCAGCGGGCGCCTGGGAATACAAAGTGGCGCGCGATGAAGCCTGGGACGAAAGCTACCCCGGCGGCAACGTTGCCTTAAGCCTGGCCTCCGAAACGGCCGTTACCTTCCGCTACAACTGTGCCACAAACGAAGTAGAAGACAGCGTCAACAATACGGGCGGCGGGGCCAGTAACGACAACGACATTTGGTGGGGCGATCTGGGCCACGACAGCCGCGACACGCTGTTCCGCACCCCTGGTGGTGCAGTTGAGGCCGGAACGGCCGTTACGCTTCGCCTGCGCGCCGCCAGCAACGACCTCACCGGGGCACAGGTGCGCGTCTGGGATGATCGCCTGAACGCGCAAATGCTGCTCAACATGAGCCGCGTGGCCGACGACGGCACCTATGAATACTGGCAAGCCACCGTGCCTGCCAGCGCTCAGCCCACCATTTACTGGTATCGCTTTATTGCCCAAGATGGAACGGCCGTGGCCTACTACGAAGACGACGCGAGTCGAAACGGCGGCTGGGGGCAGACCTTTGGCGACAGCCAGGACTATAGCTGGCAGCTTACGGTTTATGATCCCACCTTCCAAACGCCGGACTGGGTGAAAAACGGCATCATGTACCAGATTTTCCCCGAGCGCTTCCGCGATGGTGACGCAGCCAACAACCCGCCCGCTGGCAGCTTCCATTACGGCATCCCCGGCGGCAGCATCGTCCGCTCTGAAGACACAGACTGGAACGCGCCGATTTGCGATCCGCGCGATGAGGATGAATGCTTCCAGATCTACGGCCAAAACTTCTACGGCGGCGATTTGCAGGGCATTATCGACAAGCTGGACTACCTGCAAGATTTAGGCGTGACGGTCATCTACCTCAACCCCATCTTTGAATCACCATCGAACCACAAGTACGACACCACCGACTTTGGCATCATCGACGACAACTTTGGCGATCAGGCACTGTTCGAGCTGTTAGCCACGGAAGCCAACAGCCGCGGCATACGCCTGGTGCTGGACGGCGTCTTTAACCACTCGTCGTCAGACAGCATCTACTTTGACCGCTACAATCGCTACACGTCGGAAGGTGCCTGCGAATCTGTCTCCAGTCCGTTCCGCGACTGGTATTACTTCTCGCCACAAACTGGCGGGCCGTGTGCCGGGGACACAACTTATGAATCCTGGTTTGGCTTCGACAGCCTGCCCAAACTCAACGCAAGCAACCAGGACGTGCGCGATTACTTCTGGGCTGGTGGACCCGATGCCATAGGCCGCACCTGGATGCAGTGGGCCGATGGCTGGCGGCTGGACGTGGCCGGGGATGTTGATCCTGGCCTGACCAACGACCCGAATAACGACTACTGGGAAGGCTTCCGCGACGCCGTGCACGCCACCAACCCGGACGCCTACATTGTGGGCGAAGAGTGGAACATTGCCACCGCCTGGACCCTGGGCCAGGAGTGGGACGCGACGATGAATTACCAGTTTGGCTCGGCCA
>JBHIWP010000170.1:0-11856 GCA_041987425.1 Promineifilaceae bacterium (SeqCode) | reverse complement strand
CGGCTGCTGCCGCCACTGCCCGCGCCGAAAATCGGGAAATTGATTCTGACCCCGCCATTCGCTTTGTAACGGGCTCGCTAAAAGTCGACTATTTGCGCCCGACGCCGCTGGGGCCAGAGCTGGAGCAGCGGGGCGACGTGCGCGAGATTACACCGCGCAAAGTGATTGTGGAAATTGCGCTGATGGCCGAGGGTGAGCTCTGCGTGCGCGGTGAGGTTATTGCCGTGCGCCTGCGGGAAAATTGGGGTCAATAAATTTGCTCATCGACACCCACTGCCACCTGGATTTTGAGCTGTTTGATGACGATAGAGACGCCGTTGTGCAGCGCGCTGTGGAGGCAGGCGTGGGGCAGATTGTGGTGCCTGCGCTGGACCTGGACAACTGCCGCACCGTTCTGGCTTTGGCAGAAAAGTACGAAGGCGTTTTTGCGGCCGTAGGCATTCATCCTAACTCTTCGGCAGGGTGGCAGGACAGCTGGATCGGCGTCCTGCGCGACCTGGCCCGGCATCCCAAAGTGGTGGCAATTGGCGAAATTGGCCTGGACTATTACTGGGACAAATCCCCCAAAGTAGTGCAGCACCGGGCGTTCGGGCTGCAGCTGGAGCTGGCGGCAGAGCTCAGACTGCCGGTGATTGTTCACAATCGGGAATCAAGCGCAGATGTCATAAAATTTCTGTCTGAATCGCCGCTGGCAGGGGGTGAGAATCCCGGCGTGCTGCATTCATTTTCGGGCGATTGGCAAACGGCCGTTGCCGCCCTGGATCTTGGCTTCTACTTGGGCTTCACCGGACCTGTCACATTTAATAAAGCAGATGAACTGCGAGAAATTGCGGCTAAAGTACCGGCAGAGCGTTTGTTGGTAGAAACAGACGCTCCGTTTTTGACGCCGCACCCTTACCGGGGCAAACGCAATGAGCCAGCCTATGTGGCGTATGTGGCAAAGGGGTTGGCACAGGCGCGCGGGGTGGAAACGGCCGTTCTGGCCCAGCAAACGACGGTCAATGCCAGGAGGCTTTTTTCAGTGATCGGTAATCAGTAGGCCAGTAATTACTTACTGAACACTGATTTGCTAAACACTGTTCTTCTGCTATGACAAAACCTGATCTCTCCATCATTATTGTGAGCTGGAACGTGCGCGAGCTGCTGCAAAACTGCCTGCGTTCTGTTATGGCAGAAGCGGCACTGAGGCTGCAAGTCATTGTGGTGGACAGCGCCTCAACCGATGGTAGCCAGGAGATGGTGGCCGAGCATTTTCCCCAGGTGGAGCTTGTAGCCTGTCAGGAAAACGTGGGCTTCCCAGGCGGAAATAATCTGGGTCTAGAGCGGGCAAACGGCCGTTACATTCTTCTGCTCAACCCGGACACCGTTGTACATAGTGACGCTTTGGCCCAAATGGTGTCTTATTTAGAGCAAAACCCAGGCGTAGGGGTTGTGGGACCGCAGCTGCTCAATGCCGATGGCACGGTGCAGTCGTCCCGACGACGCTTCCCCACTGTGCGCACGGCATTCTTTGAAAGCACCTGGCTTCAGCCATACGCACCCCAGGCAGTGTTTGAGCATTATTACGCGGGGGATGTAGCTGATGGGCAAACAGCCGTTGTCGATTGGGTAATGGGTGCCTGCCTGATGACCCGGCAGGAAGTGGTGGCCCAGGTGGGCGGTTTGGATGAAAAATACTTCATGTATTCCGAGGAATTAGATTACTGTCGTAGGATTCACGAAGCGGGTTGGCAAGTGGTATACTATCCGCAGGCGCGAGTCACTCATCTTTCTGGCAAGAGCAGTGAACAGGCGGTGACCCAGCGGCACATTAATTTTAATCGGGCCAAATTACGCTACTTTCGCAAATATCATGGCCGTATGGCAGCCAGCGTGCTGCGACTATTTTTATTGGCAAGCTATGGTTGGCAGTTGAGTTTAGAAGCCATTAAGGGAGCAGTGGGGCATAAACGGCCGTTGCGCTGGCAGCGGGTACGCGCCTACTGGATGGTTTTGCGCTCTGGGCTACGACCGGCAGGCTATTGAATTTCTTGAGGTGACAGAATGAAAAAACAGATTACATTGGAACTAACAACGACGGACTATAACTTGCTGAGGGACATCGCCAACGCTTGCAAATGGCCCATCGAAGAAGTGGCGATGCAGTGTCTGAAGAGCGGCATGCCGCCCTCTCTCAGCAAGGTACCGGATGCTTTTCATGAAGAACTGTTAAGCCTCAATGCCCTAAGCGACCAGGATTTGATGAAGGTAGCCGATGGCAAATGGCCCGACCCCAAAGGCAAGGGCGAACTCTACAAAAAGGCCAACTTTGTTGCGCTGCGCCGGACCTATGCCCTTTCGTTGCTGCGCTGGCGTGGGCATCCCATCGAGCATTACGAAATGTTCTAATTACCCAGTTACCTAATTACTCAATTGCAAAGGCCAGTGATTAGGTAATTGCGTAACTAGGTAATTTGCTTTCCCCTTGAAGACGCTAAAAATTGGTCTGGTTACCGGAGAGTTCCCGCCGATGGAGGGCGGCGTTGGCGCGTTCACGGCCGAATTAGCCAGGGCGCTGCATCAAATGGGCAACACGCTCCACATCATCACCAGCCGGGAAGCCCGGCCGCCAGATGCGCCACGCCGTTTTAGCGCCACCCGTGAGCCAATTCCCCTCGATTTTGCCCAACTGCATCCCTATGTCCATCGCTGGCGCTGGCCCTCGCTGGGAAGCATCGCCGATATTGTGTTGCGGTACGAGCTAGACGTGGTGAACATCCAGTACCAGCCTGCTGCCTTTAACATGAACAGTGCCTCCATCAATTTTCTCCCCTGGCGCTTAAAGAACGTGGCGAAAACCGCCGTCACCTTCCACGATTTACGCGTGCCATATTTATTCCCCAAAGCGGGGTGGCTGCGGCAAACGGCCGTAAACTTCCTGGCCCGCCCCGCCGATGGCATCATCGCCACCAACCCCGCCGACTACCAATCTCTACTCCCCACTATCCAATCTCCCTTTTTTCAACGCAGAGGCGCAGAGGCGCAGAGGGAGAAGCCGGTTGCCCAAATTGCGATTGGGAGCAATATTACCGCTCATCCCACCAATCACATTGAAATTGCTGAGATTCGCCGTGGCCTGGAGCTGAATGACGAAGATGTTCTCCTGGGCTATTTCGGCTTCCTGAACGAGAGTAAGGGAGCCGATACGCTGATTCAGGCGCTGGCGCAGCTAGACGACCGTTTCCATCTACTCTTCATCGGCGGGCAAACAGGCGCCAGCGATGCCAGCAACAACCAGGCGTTTCTGGCCGGGCTGCAGGCGCAAATTGAGGCGCTGGGGCTGGCAGAGCGGGTACACTGGACCGGCTTCCTGACCGATGCTCGCGTATCAGCCCATTTGCAGGCGGCAGACATGCTGGTGATGCCCTACCGGGACGGTGCATCCCTGCGGCGCGGTACGCTCATGGCGGCATTGGCCCACGGCCGTCCGCTCATCACCACGGAGCCGCAAGCGCCAACGCCTCAGCTCAGGCCAGGAGAAAACTGCTGCCTGGTGCCGGTAGAGGACGCAGCCGCCTTGGTGACGGCCGTACAAACGCTGGCCAGCGATCAGAAACTGCGTGAAGCAATAGGCCAGGGCGCAGCTCAGTTAGCCCAGCACTTTAGCTGGGAAAAAATCGCGCAGGAAACGGCCGTGTTCTACGAATCATTGCTTTGAATGAGCAATTCATAACTTTCCACAGTTCCACTTAAATCCGGTTGACGCTGCATCCTCAAATTAGTAAAATACGGTCCACATGCATAGATTTGCATAGATTTATTAGTCTTTGTTTAGCTTTGGCGAGCTGGGCGCACGGTCTTCAAGCCGTAAGAGGAACTGCATGACAAACTATATTGGACAATCGACGTACGCTCACGGGGAGCCACAGCGAACCGGCATTTTGTTAGTAAATTTGGGCACTCCGGAGGTACCGACGGCGAAGGGGCTACGGCCGTATCTCAAACAGTTTTTAAGCGATCCCCGCGTTATCGAGTGGCCCGCCTGGCTGTGGAAGCCCATCTTGAATGGCATTGTTCTAAACGTTCGCCCCAAAAAATCCGCCAAACTTTATGCCTCTATTTGGACCGACCAAGGTTCGCCGCTGCTTGTCTATTCGCAAAGTATTACCGACAAGCTGCAAGCCAATTTGCAGGCGCAGTGGGGAGACAACATTCGTGTGGCGCTGGCGATGCGCTACGGCCGCCCCAGCATCAACGAAAAGTTAGCCGAGTTCCGCGCGGCCAACGTGCAGCGCATTCTCGTCATGCCGCTCTTTCCCCAATACTCCGCCACCACCACCGCCACCATCTACGACATCGTCTTCGACGAGCTGCGGCGCTACCGCTGGATGCCGGAACTGCGCACCATCACGGGCTACCATGACAACCCTCTGTACATTCAGGGGCTTGTCAACAGCATTCGCAATTTTTGGGAGGAGAACGGCCGTTCCGCCAAACTGCTCTACTCCTTTCACGGTATCCCCCAGAACTACTTTGAAAAAGGCGATCCTTACTACTGCTTTTGTCAAAAAACGGCCCGTCTCGTCTCAGAAGGCCTGGGGCTAAACCAGGATCAATACGAGGTATGCTTTCAATCCCGCTTTGGCCCTGAAGAATGGCTCCAGCCATACACCGACAAAACGCTGGAGCAGTGGGGTCAGGAAGGCGTGGCAAGCGTCGATACCGTTTGCCCTGGCTTTGCCGTGGACTGCCTGGAAACCCTGGAGGAAATGGCTGAGCAAAAGCGAGAAGTTTTTCTGGAAGCGGGCGGTAAGCAGTACCAATACATTCCCTGCCTAAATGACAGCGAGGCCCAGCTAACTTTGTACACGGAACTGGCCCAGCGACACCTGCAGGGCTGGGAACAGCCGCAGCGTGAATCGCTGCACGACAGCGTTCGGGCTTTCAGTGCCCAAACCAACGGGCACATAGACGAGAAAAACCTGCGCAATCTGCGTAATCTTTGATCAGAAATCGCAGCAAGCATTGGCTTACGAAGAATTTTGAAGGAAATTTCATGTTTAAAGAACAGAGTCGTGACGGGTTGTTAGCCAAATACGACGTGCCCGCACCGCGCTACACCAGCTATCCTACCGTCCCTTACTGGTCAGACAATCCCACCAGCGAACAGTGGCTTGACGCCCTCCGGCAAACCTTTGCCGATAAGCCCCAAACGGCCTGGTCACTTTATATTCATATCCCCTTTTGCGAAAAGCTGTGCACCTTTTGTGGCTGCAATACCTTCATCACGCAAAATCATAATAATGAACGCAGCTACACCAAAGCCATCCACAAAGAGTGGGAAAGCTATCTGGCGCAGGTTCCGCAATTTAGAACCGCACCGATCCGGCAAATTCACCTGGGCGGGGGCACGCCTACCTTTTATAGTGCAGAGAACCTTAAGCGACTGTTGCGGCCAATTATGGGCGCGGTTAACATAGACCCTTCGCAATTCGAGGGCTCCATTGAAGTGGCCCCAACCGTAACGAATCAGGCGCATCTGGAAGCGCTGCGCGAGCTGGGTTTCCAGCGCATCAGCATGGGCGTGCAGGACTTCAACCCGGAGGTGCAGCACCTTGTTAACCGCATTCAGCCTTACGAACTGACGCGTGATCTCACGACGATGGCGCGCGAAGTGGGCTTTGAGTCGGTTAACTACGACTTGATCTATGGCTTGCCAGCGCAAACCCCGGATTCATTTCGCAAAACGGCCGCAACCACCGTTCAGCTCCGGCCGGACCGCATTGCGCTTTACAGCTTTGCCTTTGTGCCCTGGATCAAAAAGGCACACCGCCTGTTTACCGAGGATGATCTGCCCAAAGGTGCAGACAAGCGCGCTCTGTATGAAATTGCCCGGGAAATATTTTTAGAGGCTGGTTACAAGGAGCTGGGTTTGGATCACTTTGCCTTGCCCGGCGACAAGCTTTACCAGGCATACGAGCGTGGTGAACTGCACCGAAACTTTATGGGATACGCCGACATGCGCACCGACATTTTGCTAGGGCTGGGTGTTAGCTCCATTTCCGAGGCGCCCACTTGCTTTCACCAGAACGAAAAGCAGATCAACGAATATAAAAAGCAGGCGCTGGCCGGAGAGATTCGCACGCTGCGGGGACACCTGCTAAGTACAGAAGATCGGCGGCAGCGCGAGCAAATTCTACAGTTTATGACCAGGCAAACGGTGCAGCTAACAGATGAGGCCCAGGTGGAAGATGTCCGCCACTATCTGGCAGAACTGTTCAATGATGGCCTCGTTACAATCAACGGTAACCAGATGACAATGACGGAGCGGGGACGGCCGTTCCTGCGCAACGCCGCCATGGCTTTGGACCTGCGGCTGCGCCGCAATAAGCCAGACAGCCGTGTCTTTTCACAGTCAGTCTAAATTTATGGAACACCAAACGCCACCCGCCCGAATTTTTTTACTGGGTCTCAGCTATCGCACTGCCCCCATTGCCCTGCGTGAGCAGCTAAGCTGTTCTTTGCAGGATTTGCCGCCAAATTGGCAAACGGCCGACAGCCGCTTTGCCGCTGTGCAGGAGCTGGCCATCCTTTCTACCTGCAACCGCACGGAGCTTATTGCTCAGGTCAACTGCCCCGGCTTAGACGCTCGCGCGCTGCTGACCGACCTCTTGGCCCTGATCAACGGCGTGGATAAGAGTTCATTCCAGGAACATCTTTACCTGTACGCTGGCCTGGACGCTGCCAGCCATCTCTGCCGGGTAGCAGCGGGCCTAGATTCGCAGGTATTAGGCGAGCCGCAAATATTGGGGCAGGTGACAGACGCTTTTGTCGCGGCTACCGAGGCCGGGTCGGTTGGCCCGACGCTAACGGCGCTGTTTCGCACCGCCATCCGCTGCGGCAAGCGAGCACGCAGTGAAACGGCCATCAGCCAGAATCCAGTGAGCACCAGCTCCATGGCGGTGGCCCAAGCCCAGGCAATTTTGGGAGACTTAAGCGGGCGGCAGCATCTCATCATTGGCGCGGGTGAAATGGGCCATCTGGCGCTGAAGGTACTGCGCGCTCGTGGCGCAAGGAAAGTTGCTCTGGCTAATCGCAGCCGGGCGCGCGCCGAAGCGCTTGCCGCTGAGGATGGGTTGCCGGTTTATGGCCTGGACCAGCTGCCAACGGCCGTTGCCCAGGCCGATGTTGTCATTAGCGCCACTGCCGCCCAAGAGCCGCTGATCAGCTACGAACTCATCGCCACAGTCATGCAGCAGCGTCAGGAACGGCCGTTAATCCTCATCGACATTGCCGTCCCGCGCGACATTGACCCTGCCATACGCGAGCTGGAAAATGTTTACCTGTTCGACGCCGATGAGCTCAAGCAAAGTCTGGACGAGGCGCTGGCAGCCCGAAAACAGCAAATTCCGGCTATCGAGGCTATTATCGCAGCCGAGATTGAGACGCTAACTGCGGCGCTTCGCGGCCTGGCTGTACGCCCGGTCATTGTGGATTTGCGGCACAAGGCCGAGACCATTCGCCAGCAGGAGCTGGACCGCACGCTGCGCTACCTGAGCCACGTGGATTCTGACACGCTGGCCCACATTCACCATTTTTCGCGCGCGCTGGTAAACAAGCTGTTGCATGAACCCACCTTGCGCCTGCGCCACAAGGCCGAGGATGAGAAAGCGGCCGTTTACGCCAGCACCGTTCGTGATTTATTCGGGTTGTCCGATCCTGCCACCAACGCTACGCTACAAGATTATGATTGAACGTATCATCGGCACCCGCACATCAAATCTGGCGCTGTGGCAAACGCAGCACATTATCAGCTTGCTAACGCAAGCCTGGCCCGGCATCACCTGCCGCACAAAGTCCTACCTGACCCAGGGCGACAAGACGCTGGACAAACCGCTCCCGCTAATTGGCGGTAAGGGGTTGTTTACCCAGGAATTAGAACAGGCGCTGCTAGACGGCCGTATCCACCTCGCCGTTCACTCCCTGAAAGATTTGCCAGTAGAAGACAGCCCCGGCTTAACCCTGGGGGCTATTGTGGGGCGGGCCGACGTGCGGGATGTGCTGATTGCGGCAGACGGCCGCACCCTGGCAACGCTGCCTCGCGGCGCTGTTATAGGCACCAGCAGCCTGCGCCGCCAGTCCCAGCTGCGCCGCCAGCGTCCAGACCTGGACGTGCGCTCCATTCGCGGCAACGTAGAAACGCGCATCCGCAAAGTGCAAGAAGGCCAGTATGATGCCACGGTATTGGCCGCGGCGGGCGTTACTCGCCTGGGCCTAGAACAGTACGTGGCTGAGTGGCTGCCGCTGGAGATAATGCTGCCTGCACCTGGGCAAGGCGCTCTGGCCGTGCAGTGTCGGGCCGACGACACGGATACGCTGGAACTGCTGGCAAGCATTCATCAGCCAGAGGTGGCTGCGGCCGTTACGGCCGAACGGGCCTTCCTGCACGCGCTTGGCGGTGGCTGTGCCACCCCGGTGGCTGCCTACGGCGTGTGGAAAGACGGCCGTATTGATCTCATTGGCTATGTCGGTGCGGTGAATGGAGAGACAATGGTGCAGGTTCGTGGCAGCGGTGAGGAGCCAGAGGCGCTGGGCCAGGAATTGGCCCGCGAGGCTATGGCGGAAGGGGCAGCGGAGATTTTGGACGATGGCTGAGTCACCCCGCGTGCTGGTAACGCGCACCGCCAACCAGGCAGCGGCCTTCAGCACAAAACTGCGCCAGGCTGGCTTCACGCCAATTGAGTTTCCCACAATCCAGCTAGAGCCGCTGCCCTGGGGACCGCTGGATGCAGCGCTGGCCGTTTTGTCTGATTTTGACTGGCTTATTTTCACCAGCGGCAACGCCGTTGACTTTTTTTTGCGCCGCGTCGATGAACTCGGACTGGCATTGAACAACCTGCCCCGCGTTGCGGCCGTAGGGTCGGCGACGGCCCGGCAGCTGGGGGAGCGCGGCATCGACATTAGCTACATGCCTGAGGAGTTTGTAGGTGAAGAACTGGTGCTGGGGCTGGGCGATTTGAGCGGCCAGAAGGTGCTGCTGCCCCGGGCCAAAATCGGCCGCCCTGAGATTGTCGATTTGCTGCAGGAACGGGGGGCTAATTTAACGGAAGTGCCACTTTACGACACGGTTACGGCCGTTCCCACTCCTCAATCCTGGACCGAACTAAATAAAGGCTTTGCCGCCATCACCTTCACCAGCCCTTCCAGCGTGCGTAACTTTTTTAAAATTATGGCCGAGCACCGAGATAAAGTTGCAAAGCCGTTAGAAAGCATGTTGCAGCAGGCGGTGGTTGTCTGTATTGGTCCGGTTACGGCCGAGGCGGCTGCGGATGCCGGCCTTGCCAATCTGCTGGTCCCTGAAGAATACACCATTGACGGTATGGTGCAGCAGCTCAAATCTGCTCAACTATTGGACACTGAGGTAAATTGAAGATGGTCGAACGACTCTTTACCCAAACAAGCGCCATTGATCTCCAGGCCCGGCCGCGCCGCCTGCGGGCCTCTGCTGGACTGCGCCGCATGGTGCGTGAAACTGAGATTAACCCGGGCGATTTTATCTACCCGCTTTTTGTAACGCATGGCAAAGAGGTGCGCAATTCCATCCCTTCTATGCCGGGCATTTTCCAACTTTCGGTCGATGAAGCGGTGCGAGAAGCGGAGAAAACGGCCGAACTTAACATTCCCGCCGTTCTCTTGTTTGGCTTGCCTGCCCATAAGGACCCTATTGGGCAAGAAAACTTTGCCCCGAACGGCATAGTACAGCGGGCAATTCGGGCCATTAAGCAGGAGCTGCCAGAGCTGGTTGTCATTACAGATGTGTGTCTTTGTGAGTACACCGACCACGGGCACTGCGGCCTGCTGGATGAGCATGGCGCGGTGCTGAACGACGAAACCCTGCCCGTGCTCATCGATGTGGCCGTGTCTCACGCTGCGGCTGGGGCCGACGTTGTGGCTCCCAGCGGCATGATGGACGGGATGGTCGCCGCCATCCGCGCCGGGCTGGACGTAGCTGGCTACAGCCAGCTGCCCATCATGTCCTACGCGGTTAAGTACGCCTCTGCCTTTTACGGCCCCTTCCGCGACGCTGCCGACGGTGCGCCAAAATTTGGCGACCGCAAGACGCACCAGATGGACCCGGCAAACGGCCGTGAAGCCCTGCGTGAAGCGGCTCTGGACGTAGATGAAGGGGCGGACTTCCTCATGGTAAAGCCAGCCCTGGCCTATTTGGACATTATTCGCCAGCTGCGCGATGCGTTCCCAGAGCTGCCGCTGGCTGCCTACAACGTCAGTGGCGAATACGCCATGCTTAAAGCTGCTGCCGCCAACGGCTGGCTGGACGAAGAGCGTACCGTTCTGGAGACGCTAACCGGCATCAAGCGCGCCGGTGCCGATCTCATCATCACTTACCATGCCCTGGCTGCTGCGGCCTGGTTGAAAAATCGTGAATTGTGAACAATTAATTGTGAATGGTGAGGCATCGTTAACAATTCACAATTCGCTAGTCACAATTCACCATTAGAAAGGTTATTCATGACAAAATCATTGCAAAATTCAAACTTTCTTCGCGCCTGCCGCCGCGAGCAGGTGGACCACACCCCCATCTGGCTCATGCGCCAGGCGGGGCGCTACATGCCCGAATATCGGGCTATTCGTGCCAAACATTCAATGCTGGAAGTTATTCGCACGCCAGAGCTGGCTGCCGAGATCACCCTCCAGCCTATTGATGCGTTTGGCATGGACGCCGCTATCATTTTCTCGGACATTCTACCCCCGCTGGTGGGGATGGGCCTCAATCTGGAGTTTGTCAAAGGCGAAGGGCCGGTGATTTATAACCCGATTCGCACCACAGAAGATATAGAGAAGCTGCAAACGCCCCCGGCAGAGGAAAATATGGGGTTTACGCTGGAAGCTATTCGTCTGGTGGCAGCGGAATTAACGCCGCGCGGCGTGCCGCTGATCGGTTTTGCCGGTGCCCCATTTACGCTGGCCAGCTACGCCATTGAGGGTGGCGGCAGCAAGAATTACGAAAAGACCAAGGCGCTCATGTACCAATATCCAAAGGCCTGGGAAATGCTCATGCGCAAGCTGGCGACGGTGCAGGCGGACTATTTAGTGAAGCAGGCAGCCGCGGGTGCGTCGGCCTTGCAGCTTTTTGACTCGTGGGCCGGGCTGGCGCTAGGGTTGCAGGATTATGTGCAATACATTCAGCCCTACAACAAGCTGCTTTTTGCCGAACTAGAGCGGGCCAACGTGCCGACGATTAACTTTAGCACGGGCACCGCTTACTATTTGGAAGAGGTGGCTGCCTGTGGCGGCTCCGTTATTGGAGTGGATTGGCGTATTCCGCTGGATCTGGCCTGGGAGAAAGTGGGCTACGATCGGGCGGTGCAGGGGAATTTGGACCCAACGGTGTTGTTGACTGATTGGGAGACCGTCAAGGGGAAGGTGGATGATGTGTTGCGGCGGGCGAACGGCCGTCCAGGCCATATCTTCAACCTGGGCCACGGCATTTTCCCAACCGTACCTACCGACACGGTCAAGCGATTAGTAGCCTACGTCCAGGAAGCAACCGGCCGATAATAGAAGAAACCAAAGAAATAGAACGCAGATCATCCTGATTCCCAAGCTTAATCAGGTAATTCAGCGTCCTAAAAATCAAAGGGTTTACAGGATGAACATTCAGAAGTCGATTGAACTGTTTGCTGAAGCACAAGAGCTTCTCCCCGGCGGTGTAGATTCGCCTGTGCGCGCCTTTCGCGCCGTGGGCGGCACGCCGCGCTTCGTCCAGCGCGCGCAAGGCGCTTATTTCTGGGACGCCAACGATCGCCGCTATATCGACTACATCGGTTCGTGGGGGCCCATGATCCTGGGTCACGG
>JBHIWP010000169.1:0-11867 GCA_041987425.1 Promineifilaceae bacterium (SeqCode) | reverse complement strand
ATCTACTAATTTTAAAATATATAATTAAACAAAACTAGATTTTGAGTTTTTTTTTTCCTTTCCCGGTCAACCGACCAGCGAGGCGAGAGTCTTTCCCGGTCAACCGACTGAACAACCACGGAGTTTTTCCAGAAGTCTTGGATTCTTTTTCCATGGTTCCTCGCACTTCGTTGTTCTCGATTCTCATTGATAAACTTGACATTTTTTCAGTCATCCCGTTTCCATTTTTTTTATCTAAATTTATATGATTATCAACTATGTATAACATAAAGCTTTTTCCCCAATCTAATTACTGATGTTACGCGCTGCAAACCTCAAGGGTTTAATTGACCTCTGGATTATGGCCCTGACTTTCCGAAACCCTTGGGGTTTCTTCCAGCAGACCTTGCCAAAACGCCATTAAGCTGCGGCGCATTCTAATTCCACCAGCACTCAACTCTTCCAGCATGTGGCTAATATCTACCTCATGTTCAATTAGATAGCGCAAGGCGTCGGTCAGGCTCTGTTCGCCAATGACCAGCGCACCGACGAGATGATTGCCGCTGAGCACCAGGCGCATGGTGTTGTCGTTTTCAGCGGACCAGGCACTGCGATACGGCCGTGGGTAGGTGTACCAGACCTCACTCGAACCCCGGGACACGTGCTGTAAAATTTGTGGGCCATCGGCGTCGGGTTCAGTGCGCGGATTAATCTGGCCTATGGAGGTGATGTGCAGCCCAAACAGCAGGCAGGCATTAAACGGACTGCCTTTCTGGTAGCGGTACGTTTTGCCCACCATGTTTAGTCCGGCGGCATTGCCTTCGGCTACGGCGCTGGGCCAGAGAATGTCCAGCATATGCTGCCCGGTCCAGCGGTCGTACACCTGAGCGCAGTCACCGGCAGCGTAGACGTTTGGCACGTTAGTGCGCATTTGCTCATCCACCAAAATGGCGCGATCAGTGGCGATGGGGCTATTTGCAACAACGTCGATGAGCGGCTTTACGCCAATCGCTACGCCCACCAGGTCACACTTGAATTCGCTGCCGTCTTCCAGGCGCACGCCCCGCACCTTGCCCCGGCGGTTGCCCAGGATTTCCACGGCTTCTGTGTTGTAGTGGATGTGCACATGATGCGCCTTCATCTTTTTTTCCAGCATTGCGGCTTCTTCATCATTGAAAACGCGCCCCCAGAGGCGGCCACGGCGCAAAAAGTAGTGGGTTTCCACGCCACGATGGGCCAGACCTTCGCTAAGCTCCAGGGCCGTAATGCCCCCGCCCACCACAACGGCCCGGCGCGCCCGGCGCGTCTTTTTAATCAGCTCCTTGGTGCCGTCCATGGTATCCAGGTAAACAACGCCATCCAGCTCAGCGCCAGGGTAGGGTGGCGGGGTGGCTCTGGCTCCAGTGGCAATGAGCAAGCGGTCGTAGGGGATGGAACGGCCGTCTGCCAAGCAAACCAGCTGCTGCGTTACATCCAGACTCGCCGCTTCGCCCAGCACCAGATTAATGCCCCATTCCTCGTACCAATCCAGCGAGCGGGCCACAATTTGCTCCGGCGGCACTTCTTTGATGAGCACGTAGGCCAGTCCCGGGCGGGAATACATGGGATATGGTTCGGCCGTGAGAACAATAATTTCCCCACTGGCGTCGTGCTGCCGGATCGTTTGGGCGGCGGTGGCCCCGGCTGCCCCGTTGCCAATAATCACATAGCGCATTAATCGTCACCGGCCATTTCGCCCATCTGGGCCGCAAAACGGTCCATCACAAGTACATGAGCCTCAGTTTCCCAGCGCAGCGTGCCGCGCGGGCAGACGTTGACACAGTTGCCGCAGCTAATACAGGCTGCGTCGCTTACGGGCAAGCCCTGCCGGGCGTAGTCGCGCACGGGGATGCCCACGGGGCAGTTGTAGCCACAGATACCGCACTGGACGCAGCGGCTGGCGTCGGCCACTACCCGGCCCAGCTGGATCATGGAATCGGGCACGGCCGTTTCTACTTCCTTCTTCCGTTGAAATAAAGCATCTAAAATGCCCATACAAAACCCTTCCGTTTTTTTTACGTCATCGTGTAAGTGTCATTTAGCTGCATTTGGTAACGGGCGCGCGCGATTTTGCCGTGAATAAGTGAGAAATTGGGTCAATATGGCAGCCAACTGCCTGCTTGCGCTCATTGCCCACTAATCTTCAGCCTCATCTTCGCGCCCGGTAGGATGGCAGGAGGCACAGTTAAATAGTTCGGCTTGGGTAATGTTGAGATCCTCATGTTCGTCCAGCACTTCTTCCACGTTGTGTTCGTGGCAAGTGGTGCAGTCGTAAGCAGTGTAGCTGGTGCCGGTGTGGCAGGTGGCGCATTCCAGCACGCCCTGCTCGCCGTGGTCCAATGGGAAGGTGTGCTGGCGCAGCTGGGCGGGCAGCCAGGCCTCTACCGTGTGGCAGTTGGCGCAGTCGGTCCCAAAAATGCCGCGATGAATTTCTGGCTCGGCATGGCAGGCGACGCATTCGCGGGGGGTGCCCTGGAACACCTGATTGACGTGACAGGCCGCGCATTCAATAACGGCGTGCTGCCCGGCCAGCGGCCAGACGTCGTCGTGGTCAAAATCGGCCATGCTGTCCAGGCCATCGTGGCAATCCTGGCAGGTGGGGCCGAAGCGTTCGGTGTGTTCGGCCATAAAGGTGGGCGCGGCCGTTCCATGACACGCCTCACAGGTGGCGTTTGCTACCTGTAGCGGCTGCTCACCGCTATGGCAGTGAAGGCAGCTCATCTCGCTGCCGTCGAAATCGTTAAGGTGACGGGCGAGGCTAAAGGTGGTATCGCGTTCGTGGTCAAAGGGCGTGCCGTTAAGCGTGGCGGGCTGCCAGGCAATGGTTGTGTGGCAGTCGCTGCACTCGGTGCCAAACATGGTTCTGTGCTTTTCTGGTTCGGCATGGCAGGCGACGCATTCTTGCGGCGTGCCTGCAAATTGGCCTGCGATGTGGCAGCTTTCACAGGGGGCCGTTTCGTGCGCGCCGGTTAGGGCAAACAAAGTGGCGTGATCGGCTATGGTAAAGTCAGCCAGGGTATCCAATCCATCGTGGCAGCTCAGGCAGCTCGTGCCAAATCCTTCAACGTGCTGGGCCATAAAGTCGGCATCTCGCTCACGGTGGCAGCTGGCGCAGATGCTTTCTTGCACGGTGTAGCGGCCTTCTTCCAGATGGCAGTCGGCACAGGTCATTTCAGCATTGGCGCCGCGCACGCTGTGGTGTGCCAGGCTAAATTTGGTTAAGTCGTGGTCAAAATCTGCAATAGCGGCCGTTTTTAGATCGTAGTACTGGCCCTGGTGCTCCAGATGGCAGCTGCTGCACTGGGCGACGTTGGGCAAACGGCCGTGCAGCCCCTCTTCTGCACGCTCAACAGCAATATTCTCGTGGCACTCCTGGCAGAGGGTGGCTTCTACGCCCTGGAACGGTGCGTGGCACTGGCCGCAGTCATCGCCAATATCGGCGTGGGACATGACGTTGCCAATGGGCTCGCCGCTGTGGTTCAGCCCCGACAGCTCGCCGGGGCTAAATGCGCGCCCGCCAGTGAGGTAAACGCCAACCGCCAGCCCCACCATTAAAACGAGCGTGGAGATTAAAGCCACGGGTGAAAAAATGGGATGCTGGCGTTCGATCCGTCGATACTGCTTCACTTAAACAGCCCTGCCCGAAAGTAAATGGTTGCGGCCACGTGAATAGCCACAGAAAAGAAAAGCGTCAGGCCCAGGGGAATGTGAAGGATATGCCAGACGCGCATAACGCGGCGCGCAGCCTCCATCATTTCCGCCTGGCGCTGCAGGTCACGGCGGCGGGTGAGCAGCTGGCCGAGCTGCTGCTTTTGTTCAGCAGCAAGCTGGTCCAACGCCTTTAGCTGCTGCTTTAGCGTCCGCTGGAAGCGCCACTGGTAGAAGGATCTTCCCAAAATGGTGAGCAGCGGATTGCGCCCTTCAGGACGTTGGCTGAGTTCGGCCACCAGCTGCTGAACGCGCTCCGGCTTTTGGGCTTCAAACTGGGAGATATGTTGGGAAACGGCCGTAATTTCCCGCTCTAATGCCTGCCGAGATGTGGTAACGCCAGAGATGGTGCGGGGGAGCGCCGTGTAAAGATAGCGCCCTATGAACCCGCTGCTTACCACCACAAGCGTGAGCACAAAACTGACTCCAGCCAGGCCGCGAAACTGAAGCCCGGTGTGCATCAACACCATAAATGGCCCCACGATGCCGGTGACAATGTGCAGCGAGAGCCAGTAGCGCACGGGTCCGGCCCAGTTGAGCAGGCTGGTGCGCTTGCGTAGGCTGTACAGCGTTTCTGTCATCACCATGAGCAGCGTGCCCACAATGCCCAGGGAGTGGCCGAAGGGATGCCCGCCATCGGGAATGGCTAAGATGTCGTAGGCAATGTAGACGCCGCTAAGAACGATAACAAAAAAGAGGCTGAGTTCCAGTTCATACGGCCGTACGGCCGTTTCGCCACTGGCGGCAAAATCTTCCCGTCTTACAAAGGATTTGGGCAGACGTTTTTGCATAGAACACACTATAGCATGATGCTCTCAGGCGGCGTATTGGTAATTGCCCTCTTGGTTTTCTCTCCTGATTAAGCTTACTTCGTATATACAGTGTTGTTTTAGGCAATTTGGTAACGATTCTGTGCTTCCAGTCCAACGTATTTTTACCCATGTTTCGCCCAACATGCTGCGAGGTAGACGGCCGTAGCTCCTTACAGACAGTATTGTACTCATCTTTGCAAACGGTTTTGCAAACGATTCTACTTAACATATCTCTCATACGTCTATGATTAGCATCTTTTTGGCACGAAGCCTTTAACCTCTTTTACCCTCTATAGGCCTAATATCTTGATTTTATATTGTCAGCACGATTTGCCACCGCTATATTAAGGTCAGTCGACTTTCATTTTTACCGAGCCTGGCAATGGAACAACGATATGAGGATTAACCGTACCATGTTGTGATGCCGACGACACATTTTACGTGATAACCTCGAATAAGGATCTAAATCTCAATGAGTGAACAAAAAAACATAACAGATGATCAAGAAGCATTTATTGATTATGCGCCCGTTGGCGAGAATATGGAGCACGTGCCAATTACTGTAAGACCGCAGCTTTATTATTACGTGGCTAGAATGGGTTTTCTGCCCAATACCTTAAAACTTTATCTTCACACACCCTGGATTGTGGAGCATATCTTCAAGCTCAATAATGCTGTCATGCGTGACGAGCGCAACTCGCTAAGCGAACATCTCAAATATCGCCTTGCCCTGATTGCCAGTCGGGACAATGAGTGCCCCTATTGCACAGCGCATAATGTCCTGACGTTGAAGCGGCGCTGGGAGCACGGGGATGAGGACCTGGAGCATATTCTGAACCTGGATGAACCGGCTGATGAACGGGAGGCGGTAGCAATGGAGTTTGTCCATCAGGCCAGCCTCGACCCTGCCGGTGTGACCAATGAACTCCGGGCTAAACTGGCGACTCATTTTTCCAATCAAGAAGTGATGGAGATCGTTTTACTTGTCGGTTTTTGGAAGATGTACAACACAATGCACCTGGCAATGGCCGCTCCAATAGAAGAGCCTGCTTTGGAATTTCGCGATTGGGTCAAGTTTGGCCAGTAATAGTTTATGATCTGACACAGAAAGTATTTTTATAAACGGGATTTTGGTTGTTTCATGTTCAATATTCGATGGTTTGAATAGTAAAGCTTCGTTTTGAGGCTTACTCTTTTGTATAGGTTTTCATAGCTCAAACAAGGAGAGGGTAAAGATGAAACTCACCAGGCTGTTTTACGTGTTGTTGGCGGTATTATTGTTGGCACTCATCGCCTGTGGCGGTGACACAGTAACAACGGATGAGCCTCCCGGCGAGTCGGTTGAGACAGACCAGGAAGAAGCAGTTTCGGTAGAGGAAGATGAGGCGGCCGAAGAACCGACAGAAGAGAGTATGGATGAAGCACCGCCGATCACCATTGGTCTGATTACGGATCTGTCTGGGCGTTTTGTGACCTTTGGCAAAGATATTAATGTCGCGACCACGCTGGCAGTGGAAGCTATAAATAATGCGGGCGGCGTCAACGGCTCTATGTTGCAGATCGAGGTGATCGACACGGGTGGTGAACCAGATCAGGCCGTGATTGGCCTGCGCGAACTGGTGGATGAGGGAGTGTTTGCTGTCAGTGGTCCACTTTCATCTGGTGAAGCGGAAGTGCTGTTCGTACAGGCAGCCCAGTTGGGGATTCCGCTCATCACTGGCACAGCCAATAAAGAAGGCATCACCGAGCTGGGAGAGGGCTGGGCCTTCCGCAATACGGCCACCAACACGGCACTGTACAGCGTTGCGTTACCGGCCTGGGCAGAAGCGTACGGTGTGGAAACGGCCGTTCTCGTCTATGATGAAGCAGAACCGGTCTCAGCCGCCGCCGCCCAATTTTCTATTCCTGGTGTGGCTCCTCAGGTAGGCATTGAGATTGTCAACGCCGATGCCCCCATTACCTTTGCCCGTGGACAGACCGATTTCGCTACCACAGTGCAGCGGATCAAGGACACGGAAGCAGACGGTATTATCCTGATGTCGGCGCCCGCAGAGGCTGGATTAATTGCCCGGGAGCTGGCGCGTCAGGACGAGACACGTCCCATCATTGGCCATCCAGCTCAGAATTCAAACACCTTCTTTGAGCAAGGTGGGGCAGATATCAACGATTGGGTTTTGCCCTCTATTTTCGACCCCAGAACCAGCGATGCCGATAGCGTGGCCTACATCGAAGCCATCAGCGCTGCCGACAGCGAGCCGCCGACAGTGCCTGAGGCCGCCAATTACTACGACAATATCCTGATGCTGGCAGAGGTCATGCGCGCGGCTGGCATCGACGGCAACAGCTCCCCTGAAGAAGCGCGGGCGGCCATTCAAGCTGGCCTGCTGGCCCTGGCTGGCTTTGACGGTGTGGCCGGGGAGACAACTTTCGGCGGCAGCAACGATGCGGACAAGACAGTTTACGTCTATGTGGTCAAAGCTGGCGCATCTGAACCGCTTGAATAGTGACTATGCTCCAGGTATTGATTAACGGCCTCTTGCTGGGGGCAAACTTGGCGCTGCTGGCGCTGGGCTATACCCTTGTGTTTGGGGTGATGCGTCTGCTCACCCTGGCACAAGGGGCAATCTTTATGGCAGCAGGCTTGCTTGCGCTCACTTTGGCCGGGGCAGAAACGCCCATTATGTTAGCAGGTCTCTTTGCCATTGGCGTTGGTGCGCTTCTCGGATTGGCAACGGAGCTCTTTTCCTTCCGACCGGTCGGCTACGATAAGCCCATACCGGCGGCGGTGTCGACGATTGGCCTGGCCATTATTATTCAGAGTGCCATACTCCAGATTCGCGGATCGTCTACGGCCGTTGCCATTCCCTTTCCTATCCCAGAAACAGACTTTACGCTGGGACCATTCCTGATTTCCTCCGTTCAGCTGTTGAGCCTGGTTGTGGCCGTGGTTGTCATGCTTGGCACCCATCTTTTTGTTGAAAGAACAAAGTGGGGCATGGCGATGAGGGGCCTGGCACATGATCCCGGCATGGTTGAATTGCTAGGCGTCCCTGTGCGCCGACTGGCTGTATTGGCCTTGATGATAGCTGGTGGACTAGCCGGTCTGGCGGCGTTCTTGATGGCTCTGCGCAATGGCAGCGTTTCACCCCTTTCCGGGTTGGACATTGGCTTGGTGGGATTAGCCATAATGACGGTTGGGGGCATTGGCAGCATTCCCGGTGCCATGATCGCCGGTATTGGGTTGGGTCTGGTAGAGGCATTTGCCAGCTACTTTGGCCTAACCGGTTTTCAAGCGGCCGTTCCCTGGATTGGGTTGATTCTGGTTTTGCTTGTTCGGCCCCAGGGTTTGTTTGGGACGAACGCTCATGATTGATATTCTCACCAATGAATCCTTTCTGTTTCTGCTGGTGCTGAGCATCATCGCCGCGCTGGGAATGAATATCGTCTATTCAACCGGACAGTTGAACCTGGGTCAGGCGGGCTTTATGGCCATTGGTGCTTATACGGCCGCGGTGACCGATAATGCACTGGATTGGCCCTTTGTGGCCAGCCTTGCCGCTGGCGCTGTGGCTGCCGGGCTGGTGGCGCTGCCTGTCGCCTGGGGTGCGAATCGAATTCGCGGTATCTATCTCATCATGGGTACGTTGGCGGTGGGTGAGTTGGTTCGTATCACGATCGGTAATGTGGATTCGATTGGGGGCCTGCAAGGCTATTTTGGCATTACCCCGGCGACGCTGACGCAGGCAACGGCCGTTTTGCTCTCGGCCACTGTGTTCACAGCAGCGTTAATGAATAGCTCGCTTGGTTTACGGATGCGTTCTATCTTCGATGATGAAGATGCGGCGGCAGCGGCGGGTGTACCAACGCGCCGGGTAAAAATCATCTCAGTGGTTATCAGCGCCGCGATTGTTGGCCTGGCCGGGGGCGTCATGGCCAAATGGCTGCTTTTCATTGCGCCACACAATTTTGGTCTGGAGCTTTCCTTCCGCATTGCCCTCTTTACCCTGATCGGGGGGGGCCACAGCGTGCTCGGGGCCATATTCGGCGCTTTTTTTGTCACCTATTTACTGGAGCTACTGCGCGTAGTTGGCGGGAGCGATTCAACGCCTGCGTGGCTACAGTTTATTGGCCCCTGGCGCCAGGTCATTTATGGGGTTTTTATTATGGTGCTTATGGCCGTGCGGCCAGAAGGCATTATCAGTCGCCAGTGGGATCTGGCCCTTACTCGTCCGCTGCGTAAGCTAAGACGCAACCGGGCCTATCAACTAAAAGGCCCATTTTCTCACCCACAAGCCAATCAGCCATCGACTGCCGATTCAGAGAGCCGAAACGAGGGCAAATTAATTCCGAAACCGCTCCTGCACGTCGATCAGTTGTCCCATCGCTTTAGCGGCATTGAGGCCCTCTCCCAGGTTTCCTTGATCGTAAATGCGTCTGAAATAGTGGCTCTTATTGGCGCGAACGGAGCGGGCAAGACAACATTGATTAACGTAGTTAGCGGCCGTTATACTTTGCAAGATGGCTCACTTCGGCTGCTCGATGCAGAACTGTCATCGCTGTCGGCCGATAAGCGTGTTGAGGCCGGGATTTCACGGACGTTTCAATCTGTCCGCATGTTTGCCCATCTGACGGTAGGTGAGAATCTTCGCCTGGGACAGATGGCGTCCGGCGGTCGGGAAACGCCGTCGCTTGAAGAGCTGGTCAAGCTGCTCAACCTGGAGGATAAGTTAGACAGCTTGCCAGATTCACTAACGTTGGCGGAACAGCGAAGATTGGAGATTGGCAGGGCTATCGCTTCTTCACCTGTTGTCGTCTTCCTCGATGAACCGTCTGTGGGCATGAATGAGCTGGAGCGAGCAGAATTAGCTTCTCTCATTAAAGAGGTGCGGAATAGGGGAACGGCCGTTGTGCTCATCGACCATAATCTTGACCTGGCTCTCAGTCTGGCCGAAAGGGTTTTGGTGTTGGACTTTGGTCAGTTACTGGCCGAGGGAACCCCTAGCGAAATCGTCAACAATCCACTGGTTCGCCAGGCCTACCTGGGCGGAACGGAGGTAGCGCTTTAATGTCCTTGTTGACAATACAAGATTTGCAGGTCCGGTATGGGAACGTGATTGCCCTGCAGAATTTGTCTCTGGCGGTTGAACAGGGCGGCATTCTGGCCGTTCTGGGCCGCAACGGTGCCGGAAAATCAAGCTTGATGAAGGCAATTGCTGGCGATGTGCGGCCAGGCAAGGGCAAGATCATTTGGGACGGCACGGATATCAGCAGGAAAGCAGCCAATCAGCGGGTCCGTGCGGGCATTGCCCTGGTGCCGGAAGGGCGGCGCATTTTCCCTCACCTGACAGTTGGTGAGAACCTACGCCTGGGTGGCTTTTACTTGAAAGACGGCGAGTACGAAGCCACAAGAGAGAAGGTGTTGGCCTCATTCCCGGTGTTAAAAGAGCGTTTAGATAATCCTGCCGGGCAGTTATCCGGTGGGCAGCAGCAAATGCTGGCAATCGGACGGGCCTTAATGTCGGGGGCCAGGCTGCTCTTGCTGGATGAACCTTCATTAGGGCTGGCGCCCAAAGTTGTTGATGAAGTTTATGCCCAGCTAAGCAATTTGCATGAGCAGGGATTAACGCTTATCGTCGTTGAGCAGCAGGTTCAGCGTGCACTGCAATTGGCGGATACGGCCGTTGTCCTCAATCTGGGTAAAGTTGTGCTACGTGAAGATCCGGCCCGGCTCATTCATGATCCCCGTCTGGTGGCTGCTTATATGGGAGAATCGAACAAATGATGTTCAACGTTGCTGGAAAGCGTAAAGATATAAATGTTGAGGCGGTAATTATTGCCGGCTTTACTGGACGCGATCAACAGAAGGTACAGGCTCATGTTGCTGAATTAGCGGCTGAGGGCATTACGGTACCGGAGCGGATCCCCAGCTTTTATCTTGCGCCACCGTATACGCTGGTACAGGAGCATGAAATTGTTACTACACATAGACATACGTCTGGCGAAGTGGAAATTGCCCTTATCTTTGACCAGGGTAATGTTTACGTGACGCTGGCCTCCGATCACACAGATCGCGCTGCGGAAACATTAGACATTGCCGTTTCCAAACTTGCCTGTCCCAAAATAATTGCCAACGAGGCGTGGCGATTGGAGGAAGTGCGCGAACATTGGGACGAGCTGCTTCTGCGCAGCTGGATTCATGAAGAGGGCCACCGTGTCCCCTATCAGACAGGCGCGGCCGGAGAGCTGCTGCCGCCCGACGATTTATTAGGCATGACGCCGTTTAAGCGCAGGCCAGCGTCGTTTGTCTTGCTCACCGGCACCTTGTCCGCTATTGGTCGCATTCGCGGCAGCGAGCATTTTTGGGCGGAACTGCACGACCCGGTATCCAGGCAAACGATACAGTTCGATTACGCAATTCGGGTCATTGCAGATGTTTTGGAAGTGTAGAAAAGGAATCTAAATCTTATGGTGGATTTACAATCTTTTGTCGAGAAGAATTCGGACATTATCATCCAGATCAATAAAGAGGTTCCTCTGGAGCAAATTGGGTCCCTTACGGCTCAGGCAAACGCACCCATTCTATTTAACAATATTAAAGGGTTTGAGGGCCACCGCGTTATTGATCAGCTTTTTGTAAACCGTGAAGCACAGTCCCGAGCATTAAACTGTGAACCTGAAGAGGTTGTACAGAAGCTGGCCGAGATTATTCGCCAGGGACCCAGGCCGCTGAAACATGTGGATAACGGCCGTTGTCAGGAGCTGGTATTCGTGGGGGACGATGTCGATCTGTCGATGCTGCCAATTGTCACGCACACGGACAAAGATCCCTATCCGTACACCACCAGCTTTGTTTTTCATCAGGACCCAGAGACCAAAAAATTTAATCAGATGTTTCCCCGCTGCGGCGTGCTGAGTCGGAATGAAATGGTCACGTCGTTTGTGACGAAAACAGCCAATATGATTCTGGGAAAACATCGAACGGCACGCACCAAAATGCCGCAAGCTTTGGTGATCGGTGCCCATCCCGCCTGGGAATTGGCTGGGTGCTACTCACATCCGCACCGAGACTGGTGGGAGGCGGAGCTGTTTGAAACAATCACGGGGCACCCAGGTGAGGTGACTCAGTGCAAAACGATTGATTTGATGGTACCGGCTGACGCTTCGATCATTATAGAAGGGTATGTGAACCCGGAGCGTTTTGCTCAGGATGGGCCTTCCCCTGGACCGACGATGTTGTTTACGCCGTATGCCTCGCAAATGCCGGTTTTTGAGGTGACGGCTATCACCATGCGCCGCGATCCAATCTATCGTAATCATCTCATGACTCCC
>JBHIWP010000168.1:0-11950 GCA_041987425.1 Promineifilaceae bacterium (SeqCode) | reverse complement strand
GTCTTGCAATACGTCCACGCCCTCCACAGTAATTTCATAGCCGCCAGGTATGCCGGGGGCACGGTTATTTTCTTTCACTGTACCGGTAATAATTACAGACGATTCCTGACCGAGACGCTTCAGCTCTTCAAACAGCTCATCCCCAATTTCGGGGCGGAACGCAATGCCCTGTGTCATGCCGCTGCCGTCGCGCAGGCGCAGGAACATGAGCTTCCCTTTGCGGGTGCTGTTATACAGCCACCCTTTAATGGTCACTTGCTGACCGACATAATCGGCGATCTGTTCGATGGAAATGTGTGGTGCCATATTTTTCTCCAGTTCTGTATGTGGGCAGCCAAAATTGTACCACAGTTGATGTCTGCGGCAGGTAGCTGAAACAGCAAGTCCCTTCTATTCTGGATTAACTGATTACTGTCTACTGATTACTGCTTACTGTTTACCGATATCTGGATAGACTGGGGAACGGCCGTTTCTATCACGCCCGTCAAATCATAGGTCATCGCCCCGTCGATGCGCACCGGCACCAGCTCGCCAATGGGCAGTTCGCCCGGCACAAACACCATGCCGTCGATCTCCGGCGCATCCCGGTACGACCGGCCGACGCTGACGCCATCCCCGTGCCCCTCCACCAAAATGGGCAATGTTTGCCCCACCAACTGCTGGTTCTTTGCCAGGGAAATGGGCTGCTGTAGGGCCATCAGCTCCTCCAGGCGCGCTTCTTTTACTTCCTCTGGCACCTGCCAGGCCACCGTGGCCGAAGGTGTCGAGGCTTCGTAGGAATAGGTAAACGCGCCAAAGCGGTCAAACTTTAAGTCCTGCACAAACTGCTTCAGGCCGTCAAACTCTTCGTCCGTTTCGCCAGGATAACCCACAATAAAGGTGGTACGAATGGCAATGTTGGGCATGGCGTTTCGCAGCTTTTCTACCGTTTTGTAGACCCACTCGATATTGGCCGGGCGGCGCATGCGCTTGAGCGTTTCGCGGTGACCGTGCTGCAAGGGAATGTCCAGATAGTTAACGATTTGCGGTGTGGTAGCCATCGTTTCGATCAGCTCGTCGGTGACGTAGCCGGGGTAGGCGTACATAAGGCGAATCCAGGGGATGCCTGGCGCGGCGGCGGTAATCTCTTTAAGCAGGTGAGACAGACCATTTTTCAGGCCCAAATCGTGGCCGTAATCGGTGCTGTCCTGGGCGATAATGACCAGCTCTTGCAGTCCCGCGGCTTGCAGGGCCACAGCCTCGGCCACGATGGACTCTACGGGGCGACTAACGTGGGTGCCTTTAATCTGGGGAATGGCGCAAAAGGCGCAGGGGCGGCGGCAGCCATCGGAGATTTTGAGGTAGGCGGAACGGCCGTGTACGGCCGTTCGCAACACGCCACGCTCATCCGTGCCCACGGTGGTCGCTTCATCGGGCAAATGATACAGTGGCTCTGGATGCTTTTTGCGCCGCAGTTGGCGCACAAATGGCACAATGTCCATCCAGCGGCGTGTACCAATGACACCATCGATGCCCGGCACCCATTCCACGACCTCATTGCCGTAGCGCTGAGCCATGCAGCCTGCGGCAATAAGCAACTGATTCTTGTTTTTCAGCCCGGCCAGCTCCCGCAAAGCGCCCACAGACTCCTGACGCGCCCCTTCAATAAAGCCGCAGGTATTCACAATCAGCACGCTGGCATCGTCTGGATCGCTCACGCCGTTAAAGCCAGCCTTGTGCAACAGCGCCGCCATGCTCTCAGAATCGACTGTATTTTTGCTACAGCCCAGGCTGAGCAGGTAGAACTGTTTTTTTTGCTTTTGTTTACTCATGGGTTTTGGTATTCGGTATTCGGTAAGCCGTAATCAGTTAGCCGTTCACCGATTACCGTTTACGGAACACCGATCTAATTCGTGGTTTGCCACACTTCTTCTTTAGCTTCGCCCCGTGCCCCCAGTGGCCCCAGCGGCACGTCATTGATCGTAACGGAAACCCCAATGGCGTTACCCGTGTTGATACGCACCTCATCGTTAGCGGTCCATTCGTATGGTGGGTCCGTGGGCCGGGCAATGCCGGTAAACAGCACGTTGCCGTCAATCGTCACTTCCATCCAGGTCCGCTCTAAAATGATGATTTCTAGCTCAATGGTTTCCATGGTGGCGGGCAGCGGAGGGCGTGTAGCAGTTGGGGTGGGATCACCCAAAGGGATGTCATTACGGCTGGTGGGCAAACTTAGGTTAGAAGCACCTACCTCTTCCGTAGGGGTTGCCTCCGGCGTGGGTGTTTCCTGGTTTGTTACGTTTTGGATGAATTCGGTAATACCCTCTGTTAGGGCTTCAGTTCCTGCGTCTTGGCCTAAGATTAGCGGCAGAAAATTCTGCCCGGCCAAATAGAGCGCGCCCAGCAAGGCAATGATAATGACGAGGCGCAAAATCGACTCGCCACCGCCGCCATTGGCACGTTGGTAGCCCGTTTCCACTTCCATATTTACCGGATCGAAGAATGGGTGATTTTCTGGCGGCGCTTCTAATGGAGCCGCAACGGGGCGTGCCGTATCGACTATGACGGGTTGCTGGCGCTTTTTGGGCCTCTGTGACTGGCCCAGTTCATATCGTTCCAGCATCGGCTCAGGATCAAGGCCGAGGAAGCGAGAGTAGTTACGCAAAAAGCCACGCACGTGCGTGGGCGTTGGCAGGCGATCAAAATCGCCCGTTTCCAATGCTTCCAGAAAGCGGCTGTTGATGCGCGTCTTCTCCTGAACTTCCCGCAGCGTGTATCCTTTAGTTTCGCGGGCTTCCCGGAGAATATGGCCGAGTTCGTCTATCATAACGAAAAAAGCCACTGACGCTGGCAGGAACCAGCTCAATGAGCGGCTGGTTCAGGCTGCCTGGTCAGTGACTGCGCAAAGAAGCGACGCTTATTCGTCGGCTTCGTCTGTTTCTTCTTCTTCGGGTTCGACCGCTTCTTCAACCACAACTTCTTCGTACTCCGGCACTTCAATTGCGGGTTCGGTCTCACCGGCTTCATTCTCAATAATAACGGTCACTTCTGGCTGGAAATCACCACTGAGGCGCACAACGACCTTGTGCTCACCGAGCTGCCGCAGCGGCTCGATACCCACTTTGCGCCGGTCGATATCGGTCCCAAGCACCTCATTGAGGTCGTCGGCAATCTGGGTCGTGGTAATAGAACCATACAGTTTGCCGGTTTCCCCGGCTCGCGCGGTAAAAGTGAGGGTAACCCCTTCGATCTTCTTCGCCAGGGCTTCATATTCGGCGCGCAGTTCCTCACGCCGGTTCTCTGCCTTTTTGCGCCAGACTTCTGCCTGCTTCATCATGCCGGCGGAAGCAACGACGGCCAGCCCCTGGGGCAGCAGGTAATTACGGCCGTAACCATCGGCAACGCTGTGCACTTCTCCAGCATACCCAATATTGTGTACATCTACTTTCAACAGCACCTTCATAGCTGAACGTTCTCCATAACTAAATTTGATTCTTTTTTGCAGCAGGAGATATTAGCAGAGGGGCAGTGATTTGACAAGCTAAAGCGATTCGGCCGTATACACCTCTTCCATAGACACCAGCAAATCATTCA
Source organism: Promineifilaceae bacterium (SeqCode) (assembly GCA_041987425.1). Classification (GTDB taxonomy): domain Bacteria; phylum Chloroflexota; class Anaerolineae; order Promineifilales; family Promineifilaceae; genus Leptofilum. The sequence goes on along the minus strand of JBHIWP010000168.1, from coordinate 8,377 downwards.
ATTCCGTCACTTCTTCCGCAATCTCGTGCCGCAGGCGACGGGCACTTCCCCGATCAATATCCTTTACATCTACCAGCATCGTTTGCGAGTAGATAGTGCCCAGGTGGGTCAGAGAACTCTCTAGCTGCAACCGGGCACGCTGGATAGTGGCTTCGAGCATCTGCAATGTTTCTAGCTGGCGTTGCAGGCTGTTTAAGGTCGTTTGAATCTGCTCTCTAACCGCCGGGTTTTGAACCTTGTTAAACTCGGCTTCCAGTTGGGCCACGCGCGTTTTTGCCCGCCGGTGATCACGCTGCAAAATCTCCCGCTCTTCCTGGTACCGATCGATGCGCCGGGCAAGATCATAGATATTTTCGAGCCAATCATCAATCTGGCTGGCCGTTTGGGCCAACTCATCCTTCAATAGGGAATCTGTCCGTTCTCGAATGCCCTTTTCGATACGGCTGCGATATTCCAGCGCTTCATTCATTTGCTCCTGTAGCTTTTTATCTTTCAGGCGCTCTGGCTTAAACTCATGCTGTAGCATTTTGGATATGACCCTGCGCCCAAACTCTGGGTCCAGCACGCTGCTATAGACCAGCCCGGCTTCAGCCAGTAGGCCACCCAGCAGCCAGCCCCAGAACGGCACAAAGTCTACCAGGGGCAGCCCAAGCGCCGAAAAGGTCGTCAGGATCGCCGTGAGCGCCAGCACGACGCCACTCTCCCAGCGGATGAATGATTCTTGCCAGATTGCTTTTTGGACGCGTTTTTCTAATGCTTCACGGGCTTTAGACATGGGTTCTTGTTTGCTCTGTTGTGTTTTGTTGCATTTTACCCTGAACCGTCTGGATAAGCTGCTGAATAGTGGCCTGCCGTTCTGGGCTGCCGGTTCGCTGCAGGGCCGCTTGCAGTACATCCAGGCTTCGCTCGTAAAACCCCAACTGGGCATAGGCCCGCCCCAGCGACTCCCAATAGGCTATGTTTTGCGGTGCTTTGGCTGCGGCATTTTGCCAATGCAATACGGCCGTTGCCCACAAGCCCTGGCGCGCCAGCTGGGTGGCTGCGGCATGGAAATCAGCGGCCGTTTTGGGACCTTTGATTATGCCAGCAACCTGCCGTACCGTCACGCGATCAAAATCTGGCCCAGCTTTAAAGATGGCATAAAACAGGGCCAGCAGCGAGCCCGCCAGAATAAAGACGCGAATTGTTTCACCCAGTCCGGTGGTCAGCGGCTGCACAAATGCCTGAACGGCCGGATCAAGTCCCGCTATTCCCAAAACGGCCAGATCGGCGGGTAACACCCAGCGCAGCAGCGACACCAACACGATGCCCACTAAAAAGTAAATGGCAATCAGATGCGCCCAGCTTTGGCGAAAGTGTACGCCACCGGCCAGTATGACAAGTATAGCCATGACAATGCCGCTGCCAACGGCCGCAAACATATTTTCTCGGGCCAGCAGGTTGTAAATGAGCTGAAGCAGAAAAAACTGGCCAACGCCTAAAAGCAGCACCCACAGCGCAGTGAGGTTGGTGCTGGCATGGGGATAACGAAAATGGTTGACCATCAGCCCTTTTTTGCAGCGTGGGCAGCTGCGGTTTTCTGGCACCAATTCTTGAGCACAGTAACCACAAATTGGTGCATCTTTGGCCCAGATGTCATCGTAGCTTTCGCCGGACTGATAGGGCGTGACAGGTGCTCGATCAGGAACGGCCGTTGGGTCTCGCCACTCCCAGGTCTTTACCTGGCTTTCTGGGTACAGCAGGGCTGCTGCGGTAGAAAGTGGGGCATATTCACGTCGCACGATCTGGGTTTTGCCCGTGGCTGGATCTACAGAAGACGCCTGAGCCAATTTAGCCAGCCCTTTTTTTGCCAGTGCATTGTTTGGATTGATGGTTAACACGTTTTCCAGGCAGATTTGGCGCTCTTCAGCGGTCTCTACCGCGCCACTTAACCAAAGCCATGCCTGTTCACTACGCTCATCTGCTGCCAGCACTTTTTCTAACAGTTCACGGCCCTGTACGCGGTCGCCTTTTTTTACGGCCGTAATCCCTGCTCTCAACCACGCTTCTACAGACGCCTCAGGCTCAGACATGAGTTTAAAAAGTAGAGCCAGCCACTTTGTTTCTGCTGGCTGGCTCCGAGGGCGCATTACTCCATCGCCGCCTCTTCTTCTTCACTATCCTCCAGCGTTAGATCTTGGGCTTCCGACAGGCCCAGGCGGCGCTTACGCTCTTCCAGCTGTAGATCCAGCTCGGCACTGCCCAGAGCCTGATCCATCTGGTTATCCAAGCGGTCAGCGTACATTTCACTGTGGGCGCTGGCCTTATCCAGCCGCGAGCGAATTGATTCGCCCAGCCGGGCAATATCGGCATCCCCGACACCCATCAGATCGTCCAGGCTCTTAATCGCCTTCACCGTTGTCTCTTTAGACTTGGCCAAACGCATTAACGCTTCCAGCTCTTTCTGCTCTTGTCGAATCGTTTGCAGCTTAGCCTGCAGCTTCAGGCGCGCATTCAAGAGTGATTCATACTCACGCTGCTGGCGCACCCACTGTTCATGGTACTGTTCTTGTAACCGACGCGCACTGTTCAGCTCGTTTTGGGCGGCGCGCGCCAGATCACTCTTGCCCTGCATCAAAAGCGCATCGATGTTGCGGTCCAGCTGGTCCGCTTTCTTCTTGTACTCTTTATATTTGCGCTCCATGCTTTTAACTTCACCCCCGACGGTAGCGGCGGCATCTTCCAGTTCGTCCAAATTTTTCTCGGCATCGCGGATATATTGCTTCATCACAGCAACCGAGTTGGTTGAGAGGGCTTTATCAACCATCTCGTGCAAATTTGCCGAGATCAATGTTTGAACTTTTTCGAGTAATGTTGCCATCTGTTTTGCTCCTTGTACTTAATGGGAGGTTATTTAAGGTCTGCTGCTCGGTACGTTAATTTCTTTAATTTGTTGTGCTCAACCAACTTTGAGGATTGCAAAGCTGTACTGTGGTGTGAAGCTATTCAATCAAGACCCAGAGACATTGTAAACAAACTCTGATGTTTTTCAAACAATAAAGAGAAGGTATTTGCTTTTTAGAGCATTGTGTAGAGATTAATCCTGGTAGACAGGAAGCTGAATGACAAAATGAAAGCCCGGCGGTTGGCCCAGGCCAAATAAGAGCTTCCCATTATGGAGTGTTGTATACCCCTTGGCAATGTACAGGCTGGGCGCACATTCCGGGAATTGGAGCAAATCAGGTTCTTCATTTGCCAAAATTTCCCTGAATTTTTCGGCAGTTTCGTCGCTCAATTCAGACGAAAATGACGCAACTATATCTACCGTGCCTGACTTACCCTTATAGAGAGAGAGCAGTATTTTTTCAGTGCGGGGTGAAGGTTCACTTTGCTGAACACCAATAGTTATGAGGCGCTCAATGGCTTCCTGAAGCGTGTTTGCATCGGCTTTTACCTTGGGCATTTCAGCAACGGTTGTCATATCTATTTGCCAGCCGCGCATATCTTCTCTCTGCTTGAGCACCTGGCAAGTTTCAAAAAGCATGCCCCCCAGGTTAGCAGTTGGGTAAGATTTTAGGCTGTGCGCCGTCCAGGCCTCGCCCGTTTTTAGTTCAGCTAGAGAAATAAAATCTTCAATAAGGCGGGTAAGCCTCAGGCTGTTGTCTTGAATACCGCGCAAAGAGTGCTTTAGATCGCTATCGGTGTTGGCATCTTGGAGCGCCTTGGCCAGTTCATCTGAATGTTCTGAAACAGATGCCAGCGGAGTGCGAAAATCTGGTGAGATAAGATTGATAATGCTGCGCTTCAGATCGTCAAAACTTTGGGCGATGAGACTTTGATTATGGAAGTATTTATCGAGCTGTTTCTCAACGAAGCGTAACATATCGTCGCTGTCGTATGGCTTGGTGATATATTCATCTACGCCACGCCGAAATCCCTCGTACTCGTCTTGTTTCTCGCCTTTGGCCGTGAGAAAGATAAAGGGTATGTGCAGCCATTGTGAATTCTCGCGCACGCGCAGCAAAAATTCATAGCCGCTCATCTTAGGCATCATGATGTCTGAAATAATGAGATCTGGAATTTGCTGGCTCATTACACTCAGCGCTTCTTGTCCATTGAGGGCGGTAAGTACGTTGAGTTTATACTTGCCTTCAAAGATGGTAAGGAGGTCTTCCAAACCATTTAGCAAGTTACGGTCGTCTTCAACCACCAGCACAGTGGCGGTTAATTTGCTCTCATCAGTAAATCCAGAAACAGTGTCTTGTGCTTTTTGGCGCTGGTAAACGGGCAAAATGACCGTAAATTTACTGCCTTTGCCTTCTTGACTCTCAGCGTCAATACGGCCGTTATGCAGCTGCACCATTCCTTTTACAATAGCTAACCCGGTGCCTGCCCCCTGCTGCTCAATAATGCCGCGATTGTACTGCACAAACGGCTCAAAAATCTGGTTTTTCACGTGCGAAGGGAAGCCCAGTCCTTCATCTGCCACAACAATGTAGATGTTTTTGCCCAAGACGTTTACCTCAACCCGGATATCGTTGAGGCGCTCCTGAGTCGGGTCTGTAAATTTTATGGCATTGTTCAACAGGCGTTCCATAATGTCGGTAATGCTGTCTGGATCGCCTAAGATTAAAGGGAGCTTTTCTGGGATCTTGCTCGAAAGCTGGTACTGCTGCCCTTCTGCCTTTGCCTGGAAGCCAGCAACAACCTCATTTAGCAAGCCAGACAAGTTAGACAGAGGTTTGGCCTGCGCCAAATAGTTGGCCTGGGCTTCACCGCTGCGCAGCTCCATCACGCGCACAAAGTCATCTACCAGGCGCGTTAGCCGGACGCACCCTGCCTGAATGCCCCGTAGATATTCACGATAGTTACGGCCGTCAGTAAACTCTGTTAAACTGTCGGCCAGCATCTCATAATAGGCTGTTACGTAGGTCAGTGGCGTGCGAAACTCATGATTAAGGATCTGTAAGATGTTTTTCTTAAGCGATTCGATATTGCGTTCGCGGGCCTGGTTACGCTCATAGGCCATATCTAGCTGGGCGTGGATCAGCGTGAGCAGCTCAGAAATAACAAACGGCTTTGTAATATATAGATCAGCGTCGCTCAGCTTACCTTTGCGAATGTCGGGCTCTTCCCCTTTAGCGGTAACAAAGATGAAAGGAATTTGAATCCATTCGGGGTTGGCTCGCACGTGGTTCAGAAATTCGTAGCCGCCCATTTGGGGCATCATAACGTCGGAGATGATGAGATCAGGAACTTGCTGGGCCATAACGTCCAACGCCATACGGCCGTCGCTGGCCTGAAGCACCGTAATATCGTAGCCAAGCTCAGCAATTTCCAAAAGATCGTTCATACCGTCTAGCATGGACTGATCATCTTCAACAATCAGAATAGTTGCGGCGCGGCTTTTAGATATTTCAGCTAGTTGCATATTATTTCCAAATAAACTATAAGGACTTTCCAGAATTGTCAGCGACTAAAACCGGATACCGTTCAATACTCAGGCAGAAAAGTGCTCTTTATATTCGCTTTCTCTCTGCCCACAACTTTCCATTATAACGTATCCACAAGTTATAGCGCGGTATAAATTATGTGTTGAATTTCTGACATTCATTCTAAATCGCTAACATTGTAGAAAAGCGTCTTCAAAAGGTACCCGACACTCGCTACTTTGCATCACACCTGATAGACGATGCCGGGGATAAAAACAGCCAGCCTCGCAAAGCGAGCACTGGCTGTTTATTAGCTTAACCAAATTTATAACAATTTTTACAACCTACAAGCATAAAGTGCAAACCGCCAAGGTTTTTGGAGAGCAAGTAGGCAAAAGATAGTTTACATTGCTGCCTTTACAAGAATCACCGCCCTGTCTTTTTGTGCAGCTAACCCGCTGAACGCAAGCGACGTGCGAATATGAACAATCCAATAAAGACAAAGGCAACCACCACCACACCCCAGGTATCCAGCCCTGTCTGCGGCAAAGCGTCGCCGCTGCCATCACCTGTCTCGCTCAGGGCAGAAATGGGGGTAGGGGTAGCATCCCCTCCCACGACGACGGCTTCATCATCCACTTCCTCATCTTCGGTGTCGGTTCCATCCGTATCGTCGGTGCCGCTTTCACTTTCTGCATCTTCTTCACTGTCGCCGCCCTCTTCACTGCCACTTTCCCCACCTTCTATTACACCTTCTTCCTCTGTTGTGTCCTCAACCACAGGTGTGTTGGTTGGCGTTGGCGTTTCGGTTACGGGGGCAGGCGTTTCGGTCGGCGCTTCCGTTGGCACGGGTGTTTCGGCCGGAATGGATGCGGCCGTTTCAGTGGCCGCAATGGCCGTGGCCGCGTTAGAGGCTTCCGTTTCGGCATTACGCGTTTCGATGGCTGCAATTTCGGCGTTTCGTTCTTCTGAAGCACGATTACCGACCAAGAAAAAAGCAGTGCAGGCGCCCATTAAAATAAACAGCGTAATTAAAACCCCCACTGCCATCAAAAAAGGGCGCCGATTTGAAGCCTCTTCCTCTTCCAGATAATCTTCCTCTATATAATCATCTCGCATAATGTCCTCCGTTCAATAAACCGTTGTTGGTGACTCCGGCAAGTTTCATTGTTAAGCAAGCACATCAAGATTAGCCGATGGTACAAACATTGTTTGTCCGTCGGGCAGTTCCACATCAACACCGGGAACCTTCATGCCTATTGTTGTTGATTGCAGTCGATTATAAATATGTTTCACGGTTCCTACCTGGCTTCGACCCAGAATGCGCACCATCTGGCCTGGTTCCAAATTCTTCTTCACTGTACCCGCATCTACGCCTAGAGTCGCAGCCTGAGGCAAAATAATTTCGGGTCGTTGACCGGCTTCAGCATTATAGTTGCCAAACAGCGAAACCGAACGGCCGTCTGCCTGCTGCAACAAGCGGAAGATGGACGATGACATGCCGCCACCCCCCACGCCGTCGGTGACAATAAGCGGCAAAGGGGATTCCTGGCTGGCCCGGCACAATTCGGCCGTAGCGTTGCCCACAATCAGTCCCCGCACGCCTAAATCCTCGGCCCGGTGAAACAGCTCCAAATTGTTCAAATTGCCAATAGCCAGCACCTGGCCCGTCACGTCTAAATTGAGATGTTCGGGACTCAGGACGATATTAGGGCTGTTGGCAACCATCTTGAGCTGCCCGACGCCTTCGCGCCCTGAGCCCCAAACCGCCTGAATGAGCGTGCCGCTGGTTTCAAGCATGACCCCACGGTTGCTCACATAGCTCACCACGCGGCCCGCCACCAAAGCACGCAGTTCTAACCAGTCAGATGTGGGCTGTACGGCAATACGGCCGTTCACCACATCAAAAAAAATACCGTCCACAGGAGAAACAACCTGCCGCTTGCCCAGCAGGCGCTTGCGGGCAGCCAGCACAGTGCCCACCTCTACATGAGCGCCCTTCTCCACCCGTAAATATTCGCCCAGCTCCTCTGGCTCAACATCCAGCTTCTCCGCGGCCGACATGATAGCAAATTCAGTGGCCATTGTCGTACGGGCAACCACCTGGATGGGGCTGACTTCCTGCCCAACGCGCACGACAATTTCGCCGCCCTTTGGCAGCGCCCGCGGCCGACGAATCTTGATATGTTCCTGAATAACCGTCGAGCGATAAAATTCCTTCATTTAGCCCCCCATATCCCAAAGCCACTTGCGCATTAAGCTGCGCCGGTCCGCCACATCACGCGGCAGGGTAAACGGCCGTCCTCGCGCATCAATCACCAGACCGCCTACCAGGCCACCCGTCAGGGTCATCTTCCTACCCTGCCCGGGGCCAAAGCCAATATCAAAACGGCCGGTTGGCTTTACCGTCACTTTAGCGCTTTTTCCTGGCGCAATGGGGAAAATTTCAATCTTGCCAAATTCAATCTCGCCCTCAAAGCTTACCTGCTCAGACTCAATCGTTATTTCCATCGCCTTCTTGCCCGGCTGACCCTTGCCAGTGGGGGCAATCACCCAGCCCAGATCAGAAAGTACTCCCGCTTCCAGCGTTTGGATCACCGCAAGCGGCTGGTGTGTTGCCAAGGCGCCCAAGGCCGGCAGCACGCCATAGCGGTCCAGCGCAATAGAAAATATGCCTGTTGGTTGGAGCGCATCCAGCAGCATCAACACGATTTGGCCCGGGCGCGGCGCATTGGCAAGCGTGCTGCCCCGTGCCAGCAGCAAGCCAAAAAGCGGCGGCGTGCGCTGCTCACCTATAAAAGGCCAGCGGGCATCACTGCCGGTTGCGGCTGCGGCGCAGCGAATGAGCGTACGGGCTACTGCCTGCTCCATCTGCAACATTGTTTCGTTGGTAGCCACGGTAAAGGGATGCAAGGATTTATTAAAAATGTAATCGGCCGTTTCCGCGGCCGAAACTTCTGTAGGCA
>JBHIWP010000167.1:0-11978 GCA_041987425.1 Promineifilaceae bacterium (SeqCode) | reverse complement strand
AAGATGCAAATCCATTCGTCGCCACTGGCGTGATGATGGTGGCTTGCCATGCGAGCGACGTCTACGGGAGCGGCCGTTACTCATTGTTTGCTCCCTTTGCTAAAATTTTGGTCAGTACCTCGGATAATGTATTGGGGGGATAAGGCTTTAGTAAAAATAAATTAGCTCCAGATTCCAGGGATTCTTCTTCCTGCCGGTAATCACCAGACGTGATGATAACGGCCGTTCCCTTGTTTGCATTTGTTTCTCCAGCGCGAATTGCTCGCAGCAAATCTATACCGCTGCGGCCTCGTGCCAGGTGGCAATCAATCACGAATGCCTGAGTATTGTGTGAAGCGGCGTTTTCCGCTTTGGTCTGATCTTCGCAGGCTATGACGCTGAACCCGTCCAGCTCCAGAAGCATCTTTATAAGGCTTGAATTGGTGTTGTCGTCGTCGACAACAATAACTTGTGACATAACTTAACTATTCCGTACAGAGTGCCTCTTTTAACACATCGTCCATTGTACATGCTAAAATAAATGACATCTCCTCTTTAATTTCATCAGGTATGGTACCCAAATCGGGCTCGTTTTGGTAAGGCAAAATGATTTTGCGCAGCCCTGCCTGGTGTGCTGCTAACACTTTTTCCTTTATGCCACCTACCGGCAAAATTTGGCCGCGCAGCGTAATTTCCCCGGTCATTCCCGTATTATTGCACACTGGCCGATCCGTCAGTAAAGAAGCCAGGGCAGTGGCAATAGTAATGCCGGCCGAAGGGCCGTCTTTGGGGATGGCGCCAGCGGGAATATGAATGTGAATGTCGTGCTGCTCAAAGAAGTCGGGGGCTATGCCCAGCCGTTCTGCTTTGGCCCGCACATAGGTCATGGCGGCTCGGGCAGACTCTTGCATCACGTCGCCCACGTGCCCGGTGATAATAAGCCCTTTTTGGCCCGGCATTTTGGCGGCTTCAATAAACAGAATGTGTCCGCCAGTGCTGGTCCAGGCCAGCCCGGTGGCAACGCCAGCCAGGCGGGTGCGCTGGGCTGTGTCTGCCACGTAGCGCACCGGACCCAGATATTGGGTAAGCTGGTCTGGCTCAATTTGTAAGGTGACTGTAGCGGCATCCAGATTTAGAGCCACCGTTGTGGCCACTTTGCGGCAGATACGACCGATCTGTCGCTCCAGCTCGCGAACGCCAGCCTCGCGCGTATAGTCGCGTATTATTTGGCGCAGGACGGCCGTTCCCAAATTTAGCTCGTCTGCCAGCAGCCCATTGCTGTGCAGTTGCCGCGGTACCAGGTAATTTTGGGCAATTGCGACCTTCTCCATTTCTGTGTAGCCCGCAATGCGTATTACTTCCATGCGATCTTGCAGCGGCCTGGGAATTGTATCCAGGGTGTTGGCTGTCGTAATAAATAGAACGGAAGAAAGGTCGAAGGGCACATCAAGATAATGGTCACGAAAGGTAGAATTTTGCTCAGGGTCCAAGACTTCTAACAAGGCGGCGGCGGGATCGCCGCGAAAATCGGCACCCAGCTTGTCGATCTCGTCCAGAATTAGGACGGGGTTGTTGCTCTGGCAGCGGCGTATCATTTGAATGATGCGGCCCGGCAGCGCCCCGATATAGGTGCGCCGATGGCCACGAATTTCGGCTTCATCGCGCATACCCCCCAGGGAAACCCGGGCAAATTGGCGGCCCATGGCCCTGGCAATTGAGCGTCCCAACGACGTTTTGCCGACGCCGGGCGGCCCAACAAAACAGAGAATGGCCCCTAAGCTGCCAGGAAAATGGTGAGAAACGGCCGTATTCGCTTCTGTTTCTTCTGTCCGCCGCCCCTGGCGTAGCCGCCGCACCGCCAAAAATTCAACGATGCGTTCCTTTACTTCTTCCAAACCGTAATGATCTTCATCCAGCACCACACGGGCATATTCTAGATCGAGCTTGTCCGTTGTGGCATTATTCCAGGGCAAGTTTACCAGCCATTCCAGGTAGGTTCGCACCACGCCGTATTCAGCGGCCGCGACGGGCAGGCGCGTCAGACGGTTGAGCTCACGCTCCGCTTCTTGCCTGGCTTCTAAGGGCATGTTGGCCGCCTCAATTTTTTTAAGAAACGTTTGGGCTTCCACATCTCGCTCGTCCGCTTCGCCCAATTCGCGCTGGATGGCTTTGAGCTGTTCACGCAAAAAGTATTCCCGCTGCGCCTGCTCCATTTGCCCAAAAGCTTCTGAGCGGATGCGCTGGCCCATTTCCATAATTTCTGTCTCTTTACCGATGTAGCGAACCAGCCAGTTGAGCTTCTCCGTCAGATTGGTAAACTCTAGAAATTGTTGCGCATCTCCGAGCTCTAGCTGGAGGTAGGTGGCAATGGTGTACACCAGCTGGAGGGGATTCTCGATATTGAGGCTGGAAGCTAATAAATCGCCAGGTATGCTGGGCACAAATTCGGCGAGGCGCATGAACATCTCTACCAGATTGCGCGCCATGGCTTCTGTTTGTGTGCTGCTACTTTCATCTTCTGGAAGCGGCTCGATCTCTGCCACAAGAAACGGTTCGGTGGATACGAAGGATTTGATGCGAAAGCGATGCAGCCCTTTCACCAGCATGCGAATGGTGCCATCTTTACGGCGTAGTTGACGGTGAACGGCCGCTACGGTTCCTATCTGATAAATTTCATCGGGGCCGGGCACGGCACGCTCCTGGTTGTGGCTGGCGCACAGGCCAACGAAGCCATTTTGCTGCTTGGTGCTTTCTAAGAGGCGAATTGAACGTGGCTGGCCGATGTTGAGGGGAACGGCCGTTTGAGGATAAACGACCAGACCGCGCAGGGGAAGGATGGGCAAGACGGTTGGCAGCTCTCCCTGGGTTAGAGAACGGCCGTAAGTCGCCGGATTCTCTTCACCGACCAGGAGCGAACCCTCATTGAGCCTTTCAAAACTATCCATGCTTAAACTGTGTCACACCGTGGATGGCATGATAAACCGCGTCACAGCGGGACAGGCATCGCTGAAGAATAGAGGCGGCCTATTTGCCATCTCCCAGCGCGGCAATTCCCCGAATGAGGCCAATAATAGCTATGCCCGTGCTAAGCAAATCTTTGGTAGAGATTTCTGGGGGTCCGCCGCGATTGCTTTCCGCAGAGCGCGCCAAAAGATACGCGGTGCCGGCGCCGATTAAGGCACCACCTAGGGTGCCAACAAGTAACATTTTGTTTTTCCAATTTTCGGTAGAGGTGTCGGTCATATTTTAATTACTCCGCATTGTGCTTTCTCAATTGTTTAGTGAGTTGGTCCAGCCAGGCGCCCACGTAGGCGGAAAAGGCGTTGAAGCGAATGAGCGGTTGGGCCAACTTGGGCATAAGTAGGTGTACCTTACGGTAATAGACAGTTAATTTTTGGTCAAGCTTCCACAGGAGAAGGCGCAAACGGCCGTATTTGCGCTGTAAAGTCGATGCGCTATCCCTGCGTGATTGCCGCCAGTAAAAAAGCCCACCAAAGGTTCCGGCCAACAGCAGAGCAAAAACGATCACCATTGGCAGCACCAGCAAAATGAGAATGATGTCGGCAATGCCAGAAAGGAAAAGGCGCGTATCCTCAAAGGGCGGCCAGATGGCAATGATGAGCAAGTAAACCAGCACCGCCAGAACGGCCGTGGCAATTAGCCCCAAAGGCAAATAAATGGCCAGGCGATTAAATCGTTTTAATGCCTTGGCCCGCTGTTGTTGAACGGCCGTAGGTATAAAACTGTCGCTATTTCCCTGTGCCAAGCCTGACATGTGCTCACTCGGTGGATAATATCGTTGCTTTTGACTTTCAGTTGAATTCATATTCCTGCAGGACAAGCTATACTTTTGTTAGCATTGTAACACAACTGCACTTTTTATGGCATCTTATGTGAATTTAGAACAGGACAAATAGCTAAAGAAATTCCCTTGCTGTAACTGCAGTAAACCACAACCAGTATGCTGCCGAAAGCACGCTATTTAACAGCCTACGGCATCACAATTTCAAAGCTGTGGCTTAACTGGGCAACGCCTCGGACGGTTGCAGCAACTGAACAGTACCGTTCTTCCGAAAGCGTAATGGCTCGTTCTACTTTTCTGGGGTCCAGCTTGTTGCCTTCTAAAGTATAGTGCTGATGAATTTTAATAAACTGATAAGGTGGCTCGCTGGCTTGTTGGCCGTCTACGCTTACGTGCAAATTGGTTAGCTGCTGCCGCTGGCGACCAAGAATCAGCACCACATCATAAGCTGAACAAGAAGCCAGGCTCAGCAGCAGCAGATCAGACGGCTTTAGCCCTTTCCACTCCTGCCACGATTCACTTTCTTGAGGCCAGGAACCGGACACCACCACATGGCCGAACGAGTCACGCCCGATAAACATCTGGCTTCCCTGGCCAGCCCACTTTACGGCAATATTGCTCATGGCCTACAACTACTCTCCTCAACTGGCAATGGAGCGCCTGAATCGGCATCGTAGCATTGGCAAAAGGAGACGTTCTGACCAGCGCTGCTGCCTTCCCACAAGAAATAGCGGATGGTAGTTTGCGTACATTCTTCTTGCTGCCAGGCTCCTCGCACCCATTCCAGGCCCACGCCGCCAGACTGCTCCTCTTGAACCATGAAAAAACGGAGGTGGCTTTTCTCTTCTCCACCTAGCTGAACTTCTCCCCTGGTTGCCAAAAAGAAGGCAAACGTTGGGAAGGCCATGACGAGTAGCCAGACAAGCACGAATGCGAAATAGCCCAGCCGCTTTAGCCACCGTCTCATCATTTAGCCCAACGCTGCTTCGTCAGCCAGGATCGCTTTTACGTAAAGCTCCGTCGTATATTCCTTTATCATGCGGCGGGTGCCAAACATGGGTGCGTTCGAGCGGATACTTTCGCGCATGATCTCCACCCAGCCTCGCGGAATACCGTCCCGATCACGGCCATAATACAGCGGCACAATTTCTTCTTCAAGCAGCTGGTAAATAGAGTTGGCATCGTGCTCGTCCTGGGCTTCATGGGTGTTAAACTGATGTTCGTCCCCAATGGCCCAGCCATTGGCGCCGTTGTACCCTTCTACCCACCAGCCATCGAGAATGCTCAGGTTAGGAATGCCATTGATGGCCGCTTTCATGCCGCTGGTGCCGCTGGCTTCGCGCGGACGGCGGGGATTATTGAGCCACACGTCCACTCCTTGCGTAAGATAGCGGGCCATGTGCATGTCGTAATCTTCAACAAAAGCAATGCGCCCACCAAGCTGGTTATGTTTGGCCAGGTTATAAATATGCTGAATCAGTGACTTGCCTGGTTCATCAGCAGGATGTGCTTTACCAGCAAATATGATTTGTACCGGGCGATGAATATCCAACAGTATGCGCTGCAGTCGTTCTAAGTCACGGAAGATAAGAGAGGCACGCTTGTAGGTTGCAAACCGGCGGGCAAAACCTATTGTTAGGGCTTCAGGATCGAGCAGCGTGCCGTTGGTCAAGACCTGTGTAGGGTCATTGGTGCCAATTACCCACCGACGTCGTACGCGCTCTCGTAAATAGCCCATTAGCTTGCGCTTAAGCAATAAATGCACTTCCCAAAGCTCACCATCTGGGACTTCTGCCAGCCGCTGCCAAATGGCAGGATTATCGTGATGTTCCAGCCAGTCTGGCCCAATATATTTGTCGAAGAGATGGTGTACTTCCCCGGCGATCCAGGTTGGAACGTGAACTCCGTTTGTGATTGAGGTGATGGGGACATCGCCTGTCGGTTCATCGGACCAGACCTCTTGCCACATTTCGCGAGAGATTTTGCCGTGCAGCTTGCTAACCCCATTAGACTGTCCAGATAGCCTTAAAGCAAGGACCGTCATGTTGAAGGCCGTTCCCCACTCTTCATCATGCCCCCCCAGGCTAAGGAAGTGGTCTCGGTTAATGCCCAATTCATCCCAAAAGCCGTTGAAATATTGTTCAACCATCTGAAAACCAAAGGCGTCGTGCCCGGCGGGCACGGGCGTGTGGGTGGTAAAGATAGAGCGACGCTTAATGATAGCGGAGGCTTCTTCGAAGCTTTTGCCCTGAGAGACCAACTCCCGTATGCACTCTAAGATTAAGAAGGCAGAATGGCCTTCGTTCATGTGCCAGACGGAGGGATTGATGCCAAGCGCCCGCAAGGCACGAACGCCGCCAATACCCAACATGATCTCCTGACGTATGCGCGTTTCAGAATCGCCAGAGTACAGGCGGGCCGAGAGTTCACGATCCCACGGCTCATTTTCGTCTACGTCGGTATCGAGCAAGAAGAGGGGATTGCGCCCAACCTGCACGTGCCAGATGCGCGCAGAAACCCGACGGCCGCCGAGATTGACGGAAATACGCCTTTCATGGCCATCCCCATTTAAAACAGGCAGGACAGGAGCCTGGCTGATATCTAGCTGTTGGTAGACCGCTTCTTGCCAGCCATGAGAAGGAATACGCTGGCGGAAGTAGCCCTGCGGATACATAAAGCCTACGCCAACAAACGGCAAGCCTAAATCGCTGGCCTCTTTGGCATGGTCGCCTGATAAGATACCCAGGCCGCCGGAGTAAATAGGGAGGGAGCTGTGAAGCCCAAACTCGAAAGAGAAATACGCAATGGTTTTATCCATTAGTTCGGGATACGTACGATAAAACCAGGAATCATGATTTTTCATGGTTTCATCAAACAACATCATCACTTTATTGTACTGTCTTAAAAATGTGGAATCCTGGGCGGCTTCTTGGAGTTTGAGGGGGCTAATTTCCTGGAGCATTTGCACGGGGTTGTGCAGGGTTTTGCGCCAAAGGGGATAGTCGAGGCGGCGAAAAAGCCCACGAGCTTCAGGGTTCCAACTCCACCAAAGATTATAGGCTAATTCGGTAATACGGCCGATTTTGTCTGGGACTTTGTCAGTTAAGTGGTTCATCTTTTTTGATCCTTCTTTAGGCCATACACAATTTAAAATTGCGCCTGCCAGGTTTTTGCCGGTTTCGTTTGCGTTCAGGAAAACTTATAGATTGAGCGTAAATCCTCTTTCTGTGAGTAAATATGCTTTTGGTTGATACATCAACTACTTGCTGCCCATTATATCATGACTGGAACGGGTTTCAACGATGTGGCTCATCGAGATTAATCGTTTGCTGCGAGCTGACCAAAAACGCCGGTCTGTTGCAACGGCCGTTTGGCTCGGGACATAGCTAACTCAGCTATTTCAGCCACCAACCACTGAAACTGATCTTCGGTCATCAAGGTAAGGTCAATATCCGGGGTGGGATACGTTCCGTTAATTACGTATGGTGTATCGTCTTTGATAACAAATTCAACCATATTTACGTCATACTGGTAAGCGCGGGTAATATGAAGCGCACTCTCAGCCAGCTCTTGCCCCAGCTTGCCTTCATTGCT
This sequence comes from Promineifilaceae bacterium (SeqCode), assembly GCA_041987425.1. Lineage (GTDB taxonomy): Bacteria > Chloroflexota > Anaerolineae > Promineifilales > Promineifilaceae > Leptofilum. The sequence goes on along the minus strand of JBHIWP010000167.1, from coordinate 4,603 downwards.
AAGAACACTTTGTTTGTAACGGCCGTGCTTCAACGAATAGCGCAAAGATAATACCTTTTCCCGACCAATTACGAAGCTGTGTACATGGTCATCAGATTCTATGATTTGTTGCAGTATTTTTGTTCGGGTGCTGCTCTCGTCATAGCGTTGAATCAGTTCATCAACATTGTGAACCCGGTGCACACCGCGCCGCCCGCTGGCAACGTTGTCCTTAAAGATAGCGGGGACGCCCACGTAATCAATAATTGCCTGCCAGTCCATGGGGTATTTTAGATTGCGAAAGGTGCTGGGGGTGACATCTTTTTCTACCTGCTTGTTGGGTAAAACGACCGTGCGTGGGCTTTTTAACCCTAAACGGTTGACCAGGGCAGTGCAGGAGAATTTGCTGTCGGCCGACATGGTGTAAGGGTTATTAATAATGTAGGCTCCCTGAATGGCAGCGTACTTTAAATAGGCTTGATAATAGGGAATTTCGTGGGAGATTCGGTCAATGATGACATCATATTCGCGAGCATCGTCCATAAAAGTGCCGCCAAGCTGTACCAGCTCCGCTATGACGTTTTCGTCACTATTATTGACGGCTTGCATAAAGGCTTCAGGCCATTCCCACTCTTGCCCGATAATGAGACCAATCTTTTTTGCCTGTTCGCTCATTTATTTTCTCCCGAAGGTAGGTTTGCCTTTGTTGGTGGTTTGCCTAGAAAACGATACCCTAAATGGGGCATTGTGCCAAACGGTTAGCTGTCTTCATTTTCCGTCGCTGTTTATCTGATGCTTTTGCCAAATCTGGTTCATTTGCGCGTCGTATAGCGGAGCGACTTGTTGCCAGGAATAAGGTGAAACGGCCGTACTCAATTCCCCCGCGATTTCTCCAATTTCGGCACGATGGGTCAATGCCCAGCTCAACTTTTGCGCCAGCGCCTTTTCATCCTCATAAAGACAGGTTTTGTGGAATTTTTCCGGCAGCAGTTCTGGATAGCTTAGCCGTTGGGGCAGCAGCGGAAACGTGCGGCAGTAAATCGCCTCTAGCAGGCTGATTCCAAAAAACTCGTGAAATGCTGTAGAAATCGTAATGTCTGCTTGCCACAGCAGGCGGCGGTAGGTAGGCAAATCAGCGTGGCCGATGTGGATGATGCGGCTGCCCAGTTTTTCCACTGCATTGTCAAAAGCAGACGGCCGTTTGCCATACTGCTGCCCACAAAGCGCCACTTCAAACTCATGGCCTGCCTTGGCAACGGCATACAGCGCCCTAAAAAATGCCGCCGGATTTTTGTCATATTCCCAGCGCTGGTTCCACAGAATGAGCGGAACGTCATTTGGCCGTCGCTGCGGCTTGTCCATTGCCAGACGTTTGAAATTGATGCCAACCGGCAGCACCTGGCTCTTCTTGCGCAGTCTTGCGACCGCGTTGAGTTCATTGTGTTCGGGAAAGTGCTTTAAAAAGTTCGGCAGGGCGGTGAAAAAGCTTTCTAAATGGTACCGCGAATTGAAGAAGATATAGTTGGCGGCCAGCATGGAGGCGAAATTGATAAAGGCATAATGCTGATCGCGCTCGCCAAGCTGCCGCCGCATGGGGCCGGTACGGCCGTCCTTCGGCAAGGGGTAGGTGAGCTGATTCTCGTGCATGTACAGCGCGGTGGGAATAACGGCCGTTTGCGGCCGTGTCAGAGCCAGAAAAGTTGTCAGATCCAACATGTCCGTTGCCACAATCAGATCAGGCGTTGTTTCGGCGGCTAAAAAGCGACGAGCCAACGTAACGGCACCGCCGTGCATCCGCCACTTCCAAAAGCGGGCAGGTAAAGTATGCAGCGTAACGCTATGTTGGCTGCTTTGCTGCCAGCCCTCGGCCCATGCTTTATGGCTGCCGCCATGATAAGGAGAAATGAGGCAAATACGTAACATAATTTTTGACAAGAATCCCCGCCAAAGATACACTAATTGTGAAAAATGTCATAAATAAACTCTCCCCATTGGTAACAGCGGGAAGACGGTTGAAATAAACGCTGTCCCTCTTCCGCTCTTGCCTGGCAAGCCATTGAGAATCTTCCAATGCTTTAGAGTGGTTGCTGTGGTTTGCTGAATGACATTGTAATATACTTAAAAAGAGTGAATTGAAGGCAAATCAGGTGACGACCCGGTGAGTCAACAGCCGCCCCAGCTTTATTGGGAATCGACCTATGCTATCACTGTTGCGCTCATGGCACAGTACCCGGAACGGAATCCTGAGGATGTGGGGTTGGAAGAGCTGGCCCAACTTGTAGAGTCCTTACCCGGCTTTGATGATGACCCCGCTTTAGTAACTGAACGCATTTTGCTGGATATTCAAACTGTCTGGTACGAGGAGGCAACCAATCTATGACAGCTGATCCTTCAGCCGCTGGTTCACCCGAAATTGCTGTTCCTGATGAATTAAGCAACAATGTTGTCATCACCAATATCGCCAAGCTGCTGGACCCCGTGTACAACTGGGGTCGGCGCAACTCCGTCTGGCCGATGGTATTTGGGCTGGCCTGCTGTGCAATTGAGATGATTTGTACGGCCGCCAGCCGCTACGACCTGGCCCGGTTTGGTATGGAAGTCTTCCGCGCGACGCCGCGTCAGTCTGACTTGATGATTGTGTCTGGCACGGTCACTAAAAAGATGGTGCCCACCATTGTGCGCCTCTACAATCAGATGCCAGAACCGCGCTATGTGCTTAGCATGGGAGCCTGCGCTTCTGGCGGTGGCCCTTTTAAGGAAGGGTATAACGTTGTAGACGGTATTGATAAATTTATTCCCGTAGACGTTTACGTTCCTGGTTGTCCACCTACCCCCCAAGCCCTCATCAACGGCCTCATTGCGCTGCAAGAAAAAATTGACCATCAGTCGATTGCCACGGTGCCCTGGTACCGTAAAGATGATCCCACCACGGGTCTGGTGCCCGTGCCGGTTTTGGGTCCAGACCTGGTAGATTTGCGCCAATTGGACATTATCAAGGCAGAAGCCGCCAGGGCACAGGCGGAAATGCCAGTTGCCGAGACAGAGAAGGACCACTCATGAGCGAAATGATTCTCGATGACCAACCACAAGACGACGGAACGGCCGTTGACCAAAATCCGGTAGAACGAGCCGCCGCGCTGCTTAAAGAGCGCTTTCCCGATGCCGTTACCGACGAAACCCGAGATGGATACACTGGCTTGATGGTTTCGCCCGACAAGCTGGTAGAAGTTGCCACTGCCTTGCGTGACGACATTGGCTTTAACTATCTCAGCAGCGTCACCGGTGTTGATCACCTGGACGAAAACAAGATGGAGGTGGTTTACCACACCTACAGCATTGACGAGGGCGGCAGCGCGCTCGTTTTGCATGTTCAGGTAGACCGCGACGATCCTGTCGTGCCTTCCCTGACGCCTATCTGGCCCGGGGCCGACTTTCAGGAGCGTGAAGCCTGGGACCTGCTCGGCATTCGGTTTGATGGTCATCACGATTTGCGGCGCATTCTCACCTGGGATGGTTTTGATGGACACCCGCTGCGCAAAGATTGGCGGGAAGTATTCTTTGAAGAAGAACACAAGCCCTTTGGCAGCCGCTGGCCTGGTGGCGAAGTTTTTCGCGCCGAAGAGCAAAATCCCTATGGCAAGAACGTCCAGTATCCGAAGGGTTGGGTGCCCACCGGCGACGAATATGATGTCGAAACGGAAATGTATACCGGCATCACCTACACTCGCGATCAGGATTCTGGCCTGAAGACCGATAAGCTAACGGTCAATATGGGTCCGCAGCATCCTTCCACCCACGGCGTGTTCCGCATGGTGGTAACGCTAGATGGTGAAACCGTAATTGACCTGAAGCCGGTGATGGGCTATCTGCACCGCAACCACGAGAAAATTGGCGAGCGCAACACCTTCATCCAAAACATTCCCTATACCGACCGGCTCGATTACCTCAGCTCCATGAGCAATAACCATGGCTACGTGCTGGCGGTTGAGCAGCTTATGGGCGCCGAGGTGCCGGAACGGGCGGAGTGGATTCGCATTTTGATGGTGGAGCTAACCCGAATTTGCAACCATTTATGGGCGCTGGGCTTTTTGCTGAATGATCTTGGCGCGCTGCAAACGCCAATGCTCTACTTCTACCTGGAGCGCGAACTGATTTTGGACTTCTTTGAGGCTGCCGCTGGCTCACGCATGATGTGCAACTACATGCGTTTTGGCGGTCTGGCCTACGACCTGCCCAATGACGTGCGCGGTCAGGAGACGATGAGCTTTTTAGAAGAGCTGATTTATGAGCACATTCCGGCCGTTTTAGATCAGGGCGATGGGCTCATGACCAATAACGAAATTGTGCGGACCCGCAGCATTGGCGTGGGCATTCTGCCCCGCGAGGCCGCTATTGCGTACAGCGCTGCAGGCCCAGTGCTACGAGCCAGCGGTGTGCAGTACGATGTGCGCCGGGCTGAACCGTACTCATACTATGAGCATCTCGATTTCGATATTCCGGTGCGCTATAACGGGGATATTTATGATCGTTATTTGATTCGCATGGATGAGATGCGACAGAGCCTGCGCATTCTGGAACAGGTGCTGCCTCATCTGAAGGCAACAAAAGGGGCGCCAATCATTTC
>JBHIWP010000166.1:0-12013 GCA_041987425.1 Promineifilaceae bacterium (SeqCode) | reverse complement strand
GGGTGCAGGTGACTGGCATTGGGCTCGACGCCTTTGCTGACTACCAGCGGGTTGTGGCCTGGGCCACCAATCTGGCCGATGGCGCGCCGCTTAGCGGCGTTACGCTCAGCAGCAACCAAAACCGCGTATCGGCAGCTACCGATGCCGATGGTCAGGCTCAGTTTGATCTGCCCAGCGGCGGTCTGCGCTGGCTGTTGGCTACCCAGGGCGAAGACAGCGCCATCTTGCCCGTCAGCTATTCCTACTGGGATGAGGAAGGCTGGCTGCCGCGTGCCTTGCAGGACGAGCTGCGCTGGCACATCTTTGATGATCGCGCCATGTACCGCCCTGGCGAAACGGTCCACATTAAGGGCTGGCTGCGAAACGTCAGCGGTGATGGCGCCATCACCTTGCCCGGCGACCGCGTAAGCCAGATCGGCTACGTCACCTATGATTCGCAGGGCAACGTGATTTTGGAGGGAACGGCCGCAGTGAACAGCTTTGGCGGCTTCGATTTCAGCGTTGAGCTGCCCGAAAATAGCAATCTAGGCTATGCCTTCATGGAGTTTTGGGCCGATGGGCAATATGCCTCCCATGAGTTCCAAATTCAAGAGTTCCGCCGCCCAGAGTTTGAGGTGAGCGCCCGTGAGGAAAGCGTTGGCCCCTACGTGGTTGGCGATGCGGCTACCGTAGCCGTCAGCGCCAGCTACTTTGCCGGCGGCCCGCTGCCCAATGCCGAAACCAACTGGCTGGTCACGTCTACGCCCACCTTCTATTCTCCGCCGGGCTGGCCCGACTTTACCTTTGGCACCTGGACGCCCTGGTGGTTCTATGATAACTACTTCTACGGGGGTGCGGAAGTTGAGTATATCGATTTTGGCTTCCCTGGTGGCCCGTCCGGGCAGGTGGCCGAAACGTTTACTGGCTTGACAAACGCAGGTGGTGAACATTACCTGCAAATCGATTTTGAAGCCCTGGAGGGCAATCGCCCCTTCACCGTGCGTGCCGAAGGGACGGTGATGGACGTGAACCGGCAGGCGTGGTCTTCCACCACCAACCTGCTGGTGCATCCGGCAGACCTGTACGTGGGGCTGCGCAGCGCCCGCACCTTTGTGGAGCAGGGCGAGCCATTAGAGATTGAGGCGATCGTGACGGATATTGATGGTGCTGCTGTAGCTGGCACGGCCGTTTCCATCGAAGCCGCCCGCCTGGAGTGGAACTACCGTGACGGTATGTGGCTTGAAGAGGCAGTTGATACGCAAACTTGCGAGGTCACCTCTGCCGCGGAGCCGGTACAGTGCAGCTTCAACACCGAGACTGGTGGGACGTACGAAATTACGGCCGTGCTCACTGATGCCCGGGGCAACCAAAACCAGAGCCAGCTTACCCGCTGGGTTAGCGGCGGCAAGCGGCCCGTGCAGCGCAACGTTGCGCAAGAAAGCGTCACCCTCATTCCAAACCAGGAAGAGTACCAGCCAGGAGACGTGGCCGAAATCTTGGTACAGTCGCCATTTAGTCCAGCAGAGGGATTGGTAACGCTCAATCACGGCGGTATTCTTTCTACCGAGCAGTTTACTCTAGAAGACGGCAGCTACACCCTACAAATTCCCATCAGCGAGGCCCACATTCCTAGCCTGACGGTGCAGGTGGACCTGGTTGGATCTGCGCCACGCACGGATGATGACGGCGAGGAGCTGCCAGGCGTGCCGCCGCGCCCGGCCTTTGCCACCGGCTCGCTCAATTTGAGCATACCGCCGTATAGCCGCGAATTGAGCATCGCCATTGCGCCGCAGTCTGACCAATTGGAACCGGGGGCGGAAACGGCCGTTTCCCTTACGGTCACAGATGCTAATGGTCAGCCCGTGCCCAACGCCGAGGTGGCTCTGGTGGTGGTTGACGAGGCGATTCTGGCGTTGACAAATTACCAACTGCGGAATCCGCTCGATATCTTTTACAGTCCGCAGTGGAGCTGGATCGAGAGTCGCTACGGCCGTAGCAGCATTATTCTGGCTAATCCCCAATCTCTAGGGGACGAAGCTGTCAGCAGCAGGATGAACGTTGCAGATAGCAGCTCTGCTGGCGGAGAAGAGATGATGGAGGAGGAATCCGTGGCTGATATGGACTTTGCGGCCGAGCCAGCGGCTACCGCGGCCCCAGGTGCGGCGCAGGGTGACGACAGTGCCCAGGCGCCGATTGATCTGCGCACTAACTTTGATCCCCTGGCCGTTTTTGCCCCCACCAGCCAGACCAACGCTTCTGGGCAGGCCGAAATCACCTTTACCCTGCCAGACAATCTGACGCGTTACCGCATCATGGCCGTGGCCGTGGCGGGCGACAACCTGTTTGGTGCGGCGGAAAGTAATCTGACGGCGCGTTTGCCTTTGATGATACGGCCGTCTGCACCACGCTTCTTAAATTATGGCGACCAGTTCGAACTGCCGGTGGTAGTGCAAAACCAGACCAACGAGGATATGGAAGTAGATGTGGTGCTGGACGTGACCAATCTTACTCTCACGGCTGGCGCAGGCCAGCGGGTGCTGGTTCCGGCCAATAATCGCGTCGAGGTGCGCTTCCCGGCCACGACCAACAGCGCCGGTACGGCCCGGTTCCAGGTTGCGGCCGTTTCTGGCGCCTATGCCGATGCCGCCAACGACGAACTGCCCGTGTATACGCCAGCCACCACGGAAGCGTTTGCTACCTACGGCACGCTGGATGAAGGTGCCGTGGCCCAGCCGTTTGTCATGCCTGCGGGGGTCATCACCGGCTATGGCGGTCTGGAAATCAACACTTCTTCTACGGCGCTACAGGCATTGACCGATGCCGTGCTTTACCTGACCAACTCCCGCTATGAGTCGGCCGATGAGCTGGCCTCGCGCATTCTCTCCATCGCTGCACTGCGCGAGGTGCTGACGGCCTTTGAAGCGGATGGATTGCCGGAGCCGGGTGAGATGGAAGCGGCCGTTATCCGCGATATCGAGCGGCTGCAGGGGCTGCAAAACCCGGACGGCGGCTTCCCTATCTGGGAGCGCAACCGGGAATCTTATCCTTTCCACACCGTTCATGTGGCCCATGCCCTGGCCGTGGCTCAGCAGAAAGGATTCACGGTGCCGGGGGAGATGCAGGCCAGCGTACAGCGCTACCTGCAAGACATCGAAAGTTACTATCTGGCCTGGTACAGTGAGGACGTGCGCTGGGGGCTGAGCGCCTATGCGCTTTACGTGCGCCATCTGGCAGGCGACAGTGACTTTGCCAAGGCGCGCGCCCTGCTGAATGAAGCAGGTATTGACAACCTGTCGCTGGAGGCCAACGCCTGGCTGTGGGAGGTTCTGGCAAATGATCCGGCCTCTGCGGAAGACGTAGCGGCGATTCGGCAGCACATCAACAACCGGGCAGTGGAAACGGCCGATGCAGCCAACTTCACCACCTCCTACGGCGACGACGCCTACCTGATGCTGCACTCGGACCGGCGTACGGATGGCATTGTGCTGCAAGCGCTCATTAATCAGGAGCCGCAAAACGATCTGATTTCCAAAGTGGTGAACGGCCTGCTGGCGCACCGCACGCGCGGACACTGGGGCAGCAGCCAGGATAATGTCTTTGTGCTGCTGGCGCTGGACAGCTACTTCAACACCTTTGAGGCAGAAACGCCGGACTTTGTGGCCCGGGTCTGGCTGGGTGAAACCTACGCCGGGGCGCAGGAGTTTGTCGGGCGCAGCACAGATCGCTTCCTCACGGATATTCCAATGAGCTATCTCGCCGAAGAAGAAGCGGGGGATGTAATTGTGAGCATGGAAGGAGACGGCCGTCTCTACTACCGCCTCTCGCTCAACTATGCTCCTGCGGACCTGACGCTGGACTCGCTGAATCGCGGCTTTGTGGTGCTGCGCACGTATGAAGGCGTCGATGATCCAGAGGACGTGTATCAAGATGAAGATGGTGTCTGGCACATTCGGCTGGGGGCACGGGTGCGGGTGCGCCTGACGCTGGTGGCCGATAATCGCCGCTATCACGTTGCCCTGGTTGATCCGCTGCCCGCCGGGCTGGAGCCGGTCAATCCGGCGCTGGCCGTCTCGCAAAGCGTGCCGGATGATCCGGAAGGTGAGGATTTGCCTTGGTGGTGGTGGTGGAACTGGTACGATCACCAGAACATGCGCGACGAGCGGGTAGAGGCCTTTGCCTCGCTGCTGTGGGAAGGCTCTTACACTTATGAGTACGTGGCTCGCGCCACCACGCCGGGCACCTTTGTGACGCCGCCTACCAAGGCCGAAGAAATGTATTCGCCCGACGTGTTTGGCCGCAGCAGCAGCGATGTGGTGATTGTGGAATAATAAAACGTATGAGATTGGGCCATTCTTTAAGAATGGCCCAATCTAAAAGCTTTTACCTAGCCATCCTTGACAATCCCTTGTTTTCCCGGAAACTTTTGGTTAGACAGTTAATCTCGCCCACAGTTCCGGGGAAATAAGGAGATCCACATGCATTTCAATCTTGTTTTTGAAGGTGGCGGCGCCAAGGGCGCCGTTTTTGTGGGGGCCATGCGCGAATTTGAAAGGCAGGGGCATACATACGGCCGTTTGCTGGGCACGTCTGCTGGGGCCATCACCGCCACTCTCCTGGCTGCTGGGTTTTCCGCGGAAGAAATCCTCGCCCAGATCAACGAAAAGCTGTCCGATGGCTCGCCTCGCTTCTCTACCTTCATGGACGTGGCTGACTCCATTTCTGAAGCCGATTGGGAAAACAGCGTCCTCTACAAATTATTCAAACAGATTGATTGGCCGCTGATACCGGAATCAGTAGAAGGCCGCATGGATAATTTTGTCATCAAGCAGCTAACGCAGATGAAGATTTATCGCTTGCTCTTTACCTTTATGGAGCTGGGTGGCTTTTACGCTGGCAATGCTTTTTTGGCCTGGCTGCATGAAAAGCTGGATTCAGACGGCCGAAACCTGGGGCAAGCAACGCTGGCCGAATTTTATGAACACACCGGTAAGGACCTGAACGTTGTTGCTTCCAATATTACGGAGGGTGGATTTCTGGTGCTGAACCATCGCACCGCCCCAGACTGCCCGCTAGCCTGGGCCGTGCGCATGTCGATGAGCATTCCCTTCATCTGGCAAGAGGTGCGCTGGCAGTCGTCTTGGGGCCATTATTATGGCCGTGACATTGCCGGCCATGCCATTGTTGATGGCGGCCTGAACTCTAACTTCCCCATCCGCTTGTTGATCTCGCGCAGTCCCGACGTGCTGGCGGTAATGGGACCGCATGACGGCACCTTTGCCCTGGGCCTGCTCATTGACGAGACAAAAGCGGTTGCCAACTGCGGACCGGCCACGGGCGATACAGATTACGCAGCCGTGCGGGAGCTTAAGAGCTTGCCAATTGTTCGTCGCGTCTCGAATCTGGTCAATACCATGACCAACGCCTACGATAAGACCATCATCGACGCGTATAAAGATGGGGTTTGCCGCCTGCCCGCGAAGGGATACGAAACAACGGAGTTTGATATGAGCGACGAGCGTGTAGCAGCCCTGGTGGCGGCTGGCGAACAGGCGATGCGCGATTTTTTCGTTGCCTTTAAGCTGAAATCGTAAAACCCTACTTTCATCGTTATAATTCCCCCATGCTTAACCTCATCTTTTTCCTGTTCGGTCTGCTGGCGGCTGTTATCATTAATATGTTGGCCGATTATTTGCCCTCGTCTCACACGCCGTTGCGCCCGCAGTGGCACACGTGGGGCTGGTCGCAGCGCAAACGGCCGCTTCTCGTCTTCATCTTCACGCCACTTGTTTTGGGCAGCCTGCCCTTCTTTTTTGAGACTGTAGTGGATGCGGCCGTCAACAGCTTTCATATTTCCGTTCTTATTTTGATTATTGTCACCGATTTAGAGCACAAGCTCATTTTTGACGTGGTGACGATTCCTGCGGCCGTTATTGCCCTGCTCACCAGCCTGATTGTTAGTCCACAAGAGAATAACATCCGGCTGGCGGTGGTAGGAGCTATTGCCGGTTATGCCGTTTTCTTCCTGCTCTACTGGGTGGCCCAGCTCATTTACGGGCCGGGGCGCGGGGCGTTGGGAGCGGGGGACGTGAAGCTGGCGATGCTCATGGGGGCCATGCTGGGCTTCCACCGCATCTTTTTTGCTCTAATTTTGGGCATCTTTCTCGGCGGAATCTTCTCCCTGCTGCTACTGCTCAGCCGCCGCGTAAACCGCGACACGGCACTGCCCTACGGCCAATACCTGGCGCTGGGTGGCATCATCATGCTCATCTGGGGTGCGCAGTACATTCAGCAGTTCATAAATTAACCGCAATGGACGCAAAGTACGCAGAGAATGATAAAAAACCTTTGCGTTCCTGGCGTACTTTGCGGTAAAAAATATTAAATTATGGAAGCAACGACTATTGAGAAATTGAAGGAAGCGGGGATTGTGGTGGCGCTGCCGGGAGATTTACCGCTGGCGACGATTGTTCCGATTGCCGATGCGCTGCTGGCTTCGCCTATTTTGGCCGTGGACGTGGCCTTTGGCGGTGCCGAGCTGCTCCAACTGCTGCACGATTTGCGCCAGCGGGCCGGGGACAAGCTGTTGATTGGGGTGAGCGGGGTAGAAACGGCCGTTCAGCTCCAATCCCTACAAAACAGCCCCATTGACTATATCTCTTCCGCGCGGCTTGATGACGCCCTGGTATCCGGCTGCCGGACCAGCGGCTTGGCCTATTTGCCGGGGGTCATTAGCGTTTTGGCCGCCCAGGCGGCGCAGCAAAAGGGGTGTGGCAGTATCCGTCTGCGCACCGGCGGCCCCGCCGGGTCCGATTACGTGCGGGCGATCCGCCAGGTGCAGCCCGACCTAAACATTGTTGTAGAAACAGTACTCCAGCCCGAGGACGTGAGCAGCTACCGGCTGGCAGGTGCAGCGGCGCTGGTTGTCGGCACACCACTATTCGCTGGCCCAAAGCAAACAATGGCTGATCTGATCACGCAGGCCAGGCGATTTGCCAGAGCGTGGCAAGAAAGCGGTGAGGGGCCAGCAAAACGCCTGCAAAATGGCGCTCACTAGCCCCGGAGATAATGCTTTTGGGACATTGCCTGGTCAGGCGGCGTCTAAATTGTTGGTCATTGGCTGATTAAAATCGGCGTCGCTTTTTTGTGCCATCAGATAGAGGACAACAATTTGCCCAAACGGCACAAAAAAGAAGAGCTGCCACCAACCGCTGCGGCCGATGTCGTTTAGCCGTCGGGTGCCAGCGGCAATCAAGGGCAGCAGCAGAATCACGCTGACAATTTGGTTTGCTTTCTCGTGGACGATGGTGGCAACGGCCAAAACCAGCACCACAAACAGGAAAAACCACCAATATTCGAAGCGTGTTGCCGTGCCAGAGAAGTTGGCAAACTCACGAAGTCCGGTTGCCACCGCATCTAGCGGTGTTTGAGCCGTCTCTGTTTCGCTAAGCATTAGCTCAGTGGGCTCAATGCTAAAGGCTGCGGCCAGTGCTCGCACGGATTCAATAGAAGCGTTGCCACCGTTTTCTAATCGCTGAACTGTGCGCAGGCTTAACCCGCACACCTCACTAAGCTGCTCTTGTGACCAGCCTTTGGCCGCACGCAGCTTCTTTATCAGGTTTGAATCAATTTTCATCTATTATTTCCTCAATGATATTGTCGCGGTTAATAAAACCAGACAAAGTATAGTCGAGAATTCGGTGCCTTCGCCACGACAGCGTGGCGTCATTTCTGCGTCAAGCGGTGCCTGTCAGCGGCGATCCTCGTTTCGCATCAACTTTCCGTGTGCACATACCGGGGTAAGGACAATAAATTATCACGTTTATCTGTATTTGGTTCAAACGGCCGTTCATAATCCCGATAATAGATAGTGACCTTTCCGTTTCTGGTCATTTTACGTATTACCAGGTGGTTTCGCCCCAATACTAAAATCTTTTGCTTCTGCAGCTCCGCAAATTCATGCGGTTCCAGATCAAACTTCATGCGGGTGTCTAGCTCCGCACGCACTCTACCCGGCAGCGCCCCTTTTACAGCGTTTTCCAGAATTGCATTGAATCGCACGTTGATTTCCTCTTCGGTCGGTTCCCGGCCCAGTTCTGCTTGCAGTTCATCAATGGCCTGTTGCCGGAACGCCACACCATTTGAGTTGCGCAGTTCGTTGCGCAGCCGCCTACGGCTGAGGCTTTCAATTTCTGGAACTTCAGTTTGGGATACTGTTAATATCTGGTAGATCTGATGGTCAATCACAGAGACTTTCTTAGGCAAATAATCCAGCTCCTTAATGTGGCGATCCTGAGCCGCAATACGGGCTAGCACGTGGTCTATCGTCAGCGAAACGCGGTGGGATTCAATATCCCCTTGCGGCTGAAGAAGCTGAACAAAGGGCATGCGGTCTGTTGCCGCAAAAACGTTTACCAGGTCATTGTTAAGGAAAGGGCCAATATCGTTGGCCCGGTAGACTAAACCGCTTACGACATTATCGGCATCTCGCGTTTCAGAACGAATCACCATATTTTGCAGCGGTTGGAATCTACGGCCGATAAACACGTTTTTCGCATCGAACGCAAGACCATGCTGATTGACCTGAATGTTGACATCGGCCGTTTCGACGCGGTGATGGGTAGCGTACAGCGGATCCCAACGCCGAACTTCCACGGTCAGCTTATGAGGTAAGGTGTCTAGAAACGAGGTCCGGTCTAGCTGGGCCTGAACCGAGGACTGGGCTACGCCTTCGCCAATTCGCTCGATAATCTCAATGGTTATTAGCGACAAAAAGAGTAGAGAAAGTCCAAGTTTTGGCATGACGAACGTGAGGGCCGTGCTCAAGAAAATTGCCACCAGACGCGCTGCCAGGCTTAGCTCCAGGTCAAAATCGACCTCAAAATCGAAGACGCCTTTTTCCTTGACGCTTGGCACCAGGCGGATTTTCATGTGGAAATCCGGGTCGAAGAAATTTTCGATGGCGTACTCACCATGGATATCGATCACGAGCACATTGGTAAAGGTAGGGGGTTGGTTAGCACCGGCAATGATTTCTGGACGCACTGAAATGTCTTTGATCTTGCCGACCTGGTCATCGCCATCCATCAGGGGGAAGTGAAACTCACCGGGCTCGTCGGGCTTGGGCACCGCCATCTTGAATTTAAAGTCGTCGCTTAACCTGGCATATGTTTCTGTGGGAAAGGCAAAAGCCATTTTGGCTTCAGGCTCCAGAAAATTCTGCGCCAGGCTGCTATCACCACGATCCGGCAGCAGCGACGTAGGATCCGGGCTGCTTTGCAGGGCCAGATTAATGTAAACGCCGATTGCATTTGGCCTGTCTGGGTCATCCAAAAATTTACGGGTTTCAATGCGCTGTACGCTGCCGCCGCCAGCAAGGCTAAAGGGCACGCGCCGGTCGATCTGCGATTTCATCTCTGCCAGAATTTCTTCTTTTGACGCACCCAGCGATTCGGCCGCGTCAATGAGCGGGCCAGAAATATCTAGCAGGATTATTTCCACGCCAATATTGTTTAACAGACCGTCTTGCCCGGTATCGAATACAACGGTGAAGCTGATGTGCAAATGTGCTGCAAGTAGATTTTCGATAAGCACCACCGGCGGCTGGGGCAGTAAATCAATCACGCTGGGAAATATGGTTAAAAGAATATCGGCTCCCAGGTCACCGTCTGGCAAGATGTTGACCTTGAACTCATCAGCCTGAAATGAGTAGACTGTTTCTACAATTTCTTGAAAAGGATGTTCGTTGCCAACAAAATCCGGGTGTACGGGATAGAGCCGTTGCTCTTGTAGCTCCGCATGTGGGTGGGTAATCGTGGCGCGGTGGAAGGGAACGCCATTCTCATCTACCCCGCTGGATTCAGACCACCAGGGAATGGAGCCGGTTTCCATAGAGCAAAGCAAAAAATAGTGAATAAACGCCTCGCTCATCAGAAACTCGACATCAAAGCCGGAAGTAACTCTTGATTGATCGACCATAGGTTCCTCTATTTCACGATAAATGTGGGTGTGTTCCGCGTTGTGGGATATCAGCCATGAGGGCGAACGAAGGCGGCGCGAACTGTCAAGGTTGCAGGACCAGGTGTGCGTCGCTTAGAGCAGAGTAGAAAAGCGCCCGCAAACAGTATACAAAAAATAACAGCAACTTAAAACAGGGGATTTGCCAATTGCCTAATTTAGGAACTGAAAGAACTCATGAATCGAAAATGTGCCAGCGGCAATCAGAATGGCAAAGTAGAGAAGCGTGGCAGCGTTGGAAAGATAACCCAACAGAATAAAAAGCCCATCCCGCTGCATCATGCCTACGGAAAGGAAGATGAGGGCAAGCGCGGGAATTGTGTTGCTGAATGGCACAAATCCAAACGGCGCCATGAGCAATAGGCCCGCGAAGATGAAGGACAGATTGTTGAACAGCGTTATCAGCCCATCCGAGGTTGCGGCAGGCAGGCGGTGTGGGCGGCTTACCTTTTCTAATCTCTCAAACCATTTGAGCGCTCGTTCAAACGCTTCGCGTAATTTTTCAGACGATAATTTGCGATTGCCAATAGTTTTGGGCAGCCACGGTTGGCGGTTGAGCATCCGAGTGAGGCCGATGAGGATGATACCGGAGCCAAACACGGTGCTTACACCGGGGATGGAAACCGGAACAATAAAAATTAGGGAAAGGAAGATAGTGAGCAGCATCAGGCTATCCGCGCCCACGATAGCCATGATTTCGTTTAGCGTTACTTCGCTGGGCGGTAGCCCAAGGATTATCAACTCAATTTTTTTCCCGAGCGATTCCGCTTCTAAAGCGGCTTCTGTGTTTTCCGTCAGATGAATATGATCCACAAATTGATGCCTTTGCAAATTCCTAATTTGCTTCAGAGTTATTTCTAGGCCAAGTGAAAGTTAGCAATAGTGATACTACACATTGCCACCCCCTGATTTCCTGCTTTGTAAATGAGATAGCCGGGAAAAATAGTGAGTTCGCAAAGTATAAGAATTGCTGTAAATTTTGCAATCCGTGAACTGATTTTCGTTATCGAAGATTAATCTGGTTATTGTTACTTTGTGGGGTGCCCAAGCGTGCGCCATTTCGATGGTGTGACACGGCCGTTTGTCATTAGGTTGTCCACACTCAAATTGGTGCAGCTCGGGTTGGGCACAGGCGGCGTACGGTAATGAACCTGGGGTCTCGCTGTTCTGGTAACATCATTCACTGTTCTTTCAGCGATAATTCCATAAAGTGCGTAAGCTCTCGCAGAGTCGCCGGTATCTCGAAATAGGGTTCGCAGAATTCAAACCCAAATGATTGATACAGTAAATGTGCTGCGGTCATGAAGCTTCCCGTTTCGAGCTTAACTTTCTGGTAGCCACCCAAGCGCGCTCGCTGAAGCAGCTCCATTACAAGCGCTCTGCCTATTCCATGTCCGCGGCATTCAGGCCGGACGTACAGTTGCTTTAATTCACAAACGTGCTCTGACAACTGACGATACCCGACGCACCCTGCCAGATGACCATTCAGATTTGCCAGGAGTAAGCAGCCGCCCGGCGGCGCGAACTTGCTTGGCAGGCTGTCTGGTTCCTCACCGTAATAAAAGTTGAGGAAAAGTTCTGGATCCAAACCAAGCCTGGCCGTTTGCTCCGTATCCCAGGCAATATATTCGTGCATCAACAGTTCAATTGCCTGATATTGAGATTGGTTGGTAACTTCTATGATGTCTATCATTGCAATATTTTCTGCTATATGACACCTACCCGCTAACGACGATTGCGGCGCCAAAAACGTGGCAGGCCACATAACAGCCACACCAAAAACCCCCACATTCCCCACCAGGCAATTGAAACGGTAGCCAAGATCAGCCAATCGCGCTGGTCAAATGGGCCGATGATTAGCACCAGATAGCCTATCGCTAAAATATAGCTTATAGGATACACAAAACCCCAAAGGCGGCGGGCTGGCCACTGCCGCAGCGGTGCTGGCGTAAGCCTGTTTAGCCAGTAGTGGCCTCGGTGCGTGGCTTCAAACCACCACAGCACCGGGCGAACGCTCCAG
>JBHIWP010000165.1:0-12190 GCA_041987425.1 Promineifilaceae bacterium (SeqCode) | reverse complement strand
GTGCCCTAACACTCGCTCCAGGTCAATTGACATCTTTTCTTTCCTGATTCTCTTGATGAGCTTGTAGAAAAGAATTCACTATTTCATCACCTTCAGCACTATACATCGACAGTGAGAACTCCCAATACCGAGTGGCTATCCCTGAAATAATCTCGGGCGAAAGATCGAAACCTTCTGTCCACGAATGCAGAAAAATGGCACATGACATTCTGATTTTGTGAGACTGGCGAATTAGTTGCCAGACATCGCTATCGGACGTAGTAGATTCAAGAAGAAATTGGATTTTTTCTTCAAACGGAAGTGCAGGTGGTGCCTCAAGAAACCATTGCCCTATAGCTGCTGGCGGAATCTTTGGTCGATCTGCAACTTTATCACCCTTGCGGCGCGCCCTTGTAGGTTCACAACCAATTAAAGCGGTTAAAGCTTGCAGATCTATATTATCTTTGTAGATGCACAAGCTAACGTTAGAATCAGTTGATGGACCACCTACAGAAATAAACCCTTCCTTTTTCCCCGGATCAATCATTTTGGGCCTTTAAGATTGCAATTTAGGATTATTGGCGTGGCGATCTTTGTCGCGAGTGGTTTTCTTGGCCATGTTTTGGTGGAAAGCGGCCGTTAAATCCACGCCGGTCTGGTTGGCAATGCAGGTGAGCACAAAGAGCACGTCGGCCAGCTCATCGGCCAGGTTGACCGTTTCGTCACTCTTTTTGAAGCTCTGGTCGCCGTACTGCCGGGCCATGATGCGGGCCACTTCGCCTACTTCTTCCATGAGAACGGCCGTGTTCGTCAGTTCCGAATAGTAGCGCACACCAATCGTCTGCACCCACTCGTCTACCGTCTTCTGCATTTGCCGGATCGTCATCTCGCTCATAGATTCTTCGCTTCTCTAGGGCGCTGGGCCAGCCAGCGCAGATAGGTGCAATACTCATTCTTATCGGATAAATCGGCAATTTCCAGCAGCTGTTCTGGGCCAATATAGCCCTTGCGGTAAGCAATCTCTTCTATACAGCCTACCTTTAGCCCCTGCCGGTGCTCAATAGTTTGCACATAGTTGCTGGCCTCCAGCAGGCTGTCGTGCGTGCCGGTGTCCATCCAGGCGTAGCCCCGCCCCAGCACCTGCACGTTCAGCTTGCCCCGCCGCAGGTATTCATTGTTCACGTCCGTGATCTCGTACTCATGCCGGGCCGATGGCTTCAGGTTTTTGGCAATATCCACCACATCTCTGTCGTAAAAGTACAGGCCCGTTACGGCATAATTCGATTTTGGCTCGGCCGGTTTTTCTTCGATGCTCAGCACTTTGTAGTCCTCGTCAAACTCAACCACGCCGTACCGTTCAGGATCGCGTACGTAGTAGGCAAAAACCAGGCCGCCATCGGTTAGCCTGCCCGCATTTTGCAAGATGTTAGAAAGCCCAGGGCCATACAGGAAGTTGTCGCCCAGGATGAGGGCGCACGGCTCCCCATTTATAAACTCCTCGCCAATGACAAACGCCTGAGCAATGCCGCGCGGTTCAGGCTGAACGGCATATTCAATGTTGAGACCCAGTCGCGAGCCGTCCCCAAAAAGCTCCTGGTAGAGGTCAATATGGTGCGGCGTGGAAATGATGAGGATATCCCGAATGTCGGCCAACATGAAGACCGAGAGCGGATAGTAAATCATGGGCTTGTTGAAGAGGGGGAGAATTTGCTTGGAGAGTGAAATGGTGAGTGGGTACAGGCGCGTGCCCATCCCACCCGATAGGATGATGCCTTTCATATCTGTTTAATCCTTGTTAATTGTTTGATGGCTCCACTGAAAGATGGCTGTTTCACCGCAACGGCACAGAGAACGCAAAGGTTTTTCTTCGCTCCGTGCGGTTTGATATTTCAGTGGATTACTTGCCTAGTATAAGCCAGCTTACTTAAAGTTTGGCTTCCGAGAAGAAGCGGGAAAGTTTTGAAACCAAAAATCTGCGAAACGGCCGTTCTCACGTAAGTAATCGGCCCAATTGTCTGTTGTTGTTCTGAAAAATCCGTTCGCCAACTGCACGATTGTACCAAACCTGCCGGAGGAGGCTCAAACGTGGGTGCCAAAACGCAGTAAATGGCCGTTGTTGTCTTCGATTGTAAATTCGCGCAGTCCCCAGGGATAGCTCTCCGGCTCCTTCCGAATCATGACGTCCCGTGCCTTATACGACTGAAACAGCGCATCAATATCGCTGCCGACAAAGATGTAAAGATAGCCTGACGGCTCGATGGTGCGATCCGGCGAGACCTGCGAAAGCTGGAGAACGGCCCCACTGCCCGTCCAGTCGCCGCGCGAAACGCCAGCGTGGCTGGGCGGCTCACCATACAAAAAATCAACAGTGAAGCCTAATTTGTCCCGGTAGAAGACGGCCGTTTCCTTCACGTCATGCACAAGCAGCACCGGCTCCGTGCGATAAAATTTGGTCGGGCGCTGCGGTTCTGCCTCACCGCGCCACTCGTACGCCCACAGGCCAAACACAAGCATGACGTGCTCTTTGGTTTCATGCGCATATTTCAGCGGAAGTCGGCCCTTTAGCTGAAAGTTGAGCTTTTGCGCCACGCGCTGCGAGGCATAGTTGGTCTGATCAATCCATAGCTCCACCCGATCGTAACCGAGCTCCTCGAAGCCATACCCCAACACCGCCCGGCAGGCTTCGGCCGTTATCCCCTGGCCCCACAAGTCGCGCCGGATCATGTAGCCCATGCCCGGCACCCGCGTGCCGCCCAAATAATTCACCACGCCAATCGGCTCATCGGCCCCCTTCAGGCAAATCACCCAGTGGTGCGCATCAGGATGGCTCATGTTTTGCGCCAGTTCGCGCTCGGTGGCGGCCACATCGGCATGGGGCAGCGAAGGCATAAAGCGCATCGTTTGCACGTCGCTGTATATTTTGTGCAGGTCCGGAATATGGTGTGGTTGTAACGGCCGTAGCACCAGCCGCTCCGTCTTTAAGTTTTCTATCATAGTTTTACAGTTTGGTGGAGTGAGCTATCCTAAGATGCGAACGAGTCACACAGAAACGCATCTGAGGATGCTTGCTCCTCGGTTGAAACGCTAAAAACCCAGTGAACGGCCGATTATCTCTTTCATAATCTCGTTCGTGCCGGCATAAATCGGCTGCACCCGGGCGTCCAGGTAAAATTTGGCAATGGGATATTCCAGCATGTAGCCATAGCCGCCGTGGAGCTGCAAACATTGGTCCATCACCCGGACCTGCAAATCGGTGGTCCACCATTTAGCCATGGCGGCTTCTTCGGCCGTCAGGTTGCCAGCGTTTAGCTCCGTAATGCAGCGATCCACAAAGACGCGGGCAATCTCAATCTCGGTTTTCATTTCGGCCAGCTTAAAGCGGCTGTTTTGGAACTTGCCGATGGCCTGACCAAAGGCAGTGCGCTCCTGACAGTAGCGTATTGTCATTTCCAGGGCAGCTTCGCAGGCGGCAACGGCAATAACGGCTACGGAAAGACGCTCCTGGGGCAGAGAATTAATTAAATAGTAGAATCCCTTACCTTCTTCACCCAGCAAGTTTTCTACAGGCACTTTTACATTTTCAAAGAACAGTTCGGCCGTATCCTGCGCCTTCAGGCCAATTTTTTCCAGATTACGGCCACGTTCAAAGCCTTCCATACCTCGCTCAATTACCAGCAGGCTAATGCCCGCATGTCCCTTGCCCGGATCGGTCTTGACGACGTTAATGACCGCGTCGCTGTTGATGCCGTTGGTGATGAACGTTTTTTGGCCATTGACCACGTAATGATCGCCCTGGCGAACGGCCGTTGTGCGCACCCCCTGCAAATCACTTCCCGCCCCTGGCTCACTCATGGCAATGGCCGTAATCATTTCACCGCTGATCATTTTGGGCAGCCAGCGCTGCTTTTGCTCGTCGCTGGTGTATTTGAGGAAGTACGACATATTGACGTCGTTGTGCAGGCCAAAGCCCACGCCAGAAGCCCCGGCCCGCGTCAGTTCCTCCGTCAGGATGGCATTGTAGCGAAAATCCTGAATTTCCAGGCCGCCATACGCCTCTGGCGCGTCCATGCACAAAAAGCCCAGCTCGCCCGCCTTCAGCCAAAGCTCGCGGGGGACAATGCCGTCGTGCTCCCACTGCTCATGGTGGGGCACAATTTCGTTCTGCACAAAGCGGCGTACGGCATCACGGAACATGTTGTGTTCGTCGTTGAAGAGGGTGCGTTTCATGGGTTCCTCTCTAAGAAATACCAGCCTCCAGCGCCGCGGCTGCATCCAGCAGGGCCGCTTCTGCACCGGGGGCGCAGGCCAGCATCACGCCGGGCACCAGGCCAGTTTCTGGGTCCGGGTCCTTCCAGGCGGGAACGGTAATGGCGGGCAGGTTCATGTAGTTGCAAAAGGTCATGGCAGTGACCGTGCCGTTGACGCCAGGGCGCAGCGAAGCGCGGTTCATTTGGCCGTGTGGAGGCGCCAGCACGCCAATTGTAGGCAGCAGCAACACGCCCTTTCGCCCTAGAAGCTGATAAAGATCGGTGCGAGCCTGTTCGTACAGATTCACAATTTCCGCCACGCGCCCTTCCCGGCGGGGCTTCAGAACAGGCACAACGGCCAGCAGCTGGAAGAGGCCGCTGTAGATAGTGCCTTTGCCAATGGCCTGCTTGAGCGTTTCGGCAACCAGGCTGAATTTCTGGCCATCGGCAGTAGTGAGCATCTCGTAAAACGGCCGTTCCAACTCAGCCGCCAGAATTTGTTGCAGATTGAGAAAGTGGGTTTTTACGTCGGGAAACGGCCGTTCCGCCACCACCATCCCGGCAATCTCCAGCTCCGTTTGGGCCATTACATAAGCGGCGTTGATACAGTCTGCTTTGGCTTCCAGCTCAAAACGGGTGGGCGTGATGAGGTGCAGCCCGCGAGTCGTTTGGGCGGCAGGCAGCGGCGTTTCGGCGATAACGTTGTACACCAGCCGGGCATCCCGCACGGAGCGGGTGAGCGGGCCCACGGCCAGCCAGGAGTCCAGATAAAGGCCCTGCAAATCGGGCCAGACAGCCTCTTTGCTCACCGCACCGGAAGCAGGCTTGAAGCCTACAATGCCACTAAATGAGGCAGGAATACGGATAGAGCCAAGTAGATCGGTCCCGACGCCCAAGGCCGTAGAGCCGGAAGCGACCAGCGCGCCTTCGCCGCCCGAGGAACCTCCGGCCGTACGGGATTCATTGAGCGGGTTGTTGGTACGGCCGTACAGCAGATTCTCCGTCTCCCCCGCCATGGCAAACTCTGGCACGTTGCTGCGGGCCAGCACAATGGCGCCTGCTTCCCGCAGCCTGCGCACCACCGGGGCATCCTGCTCCCAGCGGATTGGCGGCATGCGCTGCGAACCAGCCGTAACGCTGTAGCCGCCAATGGCGATTGTTTCTTTGATACTCACGGGCAGGCCGGACAGTGGCCCGGGGCGAGGGTTTTTAGCCTCAGTCAGAGCTTCATCCCTAAATACGTGAACGGCCGCATTCAAGCGCAAATGGTTTGCCTCTAACCGCTCCAGGTGTTCCTCGACGACGGAAACGGCCGTGCGCTCCCCGCCTTGCATTTGCCGCAGTAGTTCCGTCGCATCTGGGAATTCAGGTTTCATTTTCACCTCTCTGCCGTTTTTCAACGATTTCCTGGCGGGTAAATGACTTCAAGTGATTTACTGCCCTACTGTACTGAGATCGCCCAGAGCGACGTCAATGCGAGAGAGGGTGACGGGGGAATCCCAGCGCAGTTTAAGATTGGCCTGTAAGGAAGCGGCAGGAACAATGAACACATGGTTCGATGAGGCATTTTCGCCCTGGGCCACCGCATCTGGCATGGCATTCAGAGCCGAGCCAAAAGCAACGTTGGTTTGCCACGATTCATACTCGTTTAGATACTCATCCACCAGGGTAAAGTCCCGGCTGGAAACGGCCGTTTCATTTTGATTTGTTACGTTTACCGTCGGCACCACATACACATATCCGGCGGCAATGTTGCCGTCACTGGCATACACTTGCACATCCGTTATCTGTATCACGACGCCGCCAAGCGCCACAGAAGAGTTAAGAACACCACTCGCGTAGTTATAGTCGGTGGGCAACGCTTCCGGCGCAGGCGGCTCTTCAGCACAGGCCGCCAAAGTCAGGAGCATCATCGCCAAAAATAGCACACTTCTTAATTTCACCGCTGTCTCTCCTTCTTTAAAGTTATTGTCTGGTTTAAATTGGGATGGTCCTAAGTGGAGAACAAAAAGGGTTTTAAAATAGTTTCAACTTAGCAGAGCTTTTGTTTTCCTAAACGTAAACCATTTATAGCCTTTCAGTTTTCCAATTACTTTTTGTGGTTTACGTAGAATGATACCTTACTTTTTATGAATCACGAATGGAAGCAATCGAAGATTGGAGATTGGAGACTTTAGACTAGACCAATCTCCAGTCTCCAATTTCCGGTCTCCACCTACAAATCATCAGCTAAACTTGCCGCATCAGCGGGGTCAATCGTGACAATCTGGTTTATGGGCGTTTGGGCAAAGCGGCAGGCGGCAGCCCGGGCACGGCCGTCTTGTTCCACATCTAGCGACCACTGAGCCTGCTCTACAAGCTTTGCCAGGGCCAATGCCCGACCAAGCGTCAGGGCAAAGCGACGAGCGCCAGCTTCCAGGGTGCTGCGGTCAGCCAGGTTGTTTTGCAGCCAGTTCATGGCCTGAGCTACGGCCGTATCCGCCACATCCCCCGCTGCTTTCAAGCGGCCGTCTTTAGCCGCTTTTGCACAGCGCTCCACCTCTTGGGCCAGAGCCAGCAGCGGCTCGCCATGGCTGCCCAGCGCCCGCAGGGCATCTAGTGAGAGCACGTTGGTGGTGCCTTCCCAGATGGGCAGCACCTGGCTGTCGCGCAGCAGCACCGGCAGGCCCGTATCTTCCACGTAACCTGCGCCACCAAAGGCTTCCAGCACTTCGCTGGTGACGGTCACCGCCTGCTTACCCGTCGTCAGCTTCGCCAGCGAGGTGAGCAGCCGCAGCAGGTGGGCTCCCTCTTCGCTAATATCACCCGCTTCATCTTTGCCGATCAGCTCCACCAAAAAGAATGTAAGGTGGAAAGCTGCTTCCGTTTCGGCCTGCATCCAGGCCAGCGTGTCCAGGTGCAGCGGCTTTTGGGCCAGCGGCGCGCCAAAGGCCACGCGCTTTTGGGCGTAGCTGCGGGTCAGGGCCATGCCGCGGCGCATAAAGGAGGCTGCCGAGACGCTGTTCCAGGTGCGCGTGAGGTGCAGCATGGGCACAATGTTGCGCACGCCGTTGTTCAGCCCCATGACGGGAACGGCTGTTGCCCCCTGCAGCATCAGCTCAGCGGTAGGCACCTTACGCGTGCCCAGCTTATCCTTCAGGCGCAAAATTTCGATGTTTTGCAGACGACCGTCTTCAGCCTGCGTTTCCAGGTAAAACAGCGCCAATCCCTTGCCGCCGGGCGGATTGCCTTCCGGGCGAGCCAGCGTCAGCGTCATTTGCGACGTTGCCGCAGAGGTAAACCATTTACGACCGTACAGCAGCCACTCCTCATTTTCATTCAGTCTGGCAACGGTTTCCGATAGCCCCACGTCAGAACCGCCAGTTGATTCGGTCATCCATTGGCCGCTGGTCCAAAACTGCGCCGGATCGCGGCTGATGAGGTGGGGCACGGCCCGGTCCATTAGCGTCTGATTGCCTGAGCTTAGCAGGGTGCGGGCAGCGCCGTCGGTCATTGCCAGCGGGCAGGTATACACGTCGGTGGAGGGGTGGAAAAGATAAGCCAGGGCAAACTGGAA
This sequence comes from Promineifilaceae bacterium (SeqCode), assembly GCA_041987425.1. Lineage (GTDB taxonomy): Bacteria > Chloroflexota > Anaerolineae > Promineifilales > Promineifilaceae > Leptofilum. The sequence goes on along the minus strand of JBHIWP010000165.1, from coordinate 4,408 downwards.
GATGCGGTCGAAACGGCCGTGTTTCCCCTCATAGGCAGCCGCCACAACACCGTGTTCCGCCGCCACCTTTTCCGCTCTTTGCCAGAGCGGCGATAGCTCAATCTGGTCAATGCGGTTTCCCCACGGATCCCACTGGGTTAGCACAGGCTCATTCAGCCGATCTGCCAGCTGCATCTGGTAAAGTTCGCCGCCAGCCAGGCGGCCCATTTCTCGCAGAGACGGCTCGATTTGGGCCAAAATCTCTGGCGGCAGCACCCGCCGCAAGTACGAGCGCAGCACGCGATCCGCTTCAAACTGATTACCTAGAACAGGCGGGGCCTGGTTAAATAGTTCGTTTATTTTCATTATTTTTTCCTCAAAACCAGAGGTTACTTAATCGTTCAAAATTGGGCCAATCATATTGCTAGAGGAACTATACCATAGCTATTTTTTAAACTGCTCGTAACTTTGCTGAAACAGTGGGTTTTAATGGATAGAATTTCTGTTCAGGCAACGAGCTAACATTGAACCTTCTAGCGACTCGAAAAAGGAGATTGTCATGGATTTAGTTAGCATTATCTTGTGGATTGTTCTGGGCGGTGTCGCTGGCTGGATTGCCAGCATTATTATGAAACGCAACGCCCAAATGGGGATGGTTGCCAACATTGTCGTGGGCATCGTCGGCGCCCTCATTGGTGGATTTTTAGTAGGGCTGCTGGGGCTGGCTCCGGCAACTGGCTTCAATTTCTATAGCTTGTTGGTTGCAATCCTGGGCGCAGTTGTTTTGTTAGCAATTGTAGGCGCCCTGCGGCGAGCTGCGTAAACACAAAGCGGCTGACGTAAAATGCACGTCAGCCGCTTTTTATTTTGGTGCGATAGGATATTTGCGCTTTATTTTTTATCGTTGAAGATGTATTTTATGGCCTTTCGCGTCTCTGGAAACAAAACGGAGAATACAGAAACAACTGCGCCGCCATAAGCGGCCGTGGCCAAGAGGCAGATGGCTAATTTGGCCAGGGTGCCGTCATAAGTACTCAGACCCCAACGCAAGATGACACTGCTGACCATGGTGCCTAACATTGCCGAAATAAATACGGCCGTTAGCCACAGCGATTCTTCTGGAGATAAATTTTCTAACCAAGCCTGCCACTTTTTCATAATGTCTACAGTCCTCTACAAATATTAGTAACGAATTTCATCGCTCTGAGCGCCCGATGCGCTGCCCAATAAATCTTTACAAAAGGTACAGGATAATCCTAACAAACAACACTTCGATCACCGAATGGGAAAACTTTCTCAATAGGGGCGTGGCGCAGGGGAAATTAATCCTATCCTAAATTACTGCTTCTCGTTCTGACCAGTTTATGTAAAGCAGCACCAAAACGGTAAATACATTAAATAATGCTCCAAGAATAAACCACAGCACAGCGTTGCGGCGTTTATTCTGGGCCCAGAGCGCACAAAAGCTGGCATAAAGGACGATAACAATACTCATCGGTGCCAGCTCACCATCGGCTACGTCAAGCACACTTCTGTCTGCCTGTAGATCACCACGTGCAGAATCTCTGAGGCTGGCAACTTCTTGCTCCAGTTGATCTACCCGTTCCATCAGCTCTGCTATGTCTGGCTCAGTTTGTTGGGCTGAAGCTGAAGGTTGAATCAAGATCAAGAGCAGGCCAATCGCCATGAGAAACACGGCTGCATACTGCCAGTTGAAACGACTTAATTGGTTCACGCTTAATCTCCTTTTATTGACAAACAATTTGCCCTTATTTTAATCGTTTCTAATGGCTCACGAAATAGTGAAAAAATTTGCAGCCAAACAAAACTCGCCGTCTAGCTTGCACCCAGTTCGCCTTTGGCATAGGCGCTGCGCAGCACCTTTTTATTGTATTTACCGATTTAATTTACGGCCGTATCACACCACACAGCGGTGCCTCCCACTCTAGCCGATTTTGTTCTTTGAGAATCCCGTCGATGGCTGCGGCAATTTCTGCCGGAAATGGAGAAGTACGACGGGTGGCGGTATTGGCATGGGAAGTGACGGTTTCCAGGGTAGCGGCCAGCTTTTCGGTGCTTTCATTAATCATAAAGTGCATGAAGTGGATGCGCTTGGCGGTACGGCCGTTGATCCGCGTGTAAATGGCTACCGTTTCGCCTACATGAACTTCGGCCAAATAGCGGATGTGCTGCTCCAGGGCAAAGGCGCCGCCATCGGTAGTCCGGTAATAGTCCTTAGTCATGCCAAACGCCTCAAAAAAGCGCCAGGCGGCTTCGTCAAACAGACCCATGTAGTGGCGAATGTTCATGTGGCCCATTACGTCCAGGTACTCTGTGGGAATATCGGTTCGGTGAAAGCAAGGGAGTTGTTGAATTTGTGCGACTTCGATCATAATGTTTTGGAGAAATTGGAGACTGGCGAGTAGAGATTAATCTCCAAACTCTACTCTCCTTTTTCCTTAAAATGCCAGACGCCGTTTATCGTCTCTTGGACAATAGCTCCTTCCGCCTGGAGCAAATCCAGGTAGCCAATGAGCATCCACAGCCCGGCAAAGCGAAAGGTTGGAGGATAATGGGCATACATTTGGTTTACCAGAGCATAAGCCGTGCGGTGACCCTGCTGAACCAGCGACAGTGCTTCAGCTTTGCGCTGGTGAATGCGCTCGCGCTGCTTTTGGATAAGCTGGCGATGATCTTGGAACGGCTCACCGTGGCCTGGATAAACTGTGTCGATCTCTAATGCTTCGCAGCGGTTGAGCGATTCCATAAAGAGGGGAAGGCTGGGCTGACGCGGCTGGTTGGGGAGCGGCCGTTCTACAATGGGCGTCGGGGTTTTGGGCAGCAGCATGTCGGCCGACATAAATTGGCGGCTCTCCGGCTGATAAAAGCAGGTCTGATGGCTGGCGTGGCCCGGCATGTGCAGCACCTGCCACGCGGCCCCGCCCATTGCCAATGAGTCACCAATGCCGAACGTTTGAATATTTTCAGCGGGAACGGGGGAAATCTTATCGGCTATTTGGTCAAAGTAAGTCAAAATAACCTGGGCCGTCGCCTCAGGAATGCCTGCCTGAACCAGAAAGTGCTCGCGGTAATAAGTGGCTCGTAAGCCAAAATATTTCTTGGGATCGATGAGCCATTCGGCCCCGAGATCGGCAATCAAAACCGGCGCGCCGCTAAGTTTGGCAATTTTGGCAGCCAGGCCAAAGTGGTCTATGTGGGGATGGGTAATGATAATGCGGCGAATATCGGCCGGGGAGAGGCCGTGCAGGGCTAGACCAGCCTGCAGCGCCTCCCAGCTTTCTGCGGTCTCCACGCCACAATCCACCAGGATTGGCTCGGGGTCTGCAAACAAGTAGCTGTTGACGGAACCGACGTCAAATTCCGTGGGCAGCTCAATACGTACAGGCTTCATTCCAACTCTCTCACCAGCGTACGCTTCAAAGTTTTGTAAGCCAGCTTCTCATAAAATTTTAGTGGACCTTGCTCAAAATCCCAGATCTCCAGCCGCATTTCTTCGGCTCCTTTTCCCTGAGCCCATTTTTCTGCTTGCTGAAGCAGCTGCTTACCTATTCCCATTGCTCTTACTTTCTCCGACACCATCAGGCTTTGCAAATAGCCGTATTTGTGACCAATGACGGCCGTATTTGCCCCATCTTGCCGAAAATAAACTTCGGCAAAGCCCATGAGCCGTCCATCGCTTTCTGCTACAAAGATAGCCGCTTCCGCATTCCCCAAAATTTCCAGCAGCCTCTCAACTAATTCTGTCGTATCAAACGATTTCAACTCTCCTAAAGAAGCTAAATGCAGCGGCAGCCCGGCTGCGTGAAACTCGTGAAAAGCGTGAATCAAAGGACACAGCGCTTCTATATCACTTTTGCACGCTCGGCGAACAATGACATTCATGAGAGTCACAATGGCGGCTGCAAGACGGCCGTGTCTAGCCCTTCGTCCAACTCGATCAAACGGGCCAGCTGCACCGCCCGGCGCAACATCCATAAATGGGTGGACACGTGAAGAGAGGCTTTTTGACGGTCAACGGCCGTTTCCAGATCTTCCACTCCCCACCAGCGGAAGTCACTCCCGGTCATGTCGTCACCGGGTATTACCTGGCCACCTTCGTAGCCCAACAGGTAGTAAATACCCACCATGAACGGCACTTTTTCATCGTAGTGAAACGTATCGCTGTGCAGGACGGTTAACGGCCGTACCCGAATATCCCCCACCTCTTCGCGCACCTCGCGCAAAATGCCATCCAGCACCGTCTCGCCCGCTTCCAGCCCGCCGCACACCGTTTGCCACTCGTTACGGCCGTTGCGGCGCGGCGATGAAAGCAGCAGAAACTGCTCTTGCTCGTTGATGATGATGGCATGCAGGGCAATGGCTGAGGTGGCAAATTTACGGCCGTTTTTGCTTACGATCAACGGTTGAT
>JBHIWP010000164.1:0-12249 GCA_041987425.1 Promineifilaceae bacterium (SeqCode) | reverse complement strand
AGGTAGGTTCGAGTGTCGGGGCCAGCCAGACACCCACCATGTTAACGGCCGTTGCCGGTACCTGGGCAATAGCCACAATGCCAATAAAGATGAGGAAATTGTTGCGGTACAGGCGAATCGCCCGATCCAGCAGCTGAGCCATGCTCAGCGGTTGCAGGTTATTAGAAAGTACAGTCATAATTTACAGGGTCGTTTTAGTGGTTAAGTCGGATACATTGATACGGAAGTCCTCGCTGGCTGCGGCCAGCACCATGATATCGAACCCTTCAAAGCGGACGCGCAGGTCAAAGTACATCAGCGTGATGGCGGCCAGACGGATGGGCAGAAATATAGCGGACAGCAATAGATTGGCTGTCTGCTGTACAACTGTTTGCAAGACAACGTCTGTATCGCCAAGAACTATCTCAAAAAGGTAAAGCAGCAATGCTGAGGGACCCTCAATTACCAGTAAGGATAATATCCCCAGTAAAAATAAATAGCCAACGACCCACCAAAAACGCAGCTTCCCCAAAGCCCAGGCGCGCTTAATCGAGTTGATGACGCCACCTTTCTCTAAAACGACGACGGGCGGCAGAAGGGAAACCAGGATGCTGCCAACGGCAATGACATAGAGCATCCCCACTATGCCGATAATAAACCCAATGCAGGGAATATTGGCCAGCAGAACAACCGGAATTGCCAATGCACCGAGAACGAGACCGGAAACAATGGTAGCAAAAATGAGCGTAAACCAGGTGCCGCCGATGCGGCGAAACGCATCACCCAGGTTGAGCGTTCGGCCCAAATAGCTGTCTGAAATGGCCTGTGTGAGGGCGGCGGCACCCACTTGCGTAAATATGACCCCAATAAGGGCTCCGCCAATAAAGGCCACAATAGCGGGACCCCGAAACTGTCCGGTTGTCAAGGTGGTGCTAATTTCACCGGAAGTGCCTTCCAAAATGACCAGTAAGATTTGAATGATGAAGATGGGGAGCTGGGTTATGACCACAATGCCCAGAAAGAGCCCAAAGTTATTGCGGTAGAGGCGAAATGCCCGGTCAAATAGCTCAGCGACGGATAACGGCCGTAAGTCCAACAGCGATGATTCGTTCATGAAGTCCTCCTATAGATGGTGCGATGAATCGCTTGAAACCGGCATGGCAAAAAATTATACCCGAAAGATTTGCCGGTTCACAGCAATTTTATGGTTGCTTTATGCTACTCAACGCTGCCTGGAAGGTTTTTGCACCACCATGAGAAGGATGTCTTACGGCCGTATGCTCAATTTGCCAGCTCTTCAAGGCCCCAGACGCCTTTTTGCCCACGGCGATCAGCATTGCCTGGGGGAAAAGTTGGCAGATCTGGTCCAGAAACGGCCGTCCCAAAGCAATTTCTTTAGTCGTAGGTGTGCGGTTGGACTGTGGCTTTTCCGGTTGGTAAGGATGAAACGGAAAAATGTTCCACAAAAGCGGGAGTGGCTGGCGCTGACCAACGGTCTGCCACACGATTGTGGCGCTGGCCTCTCGCTGGATCTGTGGCCATTCATCAGCGGGCTGAAATTGGTCTCTGGTCAAGCCAAAGCGGCTGCCCAGCCCGGCCAACAGGTGTGGGCTAACAAAGGGAATGCCGGTCAGGCGGCAGCCGCGGTAGCCCGGCGCCTCGCCCACGAGCAGCAACCTGGGCTGTTGCTGGGCCATTAGCGAAAGATATTGCTGTAAATTGTGGCGGCGTGAGGCACTGTACGGCCGTTCATATTCGTAGGGGTTTTCGCAGTTTGGCGGTGATGTGGCAGAAGCCAGACTGTGAATAAATTGGGGAATGTTTCTGGGCATTGCAGGGAGACTGGTAACTAGAGACTGGAGATTAATCCCTAATCTCCAGTCTCCAATCTCACATTAAAAACGGAGCAGCGCCCCAATCTTGCCGGCGTTGTCCAAATCTGGATCGTTCCGAATAACTTCCACGTGGGCGCCCTGGTTCAGGCTAAGGGTAAAGGCGCTGTCGATAACATCGTCAACGGCCGTTAGCTCCCTTTCGCTCAGCGGGCTTTTTGCCAGATTGGCCACAATGAACCCGGAGCTGTGGTCTACAAAGCCTGGCATTTGGTAGCCATCGCTGACAATCAGGGATTGCACCCGTCGGTTGCTGATTGCCTCCAGCGTATTGTCCAGCCCCAACACGGCGTTGCCACCCCCAGCCTGAGCATCCAGCAAGGATTTGACCAATTTCTTTTCTCTTTCGGTATTTGCCGCCTGGAGCAGGTTAATTGCTTCTTCACGCACCTCATGCTCGCCAGCATTCATATCGATGGTTAAGGTACCGGCCAGGCAGCTCTGCATCTGCTTGGGCAGCAGCTCACGGAACTGGGCTATATTTTCGGCCGTGCCGCCCAAAAAGAGCCGCCGAATTGGTTTGTTGGCAAAAAAATCGGCTGCTGCGGCGGCCGATTCCCGCAGGTTGCGCCGAGCATTTTCTTCTTCACGGCTGGCCCCGCCGGTTCCACCTCGCCTCCCGACGGCCGATGAGCCTCGGCCCTGCTTTAGCTTGTGGATCTCTTCGCCCATATAGCCATTGCTGTCTTCCAGCTCACCCAGATGGTAGGCAAAAAAGCGTGCGCCGACGCGATCTACCAGAATAACGCCATAATGTGCGTAATATTCCAGCAGGTGAGCGAGTGGTTTCAGATAGGGTTTGAGGGCTGTGCGGAGACGGTTTTGGAAAGAGACGGCCGTAGGAAATGCCTGGAAAAACGCGCCGCCCTGGCTGCTAAAGATAACAAGCCCGGCAGAGGACCAATCATAAGTGTGGTTGAGGTACGTTTCAATTGCCTGAACATCTTCTTCTAGGCCGGAGACCTCCCGCAGCAGGTTTTTGGCCTTTAGCTTGATCGCTTCTATCGATTCCTCACCGCTGTCGGTGCTGAGATAGAGGGACAGCACCTTGGCTTCAGCAGGTTCAAAAGACAATAACGCCTGGAATTGTTCCTGGGTAATCATACGACCTCCTGTAAATGTACTGAGAAATAAGAGTTTGATAACGGTAAACGGCGAAATGAGCGGGTGGATTTGTGGGATTTTGGCTCAACTGGCTACGGCCGTTCTCCCAACGTTAGCGGGAGCTTGAGCGTTTCTCCGTCTCGGATCACCGTTAACTCGACCGTTTCGCCCACCGTTGTTTCAAAAACAAGATAGCTTAGCAATTCGTCGGAATTTCGCACAGGCTTGTCATTGATGGCCACAATATAATCACCATTGGCCACAAAGTCTACCGACAGGTTGTGCCCAATTAGCCCGGCCTGCTCTGCTGGCGTTCCTTCGCTAACCCCGGTAACAAATACGCCATTCGGCGGCAATTCTAATCTTTCTAACTGGCGCAGGGTAAACGCCTGGGGCCACATGCTAATGCCGATGTACGGATAGCTGTATTCGCCATCGGCAATAAGGGCCGGAGCAATATTGCGCACCGCATTTACAGGAATAGAAAATCCCACACCGGAGTTAGCGCCAGAGGTGGACAAGATTGCGCTGTTTACCCCAATGACCTCTCCATTCAGGTTTAACAACGGGCCTCCGGAGTTGCCGGGATTAATGGCCGCGTCGGTTTGAATAACCTGAGGAATGGAGAAACTGCCGCCCCCGGCGGCTATGCGCTGAGACTCAATCGTGCGCCCCAGCCCGCTGACAACCCCAATAGACATGGACCCGGCCTCACCAAATGGATTGCCAATGGCAACCACAAACTGCCCCACCTGTAAGTTGCCTGAATCACCCAGCGGCACAGGCAATATATCCGACGGCAGGCTGTTTGCCTGTATCACCGCCAGGTCACTATCTACATCGGTGCCTACCAGGGTAGCCAGGCTGCGCTCGCCGCTGGCAAAGACAACTTCAAACTCGTCGCCATCAGCCACGACATGATTGTTGGTCACAATGTTGCCCTGCCCATCGACAACAAAGCCGCTGCCGGTGCCCAGAAAAGCGCCTCCAGTATCAAAGACAAAGATGTGAACAACGGCCGGATTGACTCGCTTGTAAATGTCTATAAATCGATTCTCTAAATCGGCCGTAATGAGTTCTGTTGTTTGGGCAGGGGCGCTGACATTTATAACCGCTTCCTCTTCCTGAGCCTCTAACGTAGCAACTGCCGCCGATACAATCGCTTCTTCGTCGGCGCTGCTGTTGGAGAAAGGGAGTAAGGCTGAGGCCTGACAGCCCAGACCGACAAAGGTGAGCAGGACTATGAGGGCGAGGAGGGGGTTTTGGTAGACTTTTTTCATCAAATTAGTCAGAATGGGTGCATACACTTCCTTGGAGCAACAAGTTCATTTTAGGATTGTTGCAAAGCCCCTGTCAAGAAAACGGCCGTGTTTCACACCAAATCTTCATTGCCCAAAACAGAGTCCGTAAGAGGTTCCTTGCCGTTGATTAACTTGTTAGACATCGTGCGGGCGATGGGTCTTAGCTGCATCCACCACTGCTGCCTGGGGCGCCGGTTTTCCAGGTCCATCAGGCGCAGCATATCGTGGAACTCGGTAAATTTGTACGAGCCGCTCTGTAAGCCGATGCAGGCGCTTTCCTGTGCCGTCTGGCCGATCTTGTCCTCCAGAAAGCCGATACATTTGGTGGCCAGGCGCGTGGCAAAAATGCGATCAAATGGTGATGGATTGCCCCCCTGCTGCATGTGGCCCAATACCGCCTTGCGCGCCGTGAAATAATCGCCGCCTTCTTCCTCCAGCAGAGCACACATGAAGTCAGTTGTATATGTATCGTTGGCGCCTTCGCTGCGGATGACCATCCCCAGCCGCTTGCCAGATTTAAAACCGGCAACCAGCAACTCTACATCCCGGGCGAGATCCGCCAGGCGCACGCCTTCTTCATGCAGGTATACCCGCTCGGCTCCCGTCGCCAGGGCGCCCATCAGCGCCAGGTAGCCGCAGCGCTCTCCCATTACTTCTACCACAAAAACGCGCCGCGAGGCTACGGCCGATTGAATAATTTTATCGATGGAGTCGATGATGCTGTTCAGGGCGCTGTCTGCCCCCACGCTCAATTCAGAGCCGGGCAGGTCGTTATCGATGGTTGCTGGAAAGCAAACGATGGGAATATTGAAGGCGGGGAAATGGCTGCGCCGCTGGTAAAGTTCCAGGGCAGCGATATACGCGGACCATCCGCCAATTATCAACAATCCCTGAATATTGTGCTCTTCAATATTTCGGGCAATTTTGTAGAAGTCACTGTTGGATGGAATATGCCGGTTTGTCCCTAATTCGGAACCGCCCAGATAGGCCCAGCCGTTAACGCTCATCCAGTTCAGCTCGACGATCTCGTTGTTGGCAAAGCCGGCAAAGCCATTGGAAATGCCAAGCATAGCGTGGCCCTTATCCAGCCCCAAACGCACGGCCGCGCGAACGGCCGTATTCATGCCAGGTGCCGGGGCCCCCCCGTTAATAACGGCAATGCGAAACTGTTTCTGCCCTTCTGCTATATCATGGGGCAGCGCACGCACCAGGGTGCGCACCGTCTGGAACGCCTCGCGGAAGCCACGTCCGCGAAGCTCCATTGCTTTCTCAAAGTCGCAGTTCTTAATTGCCTCGCCAATTTCTTTCGTTTTTTGCAGACATTCTTCCAGGGAATGGCGGATTATTTTGTTGCCCTTCAGGCCAATCAGGGTCGCCTCTCCGGTTGTCTGGCCAGCCATGATGGTATCGACGGCCGCTGCCCCCAAAAGCGTGCTCAGATTCCGGTCGAAAGCGCTGGGAGACCCACCGCGCTGCACGTGACCAAGAATAGTAACGCGCGCATCTTCTTGCAGGCGTTCTTCTAAGACCTGCTGTACATAGCCGCAGCTTATTTCGTTGCCGTGCCGGTCTTGCGCTCCTTCGGCCACAATGACAATGCTGTCGCGACGGCCGTTTTCACGACCCTTTTTCAGCACGGCACACATCTTGTTTTCCCACTCGTCCAGATCCGGTGGCGATTCGGGGATAAGTACCCAGTCTGCACCGGTGGCGATGGCGCTCATGAGGGCCAGGTAGCCACAGTGACGCCCCATCACTTCCACTACAAATGAGCGCTGGTGGCTGGCCGCCGTGCTGGAGATGGCGTCCACGGCATCCGTGATGCGATGCAGCGCCGTGTCGGCGCCGATGGAGATGTCGGTACCCCACATATCGTTATCAATGGAGCCGACCAGCCCCACAATGGTTAGCTGGCGGTGGGCCTGCGACAGCTCGTACGGAATTTCACCGTTCTGAGCCAGTTCATCCAGCAGGCCGGGCCATTCCTGGCGGAAGACATTAGCGCCCGTCAGGCTGCCATCGCCGCCAATGACCACCAGGCTATCTATTCCGTTTTCCAGTAAGTTGCGCGCCGCCCGCAAACGGCCGTGTCGCTCCCGAAAGTCATCACAGCGGGCGGTGCCAATAACGGTGCCCCCGCGGTAGAGAATGCCGCCGACATCTTTCCAGTTCATCGGCCGTATCCAGGCCCGGCCATCCACCATGCCCTGGTAGCCTTCATAAATTGCATATACTTCTGCGCCAGCGGAAATGCCAGCCCGAACCACAGCACGGACCGCAGCATTCATGCCGGGCGCGTCACCGCCGCTGGTTAAAACACCAATTTTTTTCATTTTCATTCTTCCCGTTTCTTAATGATATAGGCTAACGATGAAATAAAATACAAAATTGCATCGTTAGCTTGGCGGCGTGGGAAATCGATAAATGGGAATGTGTTGTTGACTGTGCCAGTGTATTCTAAGTAACCCAATAGTGAGTTACCCGTTGCTCCTATTTTTGTGAAGTCCTGCAACGGTACGGATGCTGTTCCACCACTTTTGCAGGCCTGGCTGTTTGTTGGCGACGTGGTTTGCCCAGCTGCCACCGGCGATAACGGGCCTGTCTTGCACATAGGCTGCATGGCCCACGTAGATCCAGGCTTGTTGGCAACGGCCGTCTTCTAAGATGATGTCAACCGCTTGCCGCTGGTACTCAGATTCGTCAGGCTGTTCCGGATTGTAGCCTTCCAGCTCGTCCAGCCGCTGCGTCACGGCTTTATAAAGAGCTGGTTTGACGGTTATGGCCATGCCCTGGACTATTTCGCTGGGAACGGCCGTTATCAGCATGGGATAGTAGCCCATATCGTACAGTCTACCGCCGAGAAATATTGCAGGCTCCATAGTGACAATAGCTGATTCCCACAAAAAGTGGTTCGGTTGCTCCGGCAGCAGCGTGCCGTAAACAAAAAACGGCAATTGTCTGGTTTCTTCCATCCTACTCCCAATAAGATTTTGTTTCTACACCTGGTTTACGTTACCATTGCGGCGCAGCAAACCTGTCCTTTATTATATGCCACAACAAAGAAAATGCTGCAAACTTAGAACCCTAGACCCAAAGGGTTTGGTTTGCGCGTATGTGGCCCGTCAAGAGTAATCCCTTTGGGTCTCATGCAGCTTAAGCCCTCGTAGCTCAATGGATAGAGCAATCGCCTCCTAAGCGATAGATTCAGGTTCGAGTCCTGGCGGGGGTATTTCCTACAGTGTGCTTACGGGGTCGATGTCCACCATCCACTTTGCGGGAATGGGGAAGTCGGCCAGCAGGCGGTTTGGGTCCGGGGAGCGCACGATGATTTGCCAGCGGAAACGGCCGTCTACCCGGTTGAAAAATGGCGGCACAGGCCCCAAAATCTCCGACGCCGCCAAAGCCTTTTCCCGAATGTGCAGCCGCAGCCCTTTAGCCAGTGCCTCCGCCTCTCGCTTCCCCCGCTCATCAATGGGATCGATCAGCAGCAGCCGGGCCATGCGCCGGAACGGCGGCAGGCTGTGCTGCGTCCGAAAGCGAATCTCGTCAATGTAAAACGAGGCGTAATCATGCTCGGCGGCAGCTTGAATGGCGTAATGCTCCGGCTTATACGTCTGAATAATGACCCGGCCGCCCAGCAAACCGCGCCCGGCGCGCCCGGCCACCTGGGCCAAAACCTGGAAGGCACGCTCCCCCGTGCGGTAATCGGGCAGCCCCAGCGACACATCGGCTGATATAACGCCTACCAGCGTCACCAGCGGCAAATCCAACCCCTTGGCGATCATCTGGGTACCCACCAAAATGTCGGCTTCCTGGTTAATGAAGCTGGCCAGCAGCGTCTCGTGCGTGTTGCGCCCGGCGGTGGTGTCGCGGTCCCAGCGGGTGATGCGGGCCTCTGGCCAGCGCTGCTGCACCCGCTCGGCCACTTCTTCCGTGCCCAGGCCAAAGTAGCGAATGCGCTTGGACTGGCACTGGGGACACTCGGTCTGGTGCGGTTCGCGACGGCCGCAGTGGTGGCATACCAGCATCATGTTATGGCGATGGTAGGTGAGGGGCAATTCGCAGCGGGGGCAGGTGGCCACATAGCCGCAGTCGCGGCAGATGACAAAAGTGGCCGAGCCGCGCCGGTTTAGAAACAATATCGCCTGCTCGCCGCGTTCCAATGTTTCTGTAATCGCTTTTTCCAACGCCCGGCTAAAAATCGAGCGGTTGCCTGCTCGCAGCTCCTGGCGTAAATCCACAATCTGAATGGGCGGCAAGGGAATGGTCAGGGCGTCGTCTGGGTCTTCACTGTCGTGCTGGTAAAGGTTGGTTAGCTGTAGGCGCTCTGCCTGGCTCTCTAAACGCTGGCGATGCCCCATCACGCGCCTTTGCAGCTCCAACAGTTGAAAACGGCCGCTCTGCGCCTGATGATAGGTGACGATATCCGGAGTTGCGCTGCCCATGATCACCGTAGCGCCCACAATTTGGGCCAGGGCCACGGCCGTTTCACGCGTGTGGTAATAAGGCGGCGGAACGGGCGGCGTCTGTTTGTAGCTGGGATCATGTTCCTCATCCAAAATAATCACGCCCAGATTTGGCAGCGGCGTAAAAAGGGCGCTGCGCGGCCCCACCACAATATCGAACAAGCCCAGCCGGGCGCGCCGCCAGGTATCATACCGTTCGCCATCGGTGAGGCGGCTGTGCAGAACGGCCACGCGCCCCGGGAAGCGGGCGGCAAAGCGGCGAACCGTTTGTGGCGTCAGGGCAATTTCTGGCACCAGCACAATTGCCTGCTGGCCCTCATTGATGGCGTAGGCAATCGCCCGCATGTAGATTTCTGTTTTACCGCTGCCCGTAACGCCGTGCAGCAAAATAGGTTTGGGCGCATCGACGGTAAATTCATCCCCCTGTTCCATTACCTCTTCCGCTTTTAGCACGGCCATTTTTATGCGTCCCCACACTCTGGCCTGATCGGTCGTGAGCAGTGGCGGTTGGGCCGGGACAAAGTCCCGGTCAGCCAGCGGATCGCGCCATACCTCTTCGGAGCCAAAGCGAATGAGATCGAGTTTAGCCAGCTTGCGCAAATGGCTTATGTTGGCTTTGGTTTCGGCGTAGATTTCAGTGAGGCTGACGGGCTGGGCGGCGCGGGCCAGCAGGGTGAGCACGTCGTGGTAAGTGGTGGCCTGGCGCAGCTCCAGAATGTGCCGCAGGACTTGTCTGGGAGGGATGGCGAGGCTGAGGGTGGCGGGTTCGTTTAGCGTTTCGATGAAGCCTTCAGCTTCTAAATTGTGAATTGTGAATTGTGAATTGTGGATTTTTAATTGGGCTTCCGGGCTAGGTAGTTGAGCAAACCAGTCCGTTAGTTCTGGCGGTGGTTCTTGGGCGGTGGGAAGGATGGTGGTTTGGGCTGGGGTGCGGGTGATACGGCCGTCAGCCTCCATCTGTTCTAAATGGTGTTCTTTGGCGCTCGTGGCGTCGAGAACGGCCGTTTCCTCCGGCAGCGGATCGTCGTTGTTGAGCAGATAGAGCAGCACGTCGGCCTGCTTGTTGGCCCGGCCCAGCCTGGGCACAACGGCCTGCACGCGTCTGTCGCTGGCAATGAGTTCGGCGGTGCGGATTTTTTTAGGACGAAGGCGCGGCGGATCGAGCACGGTGGCTTTGCGCAAGATGTTGCGCTTGGCCAGCTGGTTAACGGCCGTTTTCCAATCGATCTTCTTCTTTTTTTTGCCGCTGGCCTGGCGCAGGGCCCGCTGAAGCTGCCTGCCGCGCAGGTCGCCGCGCTCTTTGAGGATGTCGATGATCTGTTTTTGCAGGTCCGTGAGACGGCCGTTGCCGTCCCAGTATGGATTGATATCCATCGTCACATCTGCCCAGCGCGTGAGGCCCGGCGGCAGCATGAGGCGCAGGCAGGCGTTGAGCGGCGCTAAATAGGTGCGGCTCAGCCACTGCGCCAGCTCCATTTGCCACCAGAAGACAACCGGCTTCTCATCGATCAGGGCAATAATGGGCTTGGTATCTTCAATCGGAGCCGTATCGTCGAAGCGCAGAATGATGCCCTGAGCCAGGCGGGAGCCAAACTCCACCTCCACCAGATGCCCCACGCGCAGCCTGGGGCGCATGTCGGTAGGGACGCTGTAATGAAACGTGCCCTCCAGCGGCGCTTCCACGTTGATTACCAGTTCAGCAAACATGCTGCAAGCGTATCTGCTTTTGGCCGGACGTCAAGCCGTTTTTAGAAAATCTGTGCTACTCATTAATTGGCGGCATATAGACCATCACTCGAGGAAAGGGACTGGCGCTATTGGCTCGCGTGGAGCCAGCCAGCAGGTAAAATTTTCCCTCGTAACCGACCCCTGAAACCCCATGCAGCACCACCGGCATTTCTCCGATCACTTCCCAGCGGTTGGCTTCTGGATCGAACATTTCTACACTGGGTTCAAGAGTGGGCGGCAGGTGAGAAAGTAGTTCGCCACCGGCTACATAAATCTTGCCATCAATGGCGGCGGCGGTGAATCCGGCTCGGGGGAAGTTGAGCGGCGGGCCAGAACGCCAGGTATTGCTTTCTGGTTCATAAATTTCGACCAGATCAAAATCGACGATGAGAGCGGAGAGTGGATTCTCTTCGCGTCCACCAATAGCGTAAATCTCGCCATCGAGCACGACGGCCGCGAGATGGTTACGAATTTGAGACATTTCTGCCAGCACCGCCCATTCTCCACTCTCTGGCAGATAGCGCAGCAGCGCACTGGCGTTACTTCCTGCGCCACCCACGATGTAAATGGCGTCGCCCAGGGTTACGGCCGTTGCCGATTGGCGCGTTTCAGGCATGTCTGGCAGGCGCTCCCAGCTATCGGCAGCCGGATCGTAGACCAGGACCAATTTGTCTAGCAGCTCATCGGGGCCAAGTCCGCCAAAGGTGTACAGTTTGCCGTTGTAAACGGCCGTAGCCTGGTGATTCAAGCCTTCAAAAGGCACCACCGCGCCTGATGTCCAAGTGTCGCTTGCTATGTCGTAAATTGCCAGGGAGTTGGTGCCCAAGATACCGGTGATGTCGGTGCCGGAGTAGCGGAACCCTGTCATGCCTGCAGGCACGTAGATACGGCCGTCGATCAATCCAGCGCCTGTTTCAGAACGGGCTGCGGGCATCGGGTCGCTGCCGATCCACCAATGCGGGTCCAGGGTTGGCTCAGGTTGTTCAGTGGGCGTGAGCGTAACGGAAGCGGTGGGTGTGGATACGGCCGTATGGGTTGGTAAAATCTGGGCAGTGACGGTGGGCGTTAGCGTTGGTTCAACGGTTGCTATGGTTGTGGGCGCGGGTGTTTCAGGTAAGTTGGTCTGTGCGGTAGGCTGGGCCTGTTGACAGGCAGCCAGGCTGAGCAGTAAAAGACAGGTGAGCCATTGGACAACATTCTGTTTCATTGCATCTACTTCCTATTTCTGCGGTTATTGGCGAGCATATTCCCTGCTAAGAAATTAGACGCAAATCTAATGCTTTTTATCGAATATTGAGAATTTTGAGGTCTTTAAAGTAGTCCAGGCAAAATTGTTCATTCTTTGTGATTCTGGTTTTGCCATGTTTTTAAGCAGTTCTCTGGAAAAGTCGTGCATTGCAGACTAAAGTTTACTATTGGTGAATTCAATGGGTAGAACGGTTGAATCCGTGTATTATTGGGGTAGAGAATAGACGAAGAAGTTTACAAAAAAAGTTATGGTATCTACACAATCGTCTCCCAAAATTTTACACGCCGATCAGGAACATGCCGGGCTGCGCACGGCCGTATTTGTGCTCCTTCTCATTTTCTTCGTGCTGGCCTTTTTTGGCATCCGGGCTTTATTAACGGCTTTGAGCGAATCTGGCACGCCGGACTATGCCTTTGTGGTCTCTTGCGCCGGGGCGCTTCCGCTGGCTCTGGGTGACTGGAGGAAGGAGGAGTCGGTCAAGCCTCACGGGCGATTAGTACGGCTCGGCTTCACGTGTTACCACGCTTCCA
>JBHIWP010000163.1:0-12271 GCA_041987425.1 Promineifilaceae bacterium (SeqCode) | reverse complement strand
ACCTTAACGCCGATCATCAGTCCGCCGTGCTGAATTATGCCCGGCAGCTGGCAGGCGTAGAGTGGGCCCAATCCGCCGAAGTTATCGCTGTAGATGCTGCTGGATTTGACGTATTGGTGCGGGATGGAAACGGCCGTTCCGAAACGCACCACATCCATTTTCTCGAACCCATCCAATCCCCCAATGAGCTGCGCATGGCTTTTGTGAACCTGGCCGACCAGGCCGATCCCACCGACGGCGTGCAGCGTGTGGCCAATGCCCAGGTAGACACGCCGAAGGCTTCGCGCTATCTCAAGGCCCTATGCAATCACTTCGACCGCACGGCCGAGGCCCGCTACGACGATAACAGCGGCCACGTGAAGTTTCCCTTTGGCGAATGTGTTTTGCACGTGGTAGAGGACACGCTGCTGCTCCAGGTGACGGCCGAGAGCGACACGATGTTTGCCCGCGTCAAGCACGTGGTAGCCGATCATCTGGTGCGCTTCGGTACCAACGAAGAGCTGGTCGTCAACTGGGTAGACGCAGAAACCAACCCAACACACTAAATAGAACGCTGATTTTCCCAATCAGGAACATTAGCGTTCTTTTCGAATCATATTTAGGAGAAAGGAATCCATGATCTCATCGAGATTTTTTAACGGCCGTTTCTGGCCTATCTTGCTACTCATTATGCTGCTGCTGGCGGCCTGTTCCGCCCCTGCAGACACCGTCGACGAGGCGGTTGAAATTGATAACTCCAGCGCTGAAACGAATGCCGAAGAATCGGCCGAAGAGCCAGTGGCAGAAGAAATTGAAGCTGAACCGAATGAAGAAACGGCCGCTGCCAGCGAAACCCGCACCATCACCGACGCCATGGGCCGGGAAGTTGCCATTCCCGTTAATCCCCAGCGCGTGGTGACGCTGTCTGAAATCGACACAGACAGCCTGCTTGCGCTGGGCATCGTGCCCGTCGGCGCGCCCAACGGGCGGGGGCAGACTACCTTGCCCACCTATCTCCAGCCTATGCTGGAGGGCCACACAACCGCCATCGGCGGCATTGGCGAGCCAAATCTGGAAACGATATTAACGCTTGAACCGGACCTTATCATCTATTCTGATCCCTATGGCCCGCTGGCTGAGCGCATTCCCGAACTGGAGCAGATTGCCCCCGTTGTGGTGCCTTATGTGTTTAATGAAGATTGGCATTGGAAAACTGTTTTCCAGGCAGTGGCCGGTGCGCTGGATAAAACGGCCGAAGCTGAAGCGTGGCTGCAGGCTTATGACGAGCGCGCGGCCGAACTTGGCGCGCTCCTGCCCGCTGAGGTTGTTGAAGTGAGCATTGTGCGCTGGATGGCCGATGGGCCGCGCATTTTGCTGTCCAACGCCTTCTCCAGCCAGGTTTTGTCCGACGTTGGCTTTGAACGGCCGCAGTACCAGCTCGATCTGGCCGGCACCCATCCCGTCCACACCGACGTCATCAGCATGGAACAGATTGAGCTGGTTGACGCCGACATGATCTTTGCCGGCGGCCTGAATCCTGAGGGTGACGACGCGATGGACGTCGCGCTGGCCGATCCGCTGGTGCAGACGCTTTCTGCCGTCCAGGCCGGGCGTATCTTCCTGGTTGATGGGCTGGCGTGGAGCAGCACCGGCGGCCCAATCGCGGCGCTAGAAGTGTTGGACGACGTTGAGAATGCGCTTACTGAAGTTGGGGCAGACGCGGGCGATGGGGAAACGGCCGTTGCCGAAAATTCAGCTTTGCCCCGCACGGTCACCGATGTGAACGGCGACGAAGTGGTCATTGCAGATGACAGCGCCGTGATTGCCCTTGATGGTCCGCTGACCGAGATTGTGTACGCCCTGGGTGCTGAAGACCGTTTGGTGGCGACCGACGTATCCAGCGTCTATCCCGAAGCGGCCACCCAGCTGCCACAGGTCGGCTACGTGCGCAGCCTTTCCGCTGAACCGGTGCTGGCCCTGGCTCCCACGCTCGTCCTTACCACCGACAGTGCCGGACCGCCGGAAGCATTGGCCCAGCTGCAAGAATCCGGCGTGACCCTTGCCCTGTTCAAAGCCCCGGAAACAATTGAAGATTCTATTGCCCTGGTGCGCAGCGTGGCTGCCGCCCTGGGTAAAGAAGCCGAGGGCGAAGAAATTGTAGCCCAGATGGAAGCTGATCTGGCCGAAGCGGCCGATCTGTTGGCCCAAACCGAAGGCACCCCACGCGTCATGTTCATCTATGCCCGCGGCCTGGACACGGTTTCGGCTGCTGGATACGGCACTTCGATTGACGTGATGTTTGAGCTGGCTGGCGTGGAAAACGCCATTACCGAATGGGAAGGCTACCAGCCGCTTACGGCTGAAGGCGCGGTAACGGCCGCACCCGATGCCCTGCTGCTCTTCACCAGCGGTCTGGAAAGCGTCGGTGGGTCAGAAGGCTTGCTGGGCGTGCCCGGCATTGCCGAAACGCCTGCCGGGGCTGAAGGACGCATCTACGACATGGATGGCCTGCTGCTCACCGGGCTTGGCCCGCGCGTAGGCGAGGCGGTCATCGAGCTGATTCAGCTGTTTCATCCCGAGGTAGCGCCTTAGCTTGAGGCTGAAGCGAGGTAATTGGGTAATTGAGTAATTGCGTAAATGGACGCGGTCAATTACCCAATTACGAAACAAGATGACCACAACTACCCAAAACCCACCTGACAAACAAACGGCCGTCTGGCAGCTCACCAGCACGCGGCGCGGCCGTGCCCGCCTCATGATGATTGTGCTGGCCGGGCTGCTGGTTGTGGCCGTGCTGGCCGGGCTGGGGCTGGGCGCGGTGCGCGTGACGCCAGCCCAGACGGCCGTTATGGTGTTGGATCACTTTTCCATTGACCACAGCTTCACGGCAGCTTACGGGGCGCGTGAAAGCGGCGTTTTCTTCGCCATTCGCCTGCCGCGGGTCATTTTGGGCTTGTTGGTGGGCGCGGCGTTGGGCATTTCTGGTGCGGCCGTTCAGGGGCTGTTTCGCAATCCGTTGGCCGCGCCGGGGCTGATTGGCATCTCCAGCGGGGCTGCGCTGGCGGCGGTGAGCGTCATTGTGCTGGGGGCAACGGTGCTGCAGGGCCTGAGCCAGATTTTGGGCAGCCTTACGCTGCCGCTGGCGGCATTTCTGGGCGGCGTGGCCACCACGCTGCTTATTTACCGATTGGCCAGCCGGGACGGCCGTACCTCGGTCACGACGATGCTTCTGGCCGGAATCGCCATTAATGCCCTCACGGGGGCGGTGATTGGCATACTCACCTTCTTGGCCGACGATGAACAGCTGCGCAGCATCACCTTTTGGGGGCTGGGCAGCCTGGGCGGCGCAACCTGGCGCTCGCTGCGCGTGGCCGCACCTCTGATTGTGCTGGCGCTGATTTTGCTGCCCTGGTTGGCCCGGCCGCTGAACGCGCTGCTGCTGGGCGAGGTTGAAGCCAGTCACCTGGGCATTCACGTTGAGCGGGCCAAGCGGCAGGTGATCATTTGGGTGGCGCTGGCGGTGGGTGCGGCCGTTTCTGTCACCGGCACGATTGGCTTTGTTGGCCTGGTGGTGCCGCACCTGCTGCGGCTGCTCATCGGGCCGGACCATCGCTATGTGCTGCCGGGATCGGCGATGCTGGGCGCGGCTTTGCTGCTGCTGGCGGACCTGCTGGCCCGGACGATTGTAGTACCCGCCGAACTGCCCATTGGCATTGTCACGGCGCTGCTGGGAGCACCATTTTTTCTCTGGCTGCTGCTAAAGGACAGAGGGCGAAATGCTTTTTGATGGTGGTGTGAATGAAGGGTGGGAACGGCCGTTGCCACAAAATTTAGATCGAACCTGCCTGTTTGAGGAAGAATACGCGCTCATTTTGACCTGCCAGACAAATGCCGAGCTAATTTTTTGGTTTGGCCTATGGCTGTGGGGCGAGCTGTGGCAAAGAATCAGGAGCAAAAGCGATGTTAACCGCGAATAACCTAACTTTAAGCATTGGCCGCAAGCGCATTGTAGATCGTGTTTCGCTGGATCTGTGCCCGGGCGAAGTAGTGGCCGTGGTTGGCCCCAACGGTGCGGGCAAATCGACGCTGCTCAAGCTGCTTACCGGCGACTGGAAGCCCAGCGCCGGGTCCGTCTCCGTGATGGGCCGCCCGCTGGAAAGCTGGTCCCGACAGGAGCTGGCCAGGCGGCGCGCCGTGCTGCTGCAGAGCAGCCATCTCAGCTTTGCCTTTTCTGTATCTGAAGTAGTGCTGATGGGCCGCATCCCCCACAACCACGGCACGGAATCGGCCAGAGATTATGACATTGCGGAGCAGGCGCTGGCCTATGTGGGGATGTCCCGCTTTGCCGACCGACTCTATCAAACGCTGTCTGGCGGCGAGCAGCAGCGGGTGCATTTGGCGCGGGTGCTGGCCCAAATCTGGGAACCTCCGGCCGCAGGCGAACGCTATCTGCTGCTGGATGAGCCGACGTCTAGCCTGGATTTGCTGTATCAGCAGCAGGTGCTCAACGTGGCGCGTCAATTTGCCCGGGCGGGAACGGCCGTGCTGGTCATCCTGCACGATCTCAATTTGGCCGCCCAATACGCCGACCGCATCCTAATGCTGAAGGCAGGGCAGGCGCGCTATGTAGGGGTGCCGCAGCAGGTACTAACCAGCCACCACATTCAGGAGGTGTACGACACGCCGGTGGCCGTCATTGCCCACCCGCACAGCAACACGCTGCTCGTTACGCCATTGCCGTTGGAAACGGCCGTGGCCGGTGGGTTTAATTTTGCGCTTGGTTCAATCTCCGAGATTGGACCAGGCTGAAAACTTAATTTTAAAGAAGGAGAATTTTTTATGATTGCCGTTATGAACCGTATTCCCGTCCATCCAGACCACCACCAGGCGTTTGAAGAGCGCTTTTCTGACCGGGCCGCCCTGGTCGATGGCATGGAAGGCTTTGTCGCTTTTCGCCTGCTGCGGCCGTCTAAGGCCGATGATCCCTATATTGTGATGACATTTTGGGAAACGAAGGCGCATTTTGAGGCGTGGACCCAGTCTGACGAATTCAAGGAAGGGCACGCCCGCGCTGGTCGCTTGCCCAAGGATGCCTTCCTGGGCCACCCCAAAGTCGAAGTGATGGAAATTATTCAGGAGGCCGTTGCCGGACGTGTTCTGGAGCAAGTCGGCTAAAGTGAAACAGCGCAGCGAACATCGTGACAATCCATACAAGTAGAAGAAATAACACAGTTAGCCGCACACGCCTCATTGGCCCCGCCGCGCTGCTGCCGGTGGGGCTGCTGGCTGGTGTGCTTTTGCTAATTTTGGGGCTGGCCGTCAGCATTACCCAGGGCGCGGCCGAGCTGAGCGTAGACACCGTCTATCGCTCAATCTTTGCTTACGACGCCACCGTTTATGATCACCTGATCATTCGCACCGTGCGCCTGCCGCGCGTGGTCGCCGGGGTCATCATTGGCGCTGGGCTGGCGGTGGCCGGGGCCATCATGCAGGGGCTGACGACCAATCCGCTGGCCTCGCCCGGCATTTTGGGCATCAATGCCGGAGCCGCTTTTGCCGTAGTGGTGGGCGTTTTCCTGCTGGGTTCACCGCCGCTGCTGGTGTATGGCATTCTGGCGATTGTGGGTGCGGCCGTTGCTGCCGTCATCGTCTATGCCCTGGCATCCGTGGGGCGCGGTGGGGCCACGCCGGTGAAGCTGACGCTGGCGGGGGTGATTTTTGCCATGTTTACCAGCGCCTTCACCACGGCCATTCTGGTTTTGGACCGCAATACCTTCGACCAGATTCGCTTCTGGACGGTCGGCTCACTGTCTGGCCGGGATTGGGAAATGGTGCAGTGGCTGGGGCCGTTTGTGGCCGTGGGTCTGGTGGGGGCGCTGCTGCTCAGCCGCCAGATCACCACCATCAGCCTGGGGCAGGATATTGCCAGGGGGCTGGGGCAGAATACGGCGCTGGTAAAAGGGCTGGCGGCCCTGATGGTCATTTTGCTGGCGGGCGGCTCGGTGGCCATTGTCGGGCCGGTGGGGTTTGTGGGGCTGATTGTGCCGCACGTGGCGCGGGCCATTTGCGGGGTAGATTATCGCTGGATCTTACCTTATTCGGCCGTTACCGGGGGCATCCTCGTTACGCTGGCAGACAGCATTGGCCGGGTGATCCAACGGCCGCAGGAAATCCCCATTGGCGTCATGCTGGCCTTTGTTGGCGCGCCGTTTTTCATCTACCTGGCCCGCTGGAAGGTGCGCTGATGCAGGCGAAAGAGTTCCCCAAACCTAACTGGATTTCACTACGGGCGCGCTACCTGCCGCTCTCGCTGCGGCTGGACCGGCGCGCTCCGGCCGTTTTCCTTGCGCTGGGCGGACTGCTGCTGCTGGCACTGGTGCTCAGCGTGAGCTATGGCGAGTACCAGATTGCCCCGCTGGACGTGCTGCGGGCCGTGGTGGGCATCGAAACGAGCGATCCGAACCATGCGCTGGTAGTGCGCAGCTTTCGCCTGCCGCGAATTTTGCTGGCCCTGCTCATCGGTGCGGCCCTGGCTGCATCTGGCGCCATCATCCAGGGCATCACCCGCAACGATCTGGCCGATCCCGGTCTGTTGGGGATCAATGCGGGCGCGGGCGTGGCTGTCGTGGGCTACCTGACGCTGGCGGCTGTGCCCAACCAGGCGCTGCTACCCTGGCTGGCTCTGGGCGGATCGCTGGGCGCGTCGGCCATTATTTACACGCTGGCCTGGAAAGGAGGCAGCTCATCGCTGCGCCTCATTTTGCTGGGTGTGGGCCTGGCGTCGCTTGGCGGGGCGCTGATCAACTTTTTCATAACCCGGCTAGCGTTAGAAAGTGCCCAGACGGCGCTGGTCTGGCTGACGGGCAGCGTATACGGTAGCAGTTGGTCTGATGTGCGCCTGCTGCTGCTATGGCTGGGATTGCTGCTGCCGGTCACGCTTTTACTGGCGCGGCAGCTTAATGTGCTCAATCTAGGCGACGAGCTGGCAACCAGCCTGGGTACGGCAATAGAACGGAACCGGCTGGTGTTAATTGTGCTGAGCGCGGCCCTGGCAGCCATAACGGTGACGGTGGCGGGCACGATTGGCTTTGTTGGCTTTGTGTCGCCGCACATCGCCCGGCGGTTGGTAGGGCCAACGCACGAAGGGCTGCTGCTGAGCACGGTGCTGGTAGGCGGCCTGCTGCTCGTTGTGGCTGATCTGGCGTCCCGTTGGGTGATTGCGCCTAGCGAGCTGCCAATTGGGGTGACAACGGCCGTAATCGGTGCCCCGTATTTTGCTTATCTGCTCTATAAACGGGGCCGGTGATTTAGGAGTTTGGAGATTGGAGACTAGAAATTTATCGCTGGCTTATGACAGCAACTTAATTATTGAAAAGCTGAGCGCGACGATATCCACCGGCGAGATCACGGCGCTGGTGGGGCCAAATGGCTGCGGCAAATCGACGCTGCTGCGCGGGCTGGCGCGGCTGCTGAAGCCGCAGGCGGGCGAGGTGCTGCTCGACGGCAAGGCCATTCATCGTTTGCCTACCAAGGAGCTGGCCAAGCAGCTTGGCATTTTACCGCAGGGGCCTACTGCGCCAGAAGGCTTGACCGTGTACGAACTGGTTGCCCAGGGGCGGTACCCGCACCAGGGATTTTTCCAGCAGTGGTCGCTGGAAGATGAGCGCGTGACCCAAGAGGCGATTGCTATCACCAACATGATTGAATTTGCCGATCGGCCGTTGGACACGCTGTCTGGCGGGCAGCGGCAGCGCGCCTGGATTGCTATGACGCTGGCGCAAAAGACGCCGATCCTGCTGCTGGACGAGCCGACCACTTATCTGGACATTGGCTACCAGCTGGAGGTGATGGAGCTGATTGAGCACCTCAACCAGGAGCGAGAAATGACTATTTTGCTGGTGCTGCACGACCTGAACCAGGCCGCGCGCTACAGCCAGCGCCTGATCGTGCTGGACGAGGGCGCGATTGTGGCCGATGGCCCACCAGCCGACGTGCTGACAAAACAGCTTTTGGCCGAAGTGTTCAAGGTCCAGGCCAACATTGTGATCGATCCGGCCAGCGGCTCGCCAGTTTGCCTGCCGTATCGCACGGTGCAGGCCAGGCAGGATAACTCAGGTAGGCAGAACGGGCAGGTTGGAGCGCTCAAGATAGCTGTTGAATCTGAGAAATCCCTGGTCTAGCAATGTAGCCCAGGAGTTGCGCAGTGCAGGCGGGCAACATAGTTACGCTGGATTGCCTGGGCTACCCTGGCTTTCGCGGGCAGCAGGCGCTTCTGCGTGATCTCGTCGATGCTTTGGAATAAGGACCGGGCATTCATTATTAATTAAATGTTTTTAACCACAAAAAGACTTTTGAGAACCAAAAAGGCTATGGGAAGTTTACTTTGAGGAGAAGAGAAATGATGAGGATTTTTAATCGGATTGCAATCAAAAACGTTATTTCCATGCGCTATTTTGTTCTGCCGCTGGCGCTGGGCATTCTGATGACATCTATTGCGTGTGGAGGAAGTGTGGAGGACGTAGCTCCCATCACTGAACAAGAGACCTCCGCCGTCGAGCAGAATCATGAGCCGGAAGCGGAGCCTGTTTCAACCGACGCTGCCTTCCCGGTCACCATCGAGCACAAATTCGGCAGCACCACGATAGAAGCCGCGCCGGAGCGCGTGGTGGCGATTGGCTACAATGACCAGGACCCTCTGCTGGCGCTTGGCATCACCCCCGTGGCCGTGCGTTACTGGTTTGGCGATACAGAAAGCGCCATTTTTCCCTGGGCAGAAGAGGAGCTGACTGGGGAGGAGCCGGTGGTGATGAACATGGCGTTTGGTGAGTTGAACTATGAGCAAATTTTGTCACTCAACCCCGATCTGATTATTGGTGTTTACTCCGGCATAACGGCCGATGAATATGAGTTGCTGGCCCAAATTGCCCCAACCGTGGCCCAAACGGCCGCATACGATGACTTTGGCATGCCCTGGCAGGAGGCGACGCTGCTGATTGGCCAGGCTGTGGGTAAAACGGCCGAAGCAGAGGCAGTTGTGGCCGATGTTGAAGCACTGTTTGACGAAGCCATTACCGCCCATCCTGAATTTGCCGGGAAAGATATGGTTGTAGCGGCGGGTCGCGCTGACGGAGGCAGCTATGCGTTCTTTTCGGCGCAGGATCCTCGCACTCGCTTCTTTACGAATCTCGGCTTTAGCACGCCCGCCGATCTAGATGAATTGACCGGCGAGAGTTTTTACGCAGAGCTGAGCGAGGAGCGCGTTGATCTGCTGGATCGCGATGTCATCGTCTGGACGCAGGCCAGCTATCTGCCAGAAGGTGCCGATTCCATACTCAACGATCCTCTGCTGGGTGGACTTGAGGCGATACAAGACGGCCGTTTCATCATTCTGAGCGACGATGTGGACGCAGCCTTTTCCTTTAGCTCGGTTCTGAGCCTGCCCTATGTGCTTGAACAGGTTGTGCCGCAGCTGGCCCAGGCATTGGCAAATAACGAATGACCCAGACGAAGGTCAAAGCCTACTGCAACCATCTGGCCCTCCAGAAAGGCCTTGATCCTGGCGGTTCCGCTTATGCCTTCGGCGCGCTGCTGCTGCTGGAAGTGGCCCTGCCGTGGACTCAAGAAATCTGCGCCAGCGCTGGCAAATTGCCACAAGAGGTGCTAGATCTGTATGCTTTGTACCAGCAGCGTTACCGGGAAACAGGCGAAACGCCAGGTTTGTTCTTGGCCATGATCGCGCCAGATAAGCTGTATTCAAAGCCAGGCTGGCGGCGGATAATTCTATTTCAGCGAAAAGCCGCACAAATGGCCCAATTTGCTCGCGCTGAGTATTTTGTGCCGGAAGAGCTGGCTGGCTCGCTCCTGTGGGCGCTGGCGGAAGCGCCAGACACGGCAGCGCGGTTTGATCGGTGGCGGCTCAAGCAGGCCGCTTCCAAGCGTGACCTGCTGGTTTGCACGCACGGCTCTGTGGATGCTGCCTGTGCCAAATTTGGCTATCCACTTTACCGCTATCTGCGCGACAGCCACGCCCACAATGAACTGCGCGTGTGGCGCGTGAGCCATTTTGGCGGACACGTGTTTGCCCCCACGCTGCTGGATATGCCAAACGGCCGTTACTGGGGCTATGTGGAAGAAGCTCAGGCTCGCCAGATTGTGCAGCAAAGCGGGGCAGTAACTGACCTGAACAGCCATTACCGCGGCTGGGCGGGGCTGGAAAACGGCTTTCTGCAGGTGGCTGAACGGGCAATCTGGCAGCGCGAAGGCTGGCAGTGGTTCAACAACGCCATCCAGGGCGAAATCGTGGCGCAGGATGCGGGAGAACAATCCGGCTGGGCAGAGGTGCTCATTCGTGCCAGCGGCGCATCAGGCTCGGCTGCTTACAGGGTGCGCGTAGAAATTGTGCGGCAAGTCGAAACGATCCACACGACAGGCAATGAAGCCCTTTATCCATATCCGCAATATGCTGTCCGTTGGCTGGAAAGGCATAGCAGCAAAGACAGTTTTCACAACTCTGAAGCGTTAATGGCAGCAGCGTAGCGGCTGAGAAGACCAAGGATTAGGCAAAAATCTGATAAATCTACGTTATCTGCTGATTGTGCAGAAAATTGGGCCAATTTCCTCTGGCAGTGCATTACCTAAAAATTGGCCCAATTTTGGTAGCTGTCGATGATTCGCTAAAAATGATCGATCCTCGGCAGCAAATGAGTCACGACGTCCGCATCATCCTGAGGCGTTGGCACATCTGCGAAGAGCTGCCAGGTTTCTGTGTGGCTGGCGGTAGCGTTCGGCTCCAGGCAAACAAGCGGGGCCAGGCTTTCCAGCTCCAGGATGCTGGCGTCGGTGTATAGCTCGCTGGAGCTGTTGCGGTCTGGGTAAGTGGCGTTGGCGCTATGGGGCGCAAACTGCTTGAGGAAGAAACGGTCGTCTCTCACGTAGCCCAGCCAGCCAGCCGCATTGTTGCTGCCAATCTTTTGTGCTGTGGTCGCGTTGGGGTCCTGCCGCAGCAAAACATACTGTTCACCCCAGGTCCAACGCGGATCGCTCAGGTTGGTGTAGGCCCAGGTGACGAGGTGGCCAGTGGGCAGCAGGTTTTCGGCGTGGCTGCCGCGTGGGGGAAGGGGGAGAACGGCCGTTCCCCCCGGCGCCATCACGGAAAGCGCCCAGGGCGCCAGCTCCACCGCCCACGGATTCAGATTCTGCACGCTGTGGGTCACCGTCACCTTGGCGGCGCGGGGATCGAGCGCCACGTCCATCGTTTTCTGTATTCGCGTAGTCAACTCCATAGGTGAGGTGAAGCGGACAAATGCTCCGTGATCTTCCACAGTGACGGGATGGTTGTCTGGATAGTAGGTTCGCGGCATCTGTTCCGGGGCCAGCCAGAGGCGGTGGCCGCCATAGCTGTGCCATTCGGCATCACCAGTACGGCCGACTTGCTCCGGAAAAGTAGCAAAGACGTTTTGATCATCCACAAAGCCAAAGTGAATGATGCGCGGGCCAACATCGGCCGTGACGATAAGTTCAACATGTTGGTTGCTAAGCTGGATGCAATTTTCCCAGCCGAGAAAGGAAATTTGTTTCACGATGTCTCCTGTTGGGTTAGTGTGGAAAGAAGCTAAAGGTTTCGGGGATTTCTCCCGGTGGTCGAAATGACAACTGTTGGGAATTTTGTTTTGCTAAAATCACTGCTGTCGGCGGCGAGCGTACCACACGGCGATGCCCGCCAACGCCAAAGTGCCTGGGACGAGGCGGGTGCTTAGCTGCTGCAATAGCCGCAGCTCGCTTTGGGTAACGGTGACCTGACGCGGAATGGACTCACGGGCAGAGAGTTCAATCGAAACAACGTCATTTGCCAGCCAGTTGGCCGCATTTTCAAGAAGAAAGCTGTTGCCGCCCTGCTGAATATAGCCATTAGTCAGAAAGTCCGTGTCGCCGAAGATGACAAGGCGCGCGCCGTTTACCGTATTTTGCGCGCTCAGGGCAACGGTGAGGCTGCCGGTGGCATCTTCGCCTTCGTCTGGTGCCACTTCTCCAGCAGAGACCATGCGATCGAAGTTTGTTTCGCCCCAGGCCATTTCACTGGTGCTGACGAGATTTACGGCCGTAACCTGCGGCGGTAGTTCCGTGCTAATCGAGCGGGCCACGTTAAAAATTGTGCCAAACTGGTCTAATCCTTGCGTAATGGGGCTGTTGCCGTACTGTGCCCCCACAAACGTCAGGCCAATGGTTTGGCCCGCCTGCGCCAGAGAGGCGTCGATAATGAGATCGTTGCGCAAGACAATGCCCCAGCTTTCCT
>JBHIWP010000162.1:0-12329 GCA_041987425.1 Promineifilaceae bacterium (SeqCode) | reverse complement strand
CATCCTGGCTTTCGTTGAAGCGGGTTACGAGTTCGTCTACCACGGCGCCCAGGTCATCGGCCATGGCGTGCCAGAACTCAAGGGTGATTACTTCGTCATCCATTACTTCTTCTTCAGCAGGTTCTTCGGTGTCTTCAGTCGTGTCTTCAGTTTCGGCCGTATCGTCCGTTTCCGCTGCTGTGTCATCAGTGGTGTCTGCCGGATCATCGGCCGTGTCGCCACCGCCGCAGGCAGCCAGCACCAGTGCAAACGCCAGCAGCAACATCCAATATTTAAGCATTTTTTTAGACATAGTTCCTCCACTTTTATTATGTTGTGCGCCACCCGATTGTGGACGCATTTTTTTTCAAAAGGGAGACCGATTGATCATCCCTAAACACCGGTCACTAACCCGGGATGTGCCCGGTGATGAAAACATTGTTGTTAGATTAGCCCAATCCTTCGGCCAGGCTCAGGACAGGCCTGTCAGATTGGGCCAATCTTTCTTTTTCCTAGCCTTTCAGCCCCGTCATGGCAATGCCCTTCACCAGCTGCCGGTTGGCAATTAAGAAGATGAGCAGCGTGGGCAGTAAGACAATCACCGCCCCGGCCATTAACGCGCCCCAGTTGGTGCCGCGCTCCTGATTGGCCAGGAAGAAGCGTATGCCAATCTGGACGGTGCGCATTTCCGTCTCGTTGGTGATAACAAGTGGCCATAGATACTGGCTCCACGCATTCAGAAAGGAAAAGATGGCAAGGGCACTGATCGAGCCACCGCTGAGGGGCACCACAATCTGCCACAAGAAGCGGAAGTTGCTGGCGCCATCAATCCGGGCCGAGTCGTACAAGTCTTTGGGCAGAGAAAGGAAAAATTGCCGCAGCAAAAAGACGCCAAAGGCGCTGGCCAAGAACGGCACGGTCAGACCAAAGTAGGTGTTGGCCCCAAGCTGTTCGCAAAATACGGCCGTCTCGCCAAACAGCGCCATACAATTTTTGGGCAGTTCGCTGACCAGGACAAAGTTGGGAATAAACGTAAGCTGAAAAGGCACCATGAGAGTGCCTAAAATCAGATAGAACATCAGGTCGCGGCCCTTAAATTCTAAAAAGGAAAAGGCAAACGCGGCCAAAATGCTAAAAATGACCTGGCAAATGACGATTACGCCGGACTGAATAAAGCTGTTGAGCAAATAACGGCCGAATGGTGTGGCGTTCCAGGCAGTAATGTAATTGTCCAGCGTCCATTCACGTGGAAAAAGCGTGTGCGGATTGGCAGAGATATCTTGCAGCGATTTAAAGCTGGTAAAGATGGCAATAATGATCGGCGTGGCCACGATTAACCCTATCGCGATCAGGAATATTTGCATGGCTAAGTCGGTTGAAGTTATTCTGCGTTTTGGTTTGGGTGCAGGCATGGGAACCGTCATTAATAATGTACCCTCCGGCCAAATCCACGGAACTGGATCATGGACATAACGACGATGAGCAGCGCCAGCAGGTAGGCCTGCGCCGAAGCGTAACCTCGGAAGGGCGTGCCCACGAAGGCGTCAACAAAAATGGCGTAAATCATGTTGGTTGTGGCCTGGCCCGGCCCGCCATCAGTAAGAATATTGATTTCACCAAAGGTTTGCAGGCTGTTGATGACGTTGATAATAAGCAGGAAGAAAAGTGTGGGAGACAGCAGCGGCAGGGTGATGTGGCGTACGCGGTGCCACAGGTTGGCTCCGTCTACCTTGGCCGCTTCGTAATAGGTGGAGTCGATGTTTTGCACCCCGGCCAGGGCGATGATGACGTTAAAGCCAAGCTGCCGCCAGACCACAGCAAGGGTAACGGCCGCTAGCGCCCAATCTTTTGATGTTAACCAGTTCACCGGCTCAAAACCCAGCAGACCAATCCAGTGGTTAAAGTATCCGGTTGCCGGGTTGTACATCCAGCGGAAAATGACGCCGGTGACGGCGCTGCTTATCACAATTGGCACAAAAATGAGCAGGCGGTGCAGCCAGGAAAGCCGCGCCAGCGGGTAGGCCAGAGCAACGGCCAGGGCCACGGCGATGATAATGCCCGTGGGCACAGTACCCAGCGTAAACAGCAGGGACACCTTCAAATTATTGTAATATTCGCCACCGGTAATCAGCTCATTCCAGAGGCGCTGGTAATTCTCCAGCCCCACGTAGCGCACCACCCCACCAAAGGGCGCGACGCGCGTCAGGCTCATTTGGAAGGAACTGATGATGGGCCAGAAGACGAAGATACCCAAAATAATGAGTGTAGGTGCCAGATAAATGTACCCTTCTAACGCATTGAATACCTTTTTCAATGATTTCTCCTCCTATTGAGCCTGATTTCTTTTTGGCTTTTGCAAACGTAGCTTAGCGCCAGCCAAGTTCTGAACAAAATTGCCGATAACGAGCTTTGAGGGAACGGCCGTCTTTGGGCAAAAAATAGTCAACATGGGCGCCATCACGCAGATCGTTCCAGCCGTGAGTGAGATTGGCCGCCAGCCAGGCGATGCCCTGTGAGGTGGCCTGCTTTACTTCTGGCCGCAAAACGACCCGCTGGGTGAGGTTAGCCAGGCGCTGGCACAGACCATCCAGCGCCGACAGGCCGCCCGTTATGCGAATACGCTTTACGCTTTGCCCGGTATTGCTCATCGCTTCCAAATTAATGGCTACCAAAAACAGAATGCTCTCCACAATAGCGACGGCCTTCGCTTGCAGTGTTGCCTCGCCCGATCCATTTTCTAAAAAGTAAGGATTTTGTTCGCTTCGCCAAAACGGCGACCCCAGGCCACCAACGGTATTGATGAACACGGGCGGCTCATGCACCTCTCGCAGCCATAGCTCCAAACCGGCCGCCAGATCTTGCTTCCCCCACTGGTCGGCCGCCCACTTGATGGCGGCTCCGGCTCCATTCACCGTGCCCTCTAGCAAATAGGTGACGCGCGTGGCGCTGCTGTTGGCAATGCTGGCCAGCAGGCTGGGATGATGCATCAACTGCACGCCGGTGGAGAGGAGAACAAAGGCGCCCGTGCCCACGTTGACGATGAGCGTGCCGTCTTCCAACTTGCCGGGACCGTGGATAGCGGCATTTTGGTCGCCGTTTACGGCCGTTAACGGAATTTCTGTGCCACGAATGGTGCCAAAGTAAGACTGAGTTGGCTGACAGGCTGGCAAAAGCTCGCGAGCAATGCCAAATTCCCGCAGAAGCTCCGCAGACCACTGCTGCTGCTGCAAATCCATGAGCTGAGTACGCGAGGCGTTGACATGGTCGACAATACAGGGCTGACCCTCAACCAGGTTGGCAATGATGTAAGCAGCCAGGGGGCCAAAGATGAGTTCCTTGTCCTGCAACGGCCGTTCCAGGTCGGGGCAATTGTCCAACATCCAGCGCAGCTTGCTGGCACCATAGTGGGGTGACAAAAAGAGACCGCTCTTCTTCTTAATGGCTATGCCTTTGCTGGCGAGCGGCTCTAAATATTGTGCCGCACGGCGATCTTGCCAGCTTAAAACGGAGGTCAATGGCTCGCCCGTGGCTCGGTTCCAGGCCACAATGCTAGAGCGCTGGCTCGCCAGCCCGGCGCAGGCGATGCCTCGCTGCTGCACAATCGGATCGGTTAGCACATGCTGCATAACGGTGTGAACGGCCGTTTTAATCTCTAAAGGGTCCTGCTCGATCTTGCTGCTACTTAACTGGTGCAGCGCAACAGGCGTATCGGCGAAAACCAGTGCATTTCCGGCAAAATCGTAGGCGGAAGCACGTACGGTCAGCGTACCAACATCCAGGGCTAATATTAACTTTTCAGATTGCTGCGCCTGCAAATTCGTCATACAACTCTTCCATGCCAGCGAATCGGGTGCGTTGGTTTGCTCTTCCGCCTCTGTCTTACCAACAACCCCATTGCATTGCAAGAAATAGCATAGCAGTTGCACAAATTTGCAGATCATCGCAAAATTAATGTGTAAATCTGTGCAAATGAACGGCTACAAATGGATGCTAAACAAAAACAACTAGAAAACGCTCTGCATGCTGCCCAAATGTATTATTACCAAAACCTACCCATGAAAATGATCGCGGCTGAGCTGAAGGTATCCCACTCTACGGTCTCGCGGCTCCTTAGCTGGGCCAGAGACCAGGGGCTCATCGAAATTCGCATCAATGACATTCGGGGGCGAGCCGATTCACTGGAAGAGTCCGTTAAGCTCCACTACAAAATCCAGAATGTGCGCATTGTGCCGGTGCCAGAAATTGCCGGGGAACCCGCATGGCAGGCGCGCGTGGCCAGGGTCGCCGCCAGCTATTTAAATCAATTTATAGAATCTGGCATGATTCTGGGGGTCGCCTGGGGCGGCACCATTAATCTGATTGCAGCAAATCTCACGCCCAAATCCCTGGTGGGGGTTCAGGTGGTGCAGCTAAATGGCGGGGAGATTGTTTCTCATCCCAGCGTGAACCATGCGGGCTGGCTGGTGTCTCAGTTTGCCAACAATTACGAAGCGAAGGCCCACTTATTCCCCGTGCCAACCTTTTTTGATTATCCAGAAACCAAGCGGGCGCTGTGGCGCGAGCGCAGCATTCAGCAAATTTTACAGCTGCACCAGCAGGCCGACATTTTGCTCTACACCATTGGCTCGCCACGCGGCCAATTAATGAGCGCCACCTATATGGGCAACTACTTGCAGGAAAGCGATTTTGCGGAAATGGAGCGGGAAGGCGTGGTGGGGGATATTGCCAACATCATGATCCGGCAAGATGGCAGCTACGAAGGCATTCCCTTGAATGAGCGGGCCTGCGGCCCCAAATTGGAGCTGTTCCGCAAGGTTAGCCGGTCAATCTGCGTGGTGTCTGGCTACAACAAGCTGGCCGGGCTGCGAGCAGCGCTAGCTGGTGGCTATGTAACGGACCTCATTCTGGACGAACCAACGGCGCATAAGCTGGTGGCTTCTATTTAGAGAAGTGGCGTAATTTGTCGGGGTTGACCACGCTGTAGATGTTTTGGATACGGCCGTTCACCACGTCCATCGTCATTACACCAAACAGCTGCCCTCCTTCAAAAATAAACAGTGCAGGCTGCCCGTTGGCCTGCCCAATCTGCACAGAAGCGTCTGCCGGAGCCTGGCGTGTGATCCCCAGCAGAAATTGGGCCACTTTTTCTGCCCCAAAAATTGGTCTACGTGCTGCGTGAACCTTGCCGCCGCCGTCTGAATATTGCGCCACATCCTCGGCCAGCAGCGCCATCAGGCCAGACATATCGCCAGCGACACAGGCCAGCATAAACTGTTCTAGCAGCGCCGTCTGGTCTGTGGAAGATGGCTCAAAGCGCGGCCGTCGCTCCTGGATGTGCTGCCGAGCGCGGCGCACAATCTGGCGCACGTTGGCCTCACTTTTCTCAATGATTTCGGCCACCTCGGCATAGTCGTAGGCAAACACCTCACGCAGCAGAAAGGCCGCCCGCTCCGTAGGGGTCAGGCTTTCCAGCAAGATGAGAAAGGCAGTGGAAAGTGAATCAGACAAGGCGGTCATTCCTTCGGCGCTGGGGCCACTTTCTATAATCAACGGCTCGGGCAGCCAGGGGCCAACGTACGTTTCTCGCTGGACCCTGGCCGAGCGCAGATAGTCGATGCACAGTCGCGTGACAATCGTAGCCAGGTAGGCCTTGGGCGATTCCACCCCGGCCTGATCCACCTTGCGCCAGTGCAAAAACGTTTCCTGCACCATATCCTCCGCATCCATGACGCTGCCCAGCATGCGGTAGGCGATGCTGAAAACGTAAGCGCGGTATGGGGTGAAGGTGTCGGTCATAGTTGTTTTCGGTGATCAGTGGTCAGTGAATCAGTATTCAGTGAATCAGTGATCAGTAAACTGACCTACTGAATACTGTTCATTAATGGCAAATTCCACTGGCGACGCTTGCTGCAAAATACGCTGCGCGGCCGCCCTGGCGCTGCTGAAGCTGGCTTCGGCCAGCCAGCCGGTGGGGCCAACCCAGTCCCCGGCCAGGAAGAT
Organism: Promineifilaceae bacterium (SeqCode); assembly: GCA_041987425.1. Lineage (GTDB taxonomy): Bacteria > Chloroflexota > Anaerolineae > Promineifilales > Promineifilaceae > Leptofilum. The sequence goes on along the minus strand of JBHIWP010000162.1, from coordinate 6,350 downwards.
GCGGTTGGTCAGGGCGACGTCGGGACGGCCGTTCAGACCACCCTCTGCAGCCAGCGGCGTGCGGTTGGCAACCACCATGTTGGGCAAGAAGCGCTGGTGAACCAGGTGCTGTCGCCAGCCCGGCTGCGCCAAATCCAGCAGATTTTCCAGCGAGCCGCGAAAATCGCTGCCATTTTCCTCTGGACTGAGATAACGCGCCACCTGAATCAGGGCGCCGCCTTCGGGGGCCAGCCTGGCCACGGCCGAATGCACAGAAAGATAGGTTGGTTTGTCCACGCCCAGCGCCAACAGGTTCTCTGGCCGGGGCAGATGGCTAAGCGCCACGTCCAGCGTGGCGGCACGGACGGGCACAGCCGTTTCCGCCTGTTCTTGCAGCAGCTCGCTGGGGTAGAGAGATGCGGCCGTTTGGGGGTCCAGCGCCAGCAGAACGGTTCCGGCAAGCAGCGTTGTGGCATCGTCAAGAATGATCTCAACGTGGTGCGCGTGTTCGCGAACGGCCGTTACCCGTACGGCCGTCTCCATAACTACGCCCGCTTCTTCAGCCCGCTGCCGCAGGCCATCGACCAGCACCTGCCAGCCGCCATCCACGTAAAGCACGCCTTTAATCAGTGACATTTGAAAGATGCGCAAAAAGAGGCTGGCGCTCATCAGTTCCGGGGCGTTGATGTAAGTGGTAATGCGGCTCATGGTGTGCAGCAGGGCTTGCAGCGCTGGGGAATCTGTTTGCTGCGCCACCCACTCTTGCCACGAGGTGCGGGCGACCGTCTCGGGCTTGGTACGAACCAATCGCGCCATGATTTGGGTCAGCGCCAGCTTCTCGCGCCAGTCGAACAGCGGCGTTTGCATGATGGTGCCGGGGGTGACCGGCAGCGGGTAAAGCTGCCCGGCTTTGTCCAGCAGCGTCCCCGGCACGTTGGGACTGCCGCTGGTGAAGGGTACGTTCAGTTCAGCCAGGACTTTAAGCGCCTCGCCGTTGCCGTTCAGCGCGTGCGGCCCCAGGTTAAAGTGGAATCCGTGGCGCGTTTGGGTGGTGGCACGCCCGCCCAAGTGGCTGGATTTTTCTAAAACGGTGACTTGCCACCCGGCGCGGGCCAGGTAAACGGCCGCTGTTAGCCCGGCCAATCCGCCACCAATGATGATTACGTCGTGTGGTTTGTGCGTATTTAACATGCGTCTACTCCTTGCGTCTAGCGTTTGGTAATTGTGTAATTGAGCAACTGGGCAATTAACCGTATTAGCTACTAAATTGCGCAATTACCCAATTACTTCACAGTGACAGACGGATTCAAACATCTGCCTTTGTTACTGTAGACGGGGGAGACGGCCGTTTTGTGACAGGGGATGAAAATTAATGGGAGTTTTTGCGGAAAAGCGTGACTGGTGACCAGCGCCAGCATGCGAAGGCAGCGTCAGCGGTACAAAAATTGCAGGTATTATGTAATTCGTAACTTATTGTCGCTGCAGGGTAAGCAAGTATTCGCCCCCAATAATGCCAATTTCGCTCCACCACTCGGTGGCGGTGATGATATATTCGCCGCTTCTGGGAATGGTGTAAATAATTTGCGCATCCAGGCCGCCGCCGCTGTCATCGTCCTCGGTCATAAAGTTACCGTCTGCATCATACAGTTCCAAAAGCGGATCAAAATCGGCGCTGCGCATGGTGGCAACAATCCTGTCGCCTTCGTTAGCAGAAAAACGGTAATTTCTAAGCGGTATGGCGTCTGACAAATAGCCATTGACAGCGTCGCCATATTGAATCGAGCTGCCAAAGTCAGACCCAAGATCAAGGGTCTGTTCGGCCTCTGCCAGGAGAGGCTCCAGGGATTGGGAAGCCTGGGAGAATGCCAGGAAACCAACGCTTGCGCACAGGCAAAGTGCCATAACACCGGCAAGGATGGCAATTGCCAGCGGCATGGGAACTATCTTGTCATTTTTGTTTAGCCGCTTTTGATAATTACTCGTTGTTTGTGGCTGTGAGGGAAGGGTGACGGGCTCCGGTACCGGGGGTGTTTTCCGCATCAGCTCTGGCGCTTCAGGCGCTGCTGTCGCTGGCAATGAGTCAAAGGGATCTTCGGGCATGCCTGGGGGATCAATTTCATTCAGCTTGGCCAGCCACTTATCGGCGATGGGATCATCAACTTGATAAAGAATATCTCGCGCTTCCTGGAAACGTTCCGCTAGAATGAAGGCGCGGGCTTTGAGCAATTGTTCTTTTGTAGTCATCATGTTTGTTCCCAAATTTGGTACCAGCGGGAAGGCTCTTGAAATTAAGATGGCCTCACGTGCCCACTTTTACCCAGGTAATCGGCACAATCGCTCCTAAATTTCTCTGCGAAAATCTATTGCCGATTACATACGGCCGTACATTTCATATAAATAGCGTATGGGGTACATTGCCATTGGGTCAACAGCGACTTTGTCCTATGCGTTTGGTCATGCCTGTGCTAACATTTTATTCTCAAGATGCAGATATTCACCTATGACCACGCCACCTTCCCCCTCCCGCCGACACACCGTTTTCCGGTTGAAAAGTATGGCTTGCTGCGGCAGCGCATAACGAGCAATGGTGGGCTGTCCGGCGTCAGGCTGCACACGCCTACACCAGCCACCGTGTCTCATTTGCGTCTGGCCCACACGGCCGAATATGTGGAGCGGGTTGTGAACGGCCGTCTTTCCCCCGACGAAATTCGCCGCATCGGCCTGCCCTGGTCGCCGGAACTGGTGGAGCGGGTCCGCTATTCGGTAGGCGCGACAATAGCCATCTGCGGGTTTGCGCTTCAGGAAGGCATTGCCGTTTCGTTGGGAGGCGGCACCCACCACGCCTGCCGCGACGAGGGGCAAGGCTTTTGCCTGTTTAACGATGTGATGGTGGCGCTGCGGGTGATGCAAGCCGAGGGGCGCATTCACCGGGCGCTGGTTGTCGACTGCGACGTCCATCAAGGCAACGGCACGGCCGAAATCGCCAGCAATGACGATTCAATATTCACCTTCTCCATTCATGCCGAAAAAAACTTCCCCTACCGCAAGATTCCCAGCGACCTGGACATCGGCCTGCCAGACAAGACGGGCGACGACGCTTACCTGGCCGCGCTGCACGCCGGACTGAAGCAAGCGCTGGCAGCCGCCCAGGCCGATCTGGTGGTCTATCTGGCTGGCGCTGACGTTTATGAGCGGGACCGGCTGGGGCGGCTGGCCTTAAGCAAAGCCGGTATTGGGGCGCGTGATCGCCTGGTGCTGGAAAAGTGCAGGCAGGCAAACTTACCGGTTGCCGTCACCATGGCTGGCGGTTACGGGATTGATATTCAGGAAACGGTGGATATTCAGTTTCAAACGGTGCAAATTGCACTAAAGGCGTTTTTAGATCAACGCAATGAATGACAGGGGATTTTTCGAAATGAGTACAGAATATTTAACCGAACAGGAACTTAAAGAAATTAAAGAACGGTGCCTTAAAGCAACACAAGGTCCCTGGAGATCATTTGTCGAAGGACGCGATCACACAAGCGGTTCAAACTTTATTATGCGTGGAGTTGGAGATAATCGCTCAGAAGATTTGGAACTCATTGGTGCAACTATTGCTGATCAAGATTTCATAGCCAATGCCCGACAAGATATACTCCGTCTTTTAGACGAAGTCACTCGACTTCGTTCATTACTTGAAAAGTAATCCCCCACTATTTGGGTTTTTGGCCAGCACAAAATCATGACAAACTTAGGTGTAAGGCCGTTCCCCCACCCTTAACCACAAATTGCGCAAACTAACACCAAGGTCACCCCAATCACAATTCACCATTCCCTATTCAAAATTCACAATTAACTACGGTCCGGCCGCTGGAACCAAAAAGTCCCCAACCGCCCAGCCTTCCGTGCCGTCGTCTAGCTGGAGCTGCCACCAGAGCCGGTCGTTGGCCTCATCCACCTCCGGCCCGCCAATGACCAATACCAGCGTGCCTTCGTCCACCACCTGGATTTGGGCGTTGCTGGTGCTGGGGCCGCCGCGCAGATTAATGCCGAAGCCGTCCGTGTTGGCCACCAAGGCGTAATAGCCGACGGTGACTTCTGGGGGGGCAACGGCCGTATCCGGCGTGGGGATCGGCGTGAAGGTGGGAATGGCGCTGGGCGTGGGCAGGGGCGACGTGGGCGAAGGCGGCGGGCTGGGGGGCGCTGTCAGAATGATTAGCGTTGGCTCGACGGGCGCTGCCTCCAAGGAAGGGCGCTCCAGCAAAGCGTTTACCAGCGCCAGGGCAATGGCGATGCTGACAATGGTAACCAACACACCCAGGCCCAGCCAGCGCCAGGGGATTGGCTCCTGGCTGTCTTGTCGCAGGCGGCGCGGCCGTTTTGCAGATGAATCTTTTCGCTTGGAGTCTCGGGGATCTTCAGGAATTTGGTATCTCGCCATTGGGTAATTGGGAAATTGGGTAATTGGGTAGTTGAGCATAATTACTCAGTTACTAAATTACTCAATTACAGATTATTTTATTTTGCTTCTAAAACCAATAAAGTTAAATCATCAAACGGATCGGCTTTGCCCTGCCACTGGGCCACATCTTTAACGATGTGGTCTACAATCTGGGCTGCGGTTTTGTGCTCACAGGCAGCGGCAGCGGCAGCCAGCCTCTGGTTAGAATAGCCTTGCTCTGCTTCGTTAACGGCATCTGGCACGCCATCGCTGAACATGACCAGCCTGTCGCCCGGTTCCAGCATGATCGTTTCTTCAGTCAGGGTCAGGTCGGGCATCATCCCCAGGAAGCGGTTGCCGCCGGGCAAGGGCATTACTTCACGACCAGGGCGCAGGAGCAACGGCCGTTCATGGGCGGCACGAATGTAGGTTAAACGGCCGCTGGGCCGGTGCAGCACGCCATAAAAGGCCGTCAAAAAGACCTCGTCGTTGTTGGCAATATCAAACATGCCCTTGTGTACCGCCAGGGCCACCGCCGCCGGAGAAAGCGAATGCTGCCCCTCACGCAAAAAGAGGGTGCGGGTGACGGCCATGAACAGAGCCGCGTGGAAGCCTTTATCGGCCACGTCAGCAATAAGCACGCCCACATTCTCCTCATCAATCTGCAACACATCATAAAAATCGCCCCCCACCTGGCGCGCCGGTTCCAGGTATGCGGCAAACTCGTAGTCAGAGAATTGGGGCAGCTCTTGCTGCAGCAGATTGCGCTGTACCTGCGCTGCCAGCTCCAGTTCGCGCTCCAGCCGCTCTTGTTTTACTAGCCTTGCCTGCGCCGCTTTCAAATCAGTATAGGCTTTTTCCAGCGCTTCATTTTTGGCCTGCAAATCCTCAATATAAATCCGATCCAGATTGCGGGCATTGGACAGAATGCGCTGAAGCAGCACATTTGCCAAAGAGGGGCTGTTCTCGACAAAGTTGTCAAACGCTTCTTCCGTCACTTCCAGCACGGTGGTGGGCGTAATGGTCACGCAGTTCGCGGCGCGCGGCGAGTCGTCGATGAGACCCATCTCGCCAAAGTAGCCATTCTTGCCCACCATATTGAGAATACGTTCCCTGCCATCTTCCAGCAGGCGAATAACCGCCACATTACCACTGACCACCACATAGAAGACATGCTCTATTTTCCCTTGATGGCACAGCGTCGTGTTAGGCGGATAGTCGACTCGTTTGGCAACCTTGCGCAGCAGCTTGAGAGTTTCTTCATCCAACCCAATAAGCGCCTGTCGAATTACGGCCGTTGTTCCTACGTCCATAAATATATCCTGCTCTACAAGTACCTTTCTTTATTTTGTAATTGAGTTACTGGGTACTTGGGTAATTGGGTAATTGATTATGTTAATACTTTACTCAATTGCCAAATTACCCAATTACAGCCCTCTTACTCTCCGGCCACAAACGCCAGCAGCCTGTCCAGCGGCCAGGTGTTGACGATTCGGTCGGCCGTGGCCCAGCCGCGCTGTGCCGTCGCCACGCCGTAGTGCAGCAGGTCAAAGTGATCCACGTGGTGGGCATCGGTGTTGATAGCCAGGGTAACGCCTAGCTCCACGGCGCGGCGCACGTGGCTGTCGCGCAGGTCCAGCCGGTGGGGATTGGCATTGATTTCTATGATGGTGCGGGTGGAAACGGCCGTTTGCAGCACCAGCTCCATATCCAAATCCGTCCCCGGCCGGTCTGGCAGCAGACGGCCGGTTGGGTGCCCGATCATGTCCACATGCGGATTTTCCAGCGCCGCCATAATGCGCGCCATCACCTGCTCGCGCGGCTGATTCAGGCTCACGTGCAGGCTGGCAATGACGAAGTCCAGCCGGGCCAAAACGTCATCCTCAAAATCCAGCGAGCCATCGGCCCTGATTTCCATCTCTGTACCGTGCAAAATGCGGAACTCCGG
>JBHIWP010000161.1:0-12353 GCA_041987425.1 Promineifilaceae bacterium (SeqCode) | reverse complement strand
CTGAATAACCGCGTGGCGGCGCTAGAAATTATCCATAGGAATCGCGGGTTGAACAATGACCAACAGGAGGTGGAGCATGGGTAGCATTGTATGCGCCACGCGCGGGGGCGAGGGCAGTCGTGCGGCACAGATGGCGGCCATTGAAAAGGCCCAATTAACACAAAAGCCTCTGCTGTTTTTATATGTGGTTGATCCTGACAGCCTGGAAGATGAAATTGAGGCGAGCCTGAAAACGGCCGTTTTAGCGGAGCTAACCTGGATGGGCGAAACGCTGCTGCGCATTGCCCAAAAGCGGGCAGATACAGCCTATTTGAGCACGGAGGTTAAAATTCGTCGGGGCAACGTGCGCCAGGAAATTATCCGCTTCATGAAAGAGGTGGAGGCTGATCTTTTGGTGCTGGGGGCACCGAGGGGGACGACGGCCAACGTGTTTGGTGATGATGCAATTGAGCGGTTCGCGGAGACGATACGAAAAGAAACGGCCGTTTCCGTCGAAATCATCCGTCCAGATTATATTAGTGAGGGGCGCGAAACCATACTTCCATGATTGAACAAATTAGCCAGTCGCTAGATGAATTGTTTTCGAGCTTGAACATTGATCTAACCAACAATTTTCAGCGTAATCTGCTCGTCTCTGTCCTTGTCATTGTTATGCTGTGGCTGGCGCGCTGGTTTGTGCTGCGCATTATCCACAGGCGGTTGGCAGACAGTCCGCGCCTGCTGTACAACTGGCGCAAAACGGTTGAGTACGCTTCTGTTGTGCTGGGCATTTTGCTGGTAGGGCGGCTATGGTTGGAAGGGATCGGCACCCTGGTTACCTATTTGGGGCTGCTATCGGCCGGTATTGCCATTGCGCTGCAAGATTTGATTGTGGCTTTGGCCGGATGGGTATTTATTGTTTGGCGACGGCCGTTTGTAGTGGGTGACCGCATCGAGATTGAAGGCCAGCTTGGGGATGTGATTGACATTCGGCTATTTTCGTTCAGCATGCTAGAAATCGGCCGCCGCATTAACGCCGAGCAAAGCACCGGGCGCATCATTCATATTCCCAATGGAAAGGTTTTCTCCGAAGTGCTCACCAATATGCACCAGGGATTTCCCTTCATCTGGAACGAAATCCCCGTCATGATCACCTTCGAAAGCGACTGGGAAAAAGCCAAGGCAATTCTGGTTAACATAATTAACGATCTGGCCCCAGATGTGGCGGACGCCGTGCGGCGCGGACGCAGCTCCGGGCAGCGCTTTGTCATCAGCTACTCCAATGTTTCTCCTACGGTGTACACTAGCGTGGCCGACAGCGGCGTGGTCCTTACCTTGCGCTATATGATAGACCCTCGCAAGCGGCGCGGCAGTGAACAGGATATTTGGGAAGCAATTTTGCGCGCCTTTAAGCATCATTGGGACATCGACTTTGCTTACCCCACTCAGCGCGAATATCTCCATTTTGAAGAGCGCAAACCGCCGCCGGATCCGCAGGAAGCAACGACTGTTGTGGCCCATCATAGCAAGTTGCAGCGTGACACCGGTTACCGGCCCACCACGCCCAAGGAAGCAAAAGAGTAGGTAGTTAGTTTTTACATATGACGCAAATTAAATTGAACAAAGAACAAGATTCAATGCTCAGCGGCAGGCAGGGTGTGGCCCGCCAAATGGCGATGCGGCTTCTGCTGGATATGGCTGCTGCGGCAGGCGCTGAGGAGCTAACCCCGATCACCAGCGCGCACCTTTCCGGCGTTTCTCCGCTGACGGGCGGGCTGGGGCTGCGGCAATTTCTGGCGCGGTTGGCGGAAGATCCGCAGGCCAAGGTAGCGGTGCCCACGACGCTTAATTCCGCGGGCTGCGATGAGGCACAGTTCGAAGCGATGCGCATTGTGGCGCCAAACTTTAAGGAGCACAATGCCGAAATTGTGGCCCGGTACTCGCAGCTTGGCGTGCAGCCCACGCAATCCTGTATCCCCTACGAGTGGGAAGGCGTGGTTACCAGCGGTGAGGCGGCCTGGGCGGAGTCGAACGCCATCTGTTTTGGCAATTCATACACCGGGCTTGTCACCAACCGGGAGTCTGGGCTTTCTGCCCTGGCGGCGGCGCTGACGGGCTACACGCCGAAATATGGCCTGATGCTTGAGGAGAATCGGCGTCCTAACCTGGCAGTGGTGGTTACCACACCGTTGGCTGACCCGACAGACTTCTCTATTTTGGGCGACTGGATTGGCAAGCAGCGCCAGCCAGAGTGGCAGATGCCCAATGGTCCAATTCCGGCCATTAAGGGGCTGCCTGCGGAATTGAGCCACGAGCAAAAGAAGGCGCTTACGGCCGCTGCGGCAAATTATGGCTGTCCACTGCTTTATATTGACGGGCAGGGCGAGCGGCCCCCGGCAGCGTTTCAGGCCCGGCTGAAGTTTGGGCAGGCGGAGCTGCACAGTCGGTATGAGGAGCTGTCCCCGAATACGGCCGTTTCGCTCATCACCATTGGCTGCCCCCAGGCTTCTATTGGCGAGCTGCGGGCCACGGCCGAACTGCTCAAGGGCAAGCAGCTACATTCGGATGCGCCTCCGCTATGGGTTTTTACTTCTGGCGCCAATAAGGCTATTGCCGAGAAAATAGGCCTGGCAGAATACATTACCCAAAGTGGCGCTTTGCTGCTGGAAAATACCTGTCCCGAAGTGGTTCCCTACGACCCCAGTTGGGTGCAGCACGTGCTGACCAATTCCATGAAGGCGGAACATTACATAAAGTCTGGCCTGAATGGAATTCCTACGTCTGTCATGCGGCTAGCGGACTGCGTGGCCGTGGCTTTGGGGGAAGTGGAGACTGGAGAGCAGGGGTTGGAGACTGCAAACCAAGAGCATCCCGTTACCTCTTCACCCGGGCATCCTGCCGCTTCATCACCTGGACGTCGCGCTGCTGGGCCTTTTACCGCCAGCGGCCGGGGTCTGCCCTCGCAAACCGACTTCACCATTACGGCCGAAGCGTTTGTGACCGACACGCCCATTACGCTGCTAGGATTTGTAAACCGGGAAACGGGCGTTGTGGAGGAACCTGGACATCCGGCCGACGGGCAAAGCATGGCGGGCAAAATTGCTATTTTCCCCAAGGGCAGTGGCTCCACCGTAGCACCGTATGTTTTGCTGGAGCTTTTTTATCGCGGCAAGGCACCGCTGGCTATCGTCAATACAGAGATTGACCAGCAAAGTGCGCCTGCCTGCTCTTTAGAAAATATGCCTTATGCCTACCAGTTTGATGATGACATTATTAAAAATATAAATAATGGTGATACGATTTGCCTGAAGCGGGAAGGAAATCAGGTTAATATTAAGGTTGTGACACGCCTGGCTGAAGGAAATTAGAAACAAATTTTGACGCTGGCAAACCATTTAGGCCATTATGTAAAGGATATGCGATAGGGAATTTCGATGGATAGTGAATTTTTAGAATTTATTCTGGCGATTGTTGTAATCATTGTGGCGGCAAAGTTAGGTGGCTACATCAGCACGCGCTTTAACCAGCCTTCTGTGCTGGGTGAGCTGCTGGCTGGCCTGCTGCTGGGGCCAACGGCGCTAGACATGCTGCATTCGTGGACTTTTGTCTTTCATCACGGCGAGGAGCTTGCCGAGCTCATTAAAATCATGGCCGAGCTGGGCGTCATTTTGCTGATGCTGCTGGCTGGGCTGGAGCTGCACCTGCCTGATCTGATCAATGCGGGCAAGGTATCCGCGTTTGCGGGCGTGTTGGGGGTTTTGCTGCCGCTGGGGCTTGGGTATGGCGCGGCCGTTTTATTTGGCACCAGCAGCATAGAGGCGCTGTTTATAGGGCTGACGCTCGCCGCAACCAGCGTTAGCATTTCGGCGCAAACGTTGATGGAGCTAAACGTGCTGCGCAGCAGGGTGGGTCTGGCTCTGTTGGGAGCGGCCGTTTTCGACGACATCCTGGTTATTCTCATACTCTCCATTGCCTTTGTGCTGGTGGGTGAGAGCGCCGGGGGCGTTAGCGGCATTTTATTCACCGTTGTGCAAATGGTTCTCTATATTGGCGTCGCCTCTGCGCTTGGCCTTTGGGCCTTGCCCTGGCTTGCCGGAAAAGTGAACAGATTGCCAATTAGCAAAGGAATGCTGGCCTTTGTGCTGGTCATATGTTTGCTTTACAGCTATGCAGCCGAGGTTCTTGGCGGTGTGGCGGCCATTACGGGCGCATTTCTGGCCGGGCTATTTATGGGGCGTACGCCGTTTAAGGAACAAATCGAGGAAGGTATTGCCGCCATTGCTTACGCATTTTTCGTACCCATTTTCTTTGTCAACATTGGGCTGGCGGTCGATTTAGGGGCCGTGAGCGGCAGCGCCTGGTGGTTTGCGGCCGTTCTCACAATAATTGCAATAATCAGCAAGATTGTGGGCAGCGGCCTGGGTGCTAAGATGGCTGGCTTTGGTAACATGGAGGCGTTTCAGCTAGGCATTGGCATGGTTTCCCGGGGTGAAGTTGGCCTTATCGTAGCGTCTTTTGCCCTGGTGCAGCAGCTAATCTCTGGCGAAAACTTTGCTATTGCCGTCTTCATGGTCATTATTGCCACCCTGGTAACGCCGCCAATGCTGCGTGCAGCCTTTGCCAACAGGGAAACGGCCGTTGTGTAATCGGCAAAAAGTTTCTCCGGAAAACGGTGGGCGTTTGGGCCGATTACTCGGGCAATTGGCGAATTTTTTTGATGAACTGTGTTCAAAGACCGTTTGCCAATTGCCGAATAGCACAAAATCTACTGCTTCAGGCACATAACGAAACGAGGTGAGTATGTATCACATGATTTTATTAATTCTGGATGACATTAATCAATGCAGCTCCGTTCTGGAAGCGTGGGAAGCCCAGGGGGTCGGCGGCGTCACCATTTTAGAGAGTACCGGCCTGGGCCGCGTGAAAAAGCTGAGCATTCGGGACGACATTCCTCTGATGCCCAGCCTGAGCCGCCTGCTGCAAAGCCGTGAGGAGCGTCATCGTACCCTGTTCACCGTAGTCGAGACCGAAGAGATGGTAGAAAGCGTCATTAACGCTACAGAAGCCATCATAGGCAATATGGAAGGGCCGCATAATGGCGTTATGTTTGTGTTGCCAGTGTCCCGCGTTCTTGGGCTAAAGGGCGGGCAAAACCGGGCCTTGGGTGGCGGTAAATCGGAATGAAAAAAGACCCGATTGGGTCTTTTAAACTTACCTCTGTGGGCGCGATTGGACTCGAACCAACGACCTCTCGGACAAAAGTTTTGCTCTTGTTAGGCACCATATCCAAAGTGTGGTTTAATTTAAGTGTGGATATATGGTGAGAGTTCGCTAATGTCTATTGCTGTTTAATGCTTAGGTAAATTTCCCTCCCTATGAATTTACAGAAATATCGCAATAACCAACTTAGACAACTGACTAATGAAATAGGTGTTTATGCTTTATGTGATTTAGACCAGGATCCGATTTACGTGGGTCAATCTAAAGATGGTATTCGCAGGCGTGTTCGAAGACATCTAACAAGCGCTAGAAGCGACGTGATTGCAAACCGTCAGTTGGATGTATGGGAAATTGGATATGTTTGGGCCTGGCCTCTCCCAGGTGCTACTTCTTTGGAAATTGCTACTGTAGAATGCTGGCTATTAAACAAGTTTCATTCACAAAAGCCATTAATGAATGGGTCAATACGTAGCCTCATTAATGAGGATGTCCACATTCCAGAAATGCAAGTTGTAAGAATACTACCTCCAGAAGAAATAGAACGACGCCTAGACCCTACATTGCGTCTACCTCGGCAAGCGGCTCAATTCACGAACCTATTCGCACATATACTCGAAGTAAAAAATAATTCTGACCAGCGAAGAACCTTGAGAGCTCATTTTGAACGACTTAAACAATATACAGAAGATTTCTTTGTGAAGTATAAGATGGACTTCGATAGGTCAAATGAGTAGTTTTTCAGGCTCAAAATCCTTTTCAAGTTGTTTTAGAACTGGTTCAAAATAATTGACCACCAACCACTCTACAACTGGAACACAAACAGCATCTCCAAAACCAAACAGAGCATTGTTTAGCGAAACATTTTCAGGAAGTACTAGGTCTTCAGCGCCCATTAGTTTTGCACTCTCTTGTGCGTTGATTAATCGCGCATCATACCTCCCGAAGCCAGCTCGTATTAAGATTTGCTTTGCACTTCCCCCCTTTGGCGTTCTCAAGCATCCCGCAATTCCATCATATCTTAATTCGGCGGTTGATTGTTTTTTCCCGTTACGCTTACGCATCCTTCGGAAAACAGTGCCATATGACCAATATTCGTTTGCCATCATCTGGCGAACGATATTCTTGTGTCTTTCAAACATTTGACTAAATAAATAATCAGAACGTTCTCGTACCCACCACTCACTAGTTACTTCGACTATATCACTTAAACTACTAGAGCGATTTGGTAAATTGGGGATTTCTTGCAGCCTCCACTCAAATTGTGGATGGTCTCTAATATAGTCTAACACTTTTTGGGGACGCGCATCGCTTATATTGGATAAATCGCTACTTTGATTTGAGTTACTAAAGAATGATTTATGTGCGCCGATAATGAATAATCGGGAACGGCTTTGAGGAACGAAATTTGCTGCATCAACAAGAAGCATATCGACACTATAATTAAGTGTGTTTAGAAAGTCTAAGATTGCTGCAAGGTCTTTCCCTTCATTTGAAGTAAGCAAACCTTCTACGTTTTCAATCTGCACGAGAGGAGGTAATTCAGTAGACGCACTTTCTTGCATCTCTTCAAGGATACGGGCAAACTCCCAAAATGCAGAAGATTCACCGGATTGTATTCCTAGGCGTGAACCAGCTATTGACAAATCGGTGCAAGGAAAAGAGGCATGGGCCAGTGTAACTTTTGGTATGTCATTGCCTTTAATGTTCTTAACGTCTTCAAGCTGGTAATGCTTACTATTAAAGTTAGCTTGGTAAATCTCTTTCTTTTCAGGACTATAGTCAACAGCATAGACGGTTTCCCAACCTTGCCGTTGGAAGCCTAATGTAACTAAGCCAATGCCTGCGAAGAAATCAGCTACCGTTCTCTCAAAAATCATAAAACACCTTTAACACCTACTTTGTTTAAGGTTAGCATAGTCAGCAAAGGAACCGGGTAGCCCGTGGGGTGGTTCCGCTTGCTGGCTATCGTTATTCTTCAGCAAGGCCTTGCTTCTGGAATTCTCCAATGGCCTTGTTTTCTACAAAGTCTGCTAATACTTTTACCTGGGCAATAACCTTCATTAACTCTGCCTCGTCCGCGAAATTCACAATTCGTCTAGAGTGAAAGATTAGTTCTTGCTCTATAGCTGTTAAATCTTCTTCATAAACTTCAACCATTCCTTGCTCTCTTGGGAAAAAGTAACCAACAGGTTTGTTAAGGGCATAAGACATTAAAAGCAAGGTTGATGCGGTTGGCTCCATCTTACCGTTTTCCATGTCGGAAACGGCCGCTTGCCTTCTGTAAATGAGCTTGGCTAGTTCTGCCTGGCTCATGTTCGCTTCATTTCGTGCATTCCGAATCAGCTGCCCCACAGCCTTAGTAAATTTATTGGGGAGTTCTCCGGCTTCATATTGTGTGCCAAAAGCCTTGTCGATTAGTTTTTGAAGCATGGCGAGGTTCCTAAAAACGCTTGACTTCAATACGTTTAGCGTATAGAATAAATACGTAAATCTGATAAACGAGCCTATTTGATTGTCACCTTATCATACATCCGTATAAGGCTATCCGCAATAAGTAAACTGAGTAAAAACTGAATAAACATTTAAAAATGAATTTCCTAATATGTCATCATCATTGGGGCTTGTAAAACGCTTGCGTTACAAGCCCTAAGCAAAAAAGAGTAAAGAGCATTACTCCCACAACCCCCGCTATGTAATACGGGGGTACAACTATAAATTAAGGGTCAATTTTAAGGTCATTTGATGTTAGTTGATGTTCCAGCAGTTGATTATTTACGTCTTTCTTCCTTCGATGGAAAAGCCATAGGGCAATTTCATCAGGTCGTTCTACGGCGTAAAGAACCTGCCTTAGAAGCAACCTGGAAACAATATAAGGGTGCTAGGGCAGGGCAACTATTCGCAGGGGTAGCCAACCAAAATGGCAAGATTCACGGAATTCTAGACGTTTCCGGCTCTGAGGCACATTCTGTTATGGTGGCCGAAGCGCCTGCCGGGCTAGCTATCAAAAGCACCCGTATAGACTTACAAGTGACTATTCCGCTCCTACCAGAATACAAATACCGGGCGCGGGAGTTCAAAGATTTGCTGGAATCTGTCGATTGGTCCACGGCGCAAGGCTCACGGCTCCATAAGCGCAAAACTACCTTAATCGAAGGGCCATCAGAACACGGTTTAGATACCGTTTATATCGGCTCAAGAACCACAGATAGATTTTCTCGCGTGTACGTCAAAGAAGATTTGGAAGGGAATCTATATCTGCGGTTTGAAGTGGAATTCAAAGGTGAGCGGGCCAACCTTGTTTATTTGGATTGCATTGCCGATGGGCGCAACTTGGCGGCGATACTTCGCGGGGAATGGGAGCGAATACCGCCTGTTGAAGTTGAAGCATGGCTAAAAATTGGCGACGTTCTCGCGGCGTTTCAGGATGGCAAGCAGGTATCTATTCCTCGTTCGGCTGCTGATTCAAACTCGCGTTTCCGCTGGTTTATTACCAGTGTAACGCCAGCTGTAGAAACACTTCTCAACGACCATGAGTACGGCTGGCGCGTTCAATGTGTATTAGAAGATTTATTAAAGAAACAAAACAGCCCAATAGGGCAAAACTACGGGGGTTCATTATGGCAAGCATTCAAACCGAGTACACAATTTTAGCAAAAGACAAAACGGGCAAAACCCACAAACAAGCAGGTATGACGGGCATGTTCATCATTGAAGAATCTAATCTTCACGCGCTAACAAACCTGTATTTCTTCCTGCTGCGCGATTTCATTATCAAGCAACTCTCAGATAAAGACTGTGATTTAAACGGTTTTCGTCATTACACAGTTCGCTTTGAAAACATCACCATAGAACGGGATTAGACAATCGTGCAAGGCAAGCTAAACGGCAAACAACGTCACAAGCTGCGCAAGTTGCTGCACATGAAATACACGCCAAGAGAACTGGCCGAGGAATTAGGCATCAACAAGCGTCAATTCTATTTCGTTTATTTGCCGCTAGGCTGCCCACATGAGCGGGATTCAAGGCGGCATTATTGGATTGTGGGAACTGAATTCCGTGACTGGTATGAAGAAACCTACAGGCGAATAAAACTGACAAAAAATGAAGCGTATTGCGTTTCCTGTAAAAAGCCTGTGGAAATGGTCAACCCAAAAGAAAAGAGCAAAGAGGGGCTAACGTACCTCATTTCGCGGTGCCCAATCTGCGGGCGTAAAGTACCAAAGATACTCACAATGAAGCGACGGTAAGCAATGATTAATCGGGGGAATTGGAAGCTAGTAAAAGCATATCTTAAGTATCGTCAAGAAGTGGGCCAACTTAACGAACGGACGCTTGAAGCCGATGATACCCGGCTCCGGCATATCCTGGAATGGGCCGACGAACGGCCGATTCGTAATGCTATGTCCATCCGGCCAACGCTCCCCGATTACCTGCAAACTGCCCGCAAAGATAAACCGGGTGAACATCTTTCACCAGCTTACACGAAAAAAATTATCCTGGCCGCGCAGCAGTTCGGACAGTGGCTTGTCATCCATGAGAGCGGCTATAAAAACAGCTTGGCGCTGTGGCTGGATACGCTCAAGGCTCCACGAGGGCCACAGTCGGAAAGCAAACAACATGAAGCGGTCACGCTGGAAGAAATCCGACAAATCGCGGCGGCTCCAACCTATACACTATGGGAACTAAGAGTAAAAGCGGCTGCGGTGTTTATGTTCCTCTCCGGTATCCGTGTCGGGGCTTTTTCCACCTTGCCAATTAAGGCAATCGACCTTCAAGATAGAACCATCAAACAATGGCCTAGCCTGGGCGTAAAAACAAAGAACCGTAAGTCTGCTACTACCTATCTATTAAACATACCTGATTTGCTTGAAGTAGTTCAGGAATGGGATAGGAAAGTACGGTCAATCTTACCGCCAAACGCGTATTGGTTCGCTCATTTGGATAGCAAAACGGGTGAAATCATTCCCGAATTTCAGCCAGTCGGCAAACATCGTCATTCAAGGGTGAGAAAAGACCTTAAAAACTGGCTGGCTGCTTCTGGCCTTCCTGATTACTCTCCCCACAAATTCCGGCACGGACATGCCGTCTATGGGCTTAAACAGTCGCAGGACATCCAAGAGTTTAAAGCTGTTAGCATGAACTTGATGCACGCTAACATAAGCATAACTGACGGGATTTATGCAAAGCTTTCACAAGAAGCAATTAAAGAACAAATCTCCAATCTCGGAGTAAGTAACCAGCCAGCAACCAGTGAACTGACAGAACTGCTTTCGCAACTGGCTAACCATCCCGACCTCGCCAATCTCTTGAACCTACTCCAACAAATTAAGAAATAATCAAAACCACAAAATTAATAGTCAAACTTGCCCTTCCCTAAGAATGCGCAGCATTCGAGGGGCAGGGTAAGTTTTTGTTTACATCCCAACAAAAGTAAAACAGCAAAAAGTAAGTCTTGTTGTATGCACTTCTCCAAAAAAAGGGGGGTGTTGCAAGTCTCATCTAAAACTACTTACTCGCCACATGCGAAGCTGCAAAGTCAAACTACCCGCAGCGTAAAGGAGGAGCGAATAACGGGTTGTCTAGTCCGGCCACCTCTGGGGGGGGCGGCGTAGCTGCAAACGCTGCCGCTTACTCTAGGCTAGTGCAAAGATGGGGCGTAACACACAAGCTTCAACGGTTTGAACTACGTCTAAACTAACTTCTTGCTTCATTGCGGGCGTGTGTGCAGGCTGGCATTTGGCTGTATAATGGCAAAAAAATAGCCCTTTGCGCGTAAAAAAGGGCCAAAAAAGTGGGCGCGATTGGACTCGAACCAACGACCTCTCGGATGTGAACCGAACGCTCTAACCAACTGAGCTACGCGCCCGATTTAGGGATGGAAATTATAGCAGTGCCTGCCCTGAGTGCAAGGGAACGGCCGTTTGCCAACTGCCATTTTCAGGTGCGTCAAGTATAATGTAAAGGCAATCATTGGTAAGGATAAAATTTTATGAAAGCATTTGTAACAGGTGGCTCTGGCTTTATTGGCCAACACGTCGTGCAAAAGCTGGTGGCGCGCGGCGACACGGTTCATGCCCTGGCGCGCTCGGCAGAGAGTGCCAGCCTGCTTCGCCAGCTAGGCGCTACCGTTTTTATGGGAGACATCACCGATGCTACCTCCCTGCGTCCGGGCATGGAAGGGTGCGATGTGGTTTTCCACATTGCCGCCTGGTACAAGCTGGGCGCGGCAGACTGGATGAACGCCGAAGCGATAAACGTTGGCGGCACGCGCCGCGTTTTGCGCCTGGCGCATGAGCTAGGCATACCAAAGATCGTTTACACCAGCACTGTGGCCGTCTTTGGCGATACGCAAGGGCAGCTGGTGGATGAGAGTTACTACAAAGAAGGCCCCTTCCTGACGGAATATGATCGCACCAAATGGCTGGCTCACTACAAAGTGGCTTTGCCACTTATAGAGAAAGGTGCACCAATCGTGATTGTTATGCCGGGCGGCGTGTATGGTCCGGGCGATAACAGCTTTATTGCCCAACTGATGCGCATGTTTTATCGGGGGTTGCCCGTTTTGCCGGGCTCCGATTTGACCGTAACCTATGCGCACGTAGGCGATATTGCTGATGGGCATCTGCTGGCGGCGGAAAAGGGCAAAGCGGGAGAAAGTTACATTCTTACCGGCCCTGCTATTCCGCTGAATGAGATGGTTGACTTTTGGGCGCATTTGATCGGCCGCAAGCCGCCTTCGCTGCGCATTGAAGGACGGCCGTTGCGCAAGCTGGCGCCACTGGTTGGGGCGGTAGAAAGCGTGGTGCCATTGCCCAGTCTCTTTTCTGAAGAAGCCGTCGCCAGCCTGGGGGCAAGCTACATGGCACGGTCAGATAAGGCGCGGGCGGAGCTGGGCTGGACCACACGGCCGTTGCAAACTGGCCTGCTGGAAACGTTCGACTGGATTGCCCGCACGGAGCCTCGGGAAGCGCCTCGCCAAACTGAGAAGAAAGTGGCGGGCGTGGCTTTGCTGGCTGCGGCCGTTTTGCTTTTACTGTGGTATTTTGGCAGGAAAAAAGAGCAGCCTTAGGTTTTATTCTTTGCCCAATAGCAGATCAAACTCTTCTGCTGCGTCCAGAAGTAAGCCGCGAGGTCGCGTCAGGCTAAACATCTGC
>JBHIWP010000160.1:0-12381 GCA_041987425.1 Promineifilaceae bacterium (SeqCode) | reverse complement strand
TTTTCGTAATTATCGCGCGAGCTGAGGTGGGATTGGCGCATGAGGCGGCCAAAAGTAGCCACGTCTCCCTGGCGCAGCGCTGCCGCACCCTCGTTGGCCCGGGCGCACTCGCTCACCACGTGCGTCGCCCGCTTGCGCAGCACTTCTGGCAGGTGGTGACCCAGGAGTTCCAGTTCGTCTTGAGACACGTCCCTCAAGGTTTTGATGTGGGGGAGATGTTGTTTTAGGATTGCCGTTGCCTCGCGGCACTCTGCCGGACGATTGTTGTACTGGCTGTTGGCTAAACGCCGCCGCACGCCGGAATCTACCAGGACAACGGCCGTACTCGCTGGTAGGGGCAGCAGCTCGTGGCTGAAAGTGCGGCAGTCTAAATGGATGAGATGGTCGGCCTGGCTGGCAACGCAGGCAAACTGGTCCATCATCCCCGAGCCCACGCCGACGTATTCATTTTCTGTCCTTTGGCCAATGTGTGCCCGGCTGAGATGGTCCAGCTCAAAGCCGCACAGCGCTTCCCACGCCAGCAAAAAGGCCATCTCGACCGCCGCCGAGGAGCTGAGCCCGGCGGCCTGCGGCAGGTCGCTCACCAGCACTACGTCCATGCCCCCCAGCGAATAGCCCGCCTTTTGCAGCGCCCAGGCGACGCCCATGGGGTAGTTGATCCAGCTGCCACCGACGCTGGAGGCAAACAGTTCCAGGTGGGGCAGTTGGAATGCGGCCGTTTCTCCCAAATTTAGCGCCCGTACCGTCACCCGGTTGTCCGTCGTGGGTGCAGAGGCCAACCAAATCGATGGTTCGATGGCCCCAGGCAGCACCCAGCCTTCGTTGTAATCTAAATGCGCCCCCAATAAATTCACGCGACCAGGGGCTCGGACGGTAACGGCCGTTTCTCGCCCCACCAGCTCCCGAAAAATATGCTGTACCTGTTCAAGCTTTGATAATTGCGATGTTAACATAATGACTTGTAAAAAGAATCAAACGCAGATTGCCTTGATAGCCCTGATTAAATCAGGCAAATGACTTACAGGCGGGCGACCTGCGTTCGTAAAATGAGATTTCTAATCACTCTGGCGTGACGTAAGCGGCCGTAATGCCCCCATCTACCATAAAGGAGGAGCCGGTGACATAGGACGACTCGTCCGAGGCAAGGTAAAGGGCCGCTTTGGCAATCTCTTCCGCCTCGCCAAAACGCCCCATAGGCACGTGTACCAGGCGCCGGTTACGCTTTTCTGGCGTGTCCAGATACTTCATCAACAGCTCGGTGCGCAAGGGGCCGGGGCACAGCGCATTGACGCGAATATTTTCCCGGGCATGAATGGTGGCCAGCTCGCGCGTCATGGAAAGCACGGCCCCTTTGCTGGCCGTGTAAGCCAGTTGGGGCGTGGCTGCACCCAAATGGGCCACAAAGGATGCGGTATTGATAATGGAGCCGCCGCCCGCACGACGCAATGCTGGGATGCCATATTTACAGCACAAAAAGACGCCTTTCACATTAACGGCAAAGGTCAAGTCCCACACATCCTCGCTGGTGTTGATGGCATCATCGTCGTTGGCGTGGCTAATGCCAGCATTGTTGAAGAGAACGTTGATTTTGCCATAGGCGGATTCGGCCGTTTTGATCATCTTTTCGCAGTCGGTGGCTATGGATTGGTCCGCGTGCACATAGATGGCGTCGCCGCCCGCTTCCTCAATGGCGGCTAACGTTTCCTGCCCGCCTGCGTCGTTGATGTCTACAATAACGACTTTGGCCCCTTCCTGGGCAAACAATAGGCAGGTGGCGCGGCCAATGCCGCTGCTGCCGCCCGTGATAATAGCTACTTTGCCACTTAATCGCATGGTTTCATCCTTTCAACTATGGACTTCATCGTTAGGTAAAATAATAGAACGCCGATAACGCTGATCTATTTCTTATCATCTGCGTGTATCCGCGTTAATCTGCGTCCTCAAAAAGCAAATCCCCATTTCAAGGCATCCAGTCTTAGCTTTTTAGATTCGCTCGAAGTAACGCTTTCGCTCCCAATCGGTAACGGCCGTATCAAACGCCTGCTGCTCCATTCGATAGAAATGGGTGTAGTGATCAACCACCTCGTCGCCAAAAACCTGCCGGGTAAAGGGGCTGTTGGCGAATAAATCTGTGGCCTCTTTGAGCGTGTACGGCACTCGGGGCAAATGCTGGGCAGCGTAAACATCCCCTTCAAAAATCGGCGGCGGCTCAATTTTATTGGCAATACCGTCTAATCCCGAGGCTAAAACGGCCGCATAGGCCAGATACGGGTTGCAGTCCGCGCCAGGAATGCGGCACTCGATGCGCAAGCTGCTGCCCCGGCCCACCACGCGAAAACCGGCCGTACGATTATCGTAGCACCAGGCCAGGCGGGTGGGCGCCCAGGAACCGTCTTCATACCGCTTGTAGGAATTAATCGTTGGCGCATAAAACACCATCATTTCTGGCACGTGGGCCATCCAGCCGCCCAAAAAGTAGCGAAACGCATCTGAACATTGCACCGGACCCAGGCTGTTGTCGCCCACAAAGGCATTTTCTGACCCCTGCCAAAGGCTGAAGTGAATGTGGCAGCTGCTGCCCGCCTGGCCAGAGAAGGGTTTGCTCATGAATGTGAGGCTCATGCCAATCTGGTCGGCAATATCCTTGCAGATCTGCTTGAAAATCGTGTGCCGGTCGGCCATAGCCAGGGCATCCGTGTAGCGCACGTTGATCTCATGCTGCCCCAGGCCCCATTCGCCCTTGGAGTTTTCTACGGGGATGCCAGACTTTTTCAAGTGGCGGCGGGCCAGGGCCGTAAACTTTTCCTCTCGCGAGGCGTGGAAGATATGGTAATCTTCCAGGTACCAGCCAGCGGGCTGCAAATCATCATATTTCTTTTCGGCCGCAGTTCGGTAGGAATCTTCAAAGATGTAATATTCAAGCTCTGAGCCAGCCTTCGGGGTAAAGCCGCTTTCTTCGGCGGCAGCGATTTGGCGCTGCAGAATGGAGCGCGGGCCGACCGTCACCGGCTGGTGCACCTGCTCATCTTCCAGATCGCAAAGGACGAGCGCGGTTTTTTCCAGCCAGCTGGCGATGCGCAGCGTAGAGAGGTCTGGAACCAGATGAAAATCACCATAGCCCAGCTCCCAATTGGCAAAGTCATAGCCTGGCACCGGCTCCATTTCCATATCCACCGTGAGCAAGTAGTTGCAGCTATGCGTGCCGTGGCTGGCGGCACTTTCCACAAAGAATTCAGCGTCAAAGCGTTTACCCATCATACGGCCGTAATGATCCGTAAAGCCCACAATAACCGTTTCGATCTCTTCTGCTTCCACCAACGTCTTCAGTTGCTTAACTGTTATAAGCCCTTTGCTCATGTTTTTCTCTCCTAAAAATAGGACGCAGATTAACGCTGATAAACGCAGATTAAAATCTGTTGAATTGGCGAAATCTGCTGATTTTCGCTGCTATTGGTGTGCATTTGCTTATGGAAACTCTAATGTTCTAAATAATTCGTTGTTTCCAGTTACCTCATAACCATCTTAAACTGCAACAAACTTGACCTACGCATTGACGTTGCTGTCTAGCAGCAGCCCCAGCTGGGCGGCGGCTTCGCGCAGCTTTTGCCAGTTTTCCAGCCGCACGGTGGCCGCCAGTTCACCTAAACTTTCATCAATAAAGTCGCGGGTTTTGGCGTTGGTGCGCAGCGTTTCCAGAATGCCCGCTTCACGCACCCGCAGAATCACGGCCGTTTCCAATCGCCCTTCAACCCCCCGCTCTCGCCAGCGTTCTATGCCCCGTTTGGTAGCTGCTGGCAACGGCCGTTCGCTGGCCTCCTGCAAAAAGGTCAAGATACGGTCCGGCTCGATGCCCTCGGCGCGGGCCTGTTTGAGCGAAGCGGGCGTAATTTGGTAAGCGTATGGCTTGCCCGGCTCCACCGGCTGCGCCTCGCTGATGCGGGCCACCTGGAAGCGGTGATGCCGGTTGGCGTTGTGGGCCACCAGCACGGAAGCGTCCGGCTGCACTATAATAGGCACGGACACTTCTTCGCTGGCGGGCGGCGTGCTGGCCAGCCACTCCAGCGCCCGGTCGGTGAGCCGGAAGAGGATGTTTTGGCCCTGTACGGCCGTTTCCGCCAATCCCAGCCAAAACAGCGGCCCCTGCACCATAAACGCCAGCAGCCGCCCCTCCACCAAATCCCAGTTTTCGATGCCGGACAGATAGTTGTCCTGGGCCACGTCGCGCACGTACCAGGTGTCGTAGTTGCCGTCGGGGCGCTGAAAGTCGGGGTCGTTTTGCTTGATGTGGCCGACGAGCTCGCTTAGCCGGTACCAGTCGGCGGTTTGCGGCAGGGCGTCTAGCAGGGCGGTGCGCGCCAAAATCGGATCGTTGTGCCAATGCTCCCCCTCGCAGCGCAGGCCGGGCGTATGGCACAGGTCGTTCCAGCCGCTGCTGCTCCAGGCGTCCATCAGGGCGCGCAGCTGGGCTTCGCGGGATTTGGTCAGCCAGGAAACGGCCGTGCGCGTCGGGCGAATGCCGCCTTCCACTTCGCGCAGCATTTCCATTTCGCGGGCCAGATTGATGAGCAGGGAGCGGCGGTCGGCATCATTGTTGAGCAGGATTTGCGGCAGCAGGTCCAGCGCTTCGCTGCGCAGGGCGGTGCGCTGGGCCAGGGCCAGCAGGGTGGTCAGGTCATCGACGGCGCTGCTGGTGGCGGGCGTGTAGCGGTTGGGCTCGGGCACCGGTTTGAGGCTGGTAACGGCCGTTTGCCGCACTTCTTTAGGTTTTTCCGGCTTCGGCAGCCTGGCCAGCAGCTCTTCGGGGATGTAGTAGAACTCAATCATGCCTTCGGCCGTTTCGTCAAAGCCGCGGTAGACAAAGCCACGATACCACAGCGCTTCCACCGGGCTGATGGGGTCAAACCACGGCTCTTCCCGCTCCAGCGCCCCTGGCCCCATCAGGCGGACCTCGCCGTGTAGTCGTTCAAATGAGGCGACGGGGGAACGGCCGTTGCTCTGCACCAGCGTCTGGATAGCGGCCGCTTCTTCCGGTGCCAGGTACAAAATTTCCTGGGCGAAATCCAGTTCGGCCAGCCGCTCAGCCAACGCCGTCACGCAGGCTGGTTTGTCATCCCCGGTCAAATCCAGGTCCCACCACTCCCCCATCACCCGCAGGACGATGAGCTCATGTTCCTGTAACGCTTTTTTCAATGTCCGCATAAAAAATTCTCTCAAATTATGATTGCAAGCAAGGCGAGGCGACTTTCTAAGTTGAATTTAGCTGTTCTCATTCATCTTGCTCAGTCGTTTCTGTGCATTCTCTCGCACCCAAGCCTGCTCATGAGCCAATAGACTTTGAAGTACTGACCTGACTTTTGAAGGGAAATGATTCGTTAGCAGATCAATTGCATCAAACTGCAAATACGGATAAGGGTCTTCTAAAATAGGTTTTGCCAGATAGAAATTATTTTGGTCTCCTGCTCTTTCTAAAACGGTGATAGCCACATCTCTATCATCTGGATCGCTGCTCTGCATTAATTGTTCAAGGATGAGCCAACCCTGTTCTGAATTCCTCTCTAAGAATCTTAGACCTGCTTTTGCACGAGGTTCAACGTAGCCCTTATGCTCTGAGAATATCCATTCTAAAATTGCGTCTACTTTGTCAGAAGGATTTGCAATTAATTCAGCAACCATATCCGCTGCGTTTCCAGGTACTCCCAAGACAGGTGCTGTTTCTATTTTTTGCTTGTATTCCTCAAATATGCTCATAGTAGGCTCCGAATACAACGACTTGCCGTTCTGTTGTGCCTCAAGTCTCATAATTTCAAATAGTGTTGTCTTTTAATTGTCATTCTGAGCGAAGCGAAGAATCTCTCTAAACGTTTTCAGACGAAATCCTTGTCCCGCGAGCAAGGTAAGCACTGCGCCAAGGTTTCAGGGATGCTTCACTGCGTTCAGCATGACAAGTGGGTGCCCGTTCCTAAACAATCACCTCAATCGCGGCGGGCAGGCTGGTGACGGTCACTTCGCGCACGTTGTCTTGCGGGTAGGCAAACATCTCGCCGTCGGTGTGGATGGGCAGGGGGCGGTCGGCCCGCACGCGAATCTGCTTGCTTTGCCGCAGCGTCACGTGCCGGGACTTCACGTGCGTGCCGCGCATCACGGAGAGCAGCAGGCTGAGCATGGTCAGGCGGCCAACCGGGTTCACCGTGCAGGTGTCGATCAGATCGTCGCCCTGTTTGGCGTAAGGCGTGAGTAGAAAGCCCCCGCCGCCGCGCGGCCCCACGCCAAAGGCAATGAAGGTAATTTCTTGCTCTATCACTTCATCGTCAAAATGGACCGATACGCGAGGCAGCTGCGAATAAGACATGATGGTGCGCAGCGTCGCCAGCAGGTACATCAAAAAGCCGTGCACCCGGGTAATGGCCTGGGTTTCTATCACCACCACGGCGTCGAAGCCAATGCCGATGTTGTTGTCCACAATGCGAAAACGGCCGTGATCATCCTCAATGCGCGCCAGGTCGATGGTTTGGGGCGTGCCGGTGAACAATTTTTGCACGGCCGTTTCAATCTTCGTCGGTATCTTCAAGCTCCAGGCCAGGTCATTGCCAGAGCCGATAGGAATGATGCCCAGACGCGTGATGGCCTTGCCGCCACGCATCAGCCCGTTGACCACGTCACTGATCGTGCCGTCGCCGCCCGCCGCCACAACCAGATCGTAGCCTTCGTCGGCCGCCTGCCGGGCCAGGTCACGAGCATGGCCCGGGGATTCAGTCTGCACCAGATCGACGCCGCCAAACGGCTGGGCCGCCTGTAGAATAACGGCCGCCTGCGCCGCGCCCCGCCCATTGTCTGCCATTGGATTAAGAATGACCTTTACGCGCATGTGTCTCTCCGTTAGGTGGAAGTGGGTAATTATACGATACGGCCGTTATCGTACAAAGTAGGGGCGATGCAATCGAATATTACCACTGAAAAACTAACAACCATTTCTCCGATTGCGTCGCTTCCGACCAAGGGGACGCAGATGACGCAGATAAAACATAGAAATCAGCGTTTATCAGCGTTCATCTGCGTTCTATTGAAATGATAAACCGTAGCTTACCTTTCGCATGTAGCAGTGCGCTATGTTAGAATCAAGCCTGTGAAAAAGATAGATTATCTGGTCATTGGGCACATCACGCAGGACGTAACGCCAGCAGGCAATCTGGTAGGCGGCACGGTTTCCTACTCCGGGCGAACGGCGCAGGCATTGGGCTGTGAAACGGCCGTTCTCACAAGCTGCCAGCCCGACTACGAAGGGCTGCCGCAGTTGGCCGAGCTCACAGTTGAGGTAGTCCCATCGGCCCACACCAGCACCTTTGAAAATATTTACGGGCCAAACGGCCGTACCCAAATGCTCTACACGCCCGCCGACCGAATCCAGGTGCAACATTTGCCGGCTGATTGGCAGGATACGGCCGTTGTCCATCTGGCGCCCGTGGCCAATGAAGTTGATCCAGAGCTCATCCAACGCTTTCCCAACAGTATTATCGGGTTGACGCCACAGGGCTGGCTGCGCCGCTGGGCGGCAGACGGCCGCGTCTATGCCCGCGACTGGCCGGAGGCAGAACAATTTCTACCGCTGGCCGATGTGGTCATTCTGAGCGAGGAAGATTTGCTGGACGAGGCAATGCTGCCCCGCTACCGGCAGGCGTCGCGGCTGCTGATCATGACGGAAAATGTGCGGGGCTGCACCGTTTTTTCAGGAGACGATGTAAAGCGAATCGCCGCACCCAATGTAGCCCAGGTGGAACCCACGGGCGCTGGGGACATTTTTGCGGCGGCTTTTTTGGCACGATACGCAGAGAACGGTCGTGATCCCTGGCAGGCCGCCGAATTTGCCAACTACATCGCGGCTCATTCCGTTACGCAAATCGGCCTGGATGCTAAAATTAACCATATAAAAACAGTGACACAAGAAATAAATTACCCAATTACT
This sequence comes from Promineifilaceae bacterium (SeqCode), assembly GCA_041987425.1. Taxonomy (GTDB): domain Bacteria; phylum Chloroflexota; class Anaerolineae; order Promineifilales; family Promineifilaceae; genus Leptofilum. The sequence goes on along the minus strand of JBHIWP010000160.1, from coordinate 4,421 downwards.
TAAGTACGCAATTACAGCGCTTTGTAATTGGGTAACTGGGTAACAGGGTAATTGGGTAATTAGCTAATGACAACAAAAATCTACGCCATTGCCAACCAAAAAGGAGGCGTGGGCAAGACCACCAGCGTGATTAACCTGTGTGCCTTTCTGGCCTCCAGCGGGCGGCGCGTGCTGATGGTGGATATGGACCCGCAGGCCAACGCCACCTCCGGCCTGGGCTACGATAAATATGAGTTGGAACGCTCGACGTACGATTTGCTGCTGGAAACGGCCGTCATCGACGACATCCGCTTGCGCCACGACGAGTACAAGCTGGACATTTTGCCAGCACATCCAGAGCTGGCCGGGGCTGAAGTGGAGCTGGTCAACGCCATTGGCCGCGAATACCGCCTGCGCAATGCGCTGGAAACGATAAACGGCCGTTACGACTACATCCTCATCGACTGCCCGCCCAGCCTGAGCATGCTTACCGTCAACGCCCTCACCGCCGCCAAAGATGGCATCATTATTCCGGTGCAGTGCGAATACCTGGCGCTGGAAGGCTTGACGCAGCTCAACCAGACCATCGAGCTGGTGCAAAAATATCTCAACCCCAAGCTGGCCATTCGCGGCCTGATCATGACAATGTACGACAGCCGGACCAACCTTAGCCGCCAGGTGGTGGAAGAGGTGCGCAGCTACTTCCCCGGCAAAGTGTTCCGCACCATCGTGCCGCGCAACGTACGCCTCAGCGAGGCACCCAGCTTTGGCCAGCCGATTAATTTGTATGCCCCCAACTCGCCGGGCGCAGTCGCCTACAAAGTGCTGGCCGCCGAGTTGGTAAAGGGTGACATGACAGCCAAAGCCGCAGCGGGGGTGTCCGCATGACCAAGAAACGTGGACTTGGCCGCGGGCTGGGCGCGCTCATTCCCAGCGATCACGTTGCTTCTGCTGAAGAAGGCGGGGTGAAAATGGTGCCGGTAACGGCCGTTTCTCCCAATCCCCACCAGCCTCGCAGCGTCATGGACGAGCAAAAGCTGCAGGAGCTGGCCGACTCAATCACGGAACATGGCCTCATCCAGCCGCTCATCGTCACCCAAAATGAGGGCGGCTATACGCTCATCGCTGGCGAACGCCGCTGGCGCGCCTGTCAGCTGGCCGGGCTGGATGAGGTGCCGGTCGTGGTCAAGGAAGCCACGCCGCAGGAGATGCTGGAGCTGGCGATCATCGAAAACATTCAGCGGGCCGATCTTAATCCGCTAGAAGAGGCCTATGCTTACCAGCAGCTCAGCGAGGACTTCGGCTTTACCCACGAGCAGATTGCCAAACGCATGGGCAAAGGGCGCTCCACTATCACCAACTTGATACGCCTGCTGGAGCTGCCGGAAAACATTCAGCAGGCGGTGGCCGACGGCCGTATCAGCGGCGCTCATGGTCGGGCCCTGCTGCCGCTCCCCAACGAAACGATGCAAACCAACGTCATGAACGACATCATCAAGTTCAACCTCAGCGTACGCCAGGTCGAGGCCCGCGTCACCACGCTGCTGTCGGCCAAGAAGCCCCGGTCCCGGCCGCGCCCCGGCCTGCCGGTGGAGCTAGAAGCACTGCAAACCCAGTTTCAGGATTCGCTGGGCACCAAGGTCAACATCGAGACCAGCGGCAAGGGCAAAGGGCGCGTGATCATCCACTACTACTCCGACGAGGAGCTGCAAGCCGTCTACGACGCGATCATTGGCGAGGAATAAGGAACATAAGGGCTGTAGAGATGAGTGAATCTAAACTTGGGGTCTCAAATAGAGTGATGTATGCAGCCTCGTGACGCGAGTTACCTTCTTGATATTTTGGCCGCTTGCCAGCTAATTCGGTCATTTATTTTAGATAGACAAAGCAGATATGGATCTGTTTGAACACGGCCGTAAAGCGCAAATTGAAAAAGAATCCCCCCTGGCCAACCGGATGCGTCCGCGAACGCTGGATGAGTACGTGGGACAGGCGCACATCATGGGGCCAGGGCGGCTGCTGCGCCGCGCCATTCAGGCAGACCAGCTTTCCTCGCTCATTTTCTACGGTCCCCCGGGCACGGGCAAAACCACCCTGGCAATGGTCATTGCCAACAGCACTGAAAGTCACTTCATCACGATTAATGCCGTACTGGCGGGCGTGAAGGAGATTCGTGAGGCGATCGCCACGGCGCAGGAGCGGCGCAACCTGTACGGACAGCGCACGACGCTGTTTGTGGATGAGGTGCACCGCTGGAACAAAGCCCAGCAGGATGCGCTGCTGCCCCACGTAGAAAACGGCACCATCATCCTCATCGGGGCTACGACCGAGAATCCATACTTTGAAGTGAACAAGGCGCTGGTCAGCCGCAGCCGCATTTTCCAGCTGCGCCCGCTGACGGAAGACGATTTGCGCCAGATTGCCGAGCAGGCGCTGCGTGATCCGGAACGGGGCTATGGAAATCTGAACGTCCTTGTCGAGCCAGAAGCGCTGGATCACCTGGTGGACGTGGCCAATGGCGATGCGCGCGGCGTGCTGAATGCCCTGGAGCTGGCGGTGGAGACGACGGAGCGGGGGGTGGACGGCCGTATTCATATCACCCTCGAAGTGGCCGAAGAGTCGATCCAGCGCCGCGCCGTCCTCTACGACAAAGAAGGCGATGTGCATTACGATACCATCTCCGCCTTCATCAAGAGCCTGCGCGGCTCCGACCCTGACGCCGCGCTCTACTGGATGGCCAAGATGGTATATGCTGGCGAAGACCCGCGCTTCATCTTTCGCCGCATGACTATATTTGCCGGAGAAGACGTGGGCATGGCCGATCCGCAGGCCATCAGCATCGTGACAAGCTGCTGGGAGGCGTACGAGCGCATTGGCATGCCCGAAGGCCGCTTCCCGCTAGCCCAGGCGTGCATCTACCTGGCCACCGCCCCCAAATCAAACTCTGCTTTTGCCTTCTTCGATGCCCTCAGCAGCGTAGAAAAAGAGCAGGAAGCCGATATTCCTAACCACCTCAAGGACGGCAATCGAGACAAAGAAGGATTTGGGCACGGGCAGGGCTACCTTTACCCACACGCTTATCACGATCATTGGGTGGCGCAGCAATATTTGCCCGATGCGCTGCAGGGCAAGATGTTCTACGAGCCCAGCGACCAGGGGTATGAGCGGCAGATTCGGGACGAGGTAGCGCGGAAGCGTGAGGCGCAGCTGGCGGCGATGCTAGAGACTGGAGACCGGGGATTGGAGATTGGGGAGATTTACACCACCAGTCCCAAAAACAAGGGCAAAGAGGCGTGGCTACAGCGGACAATTTCGCAGGCGGGGCAGGCGCTGGGGCAGCAGCGAGAGCGGCTGTTTGCGCTGGCGGCGGTGCAGCGGCACCATCTGGTGCTGGACGTGAACGCGGGGAGCGGACTGCTCACCTGGGAGGCAGTGCGTCGCGCGCCTGAAGGCGGCGTTTACGCCCTGGCCGCAGCCACCACCGACGGCGAAGCCCTGCGCCAACAGGCCGAACGCCTGCCCGATGTGGAACGGCCGCACATCCTCATCGGCGATTTAACTGAACTAGACACACTCCTCACCCTGCGCGGCGAAGAAGACCTGCAATTCGACCGCATCCTCGGCCGCAACCCAATTACCCAATACCCCAATTACCCAATTACAGATCTTTTTACCACGCTCAAAAACCGTCTGGCGGCAGACGGCCGTCTCTGCCTCGTCCAATCAATTCCCAAACACGGCCAGCGACTATACCAGCTGGTTGATTGGTCTGATGAAACGAGAACGCTGGCAAAAAAGGTTGCCCAGGCCGAAGAAGCAATCTACCTGGATGAAACAGACAAGTTGGTGAACTGGGACGAATCAGATTTGCAGGCCGGGCTGGAAGCCGCAGGCTTCAACACCGTCACGCTGCAACTCGACCGCGAAAAAGGCCAGCGGCGGCTCACCAGCGGGCAGTTGCAACGATGGTTTGGGGGCGAAGACGGGGGTTCGTACGGCCGTCGCCTGCGCGAAGCTGGCTTGAGCGAAAAAGAGGTTGAAAAAGTACACACCTTGTACAAGCGGCAGTTAGAAGAGCAGATTGTGGGGTGGAAAACGGCCGTGGTCTACATCATTGCTATATAAACCTTGAAATTATTACCATTGACACTATTAACGCGCGGCGTTATTATTTCTTCATGATCCGTAGCTTTGCGTCAAAAGAAACTGAACGGCTCTTCCGACGCCACTCGTCCCGAAAGTTACCTCATGATATTCAGCGACGGGCTAGAATAAAGTTAGAGGTTCTTGATGCCGCAGAAAGTCTAGGAGACTTACAAATTCCACCATCCAATCGCCTGGAAAAGTTATCCGGAAATCGCGAGGGGCAACATAGTATTCGCATCAATAATCAGTGGCGTATTTGTTTCGAGTGGCGTGAAGGTGATGCTTACCGTGTAGAG
>JBHIWP010000159.1:0-12385 GCA_041987425.1 Promineifilaceae bacterium (SeqCode) | reverse complement strand
GGACCAGCCACTCCTGGAGCTTGATGAATAGACCCAATATCAAATCACGTTGTTTCGGTTCAGCAAACTCTTTATAATGATTATGTTTTCCCTTTGTCCATATGTCGTTTGCTCAAGGCTCTCAATGAGTTTTTAGAATGGAGACATCGTCCATCATGGTAAAAAAAGCGCCAGCTTCTCAGGAAAGTAAAGAAAAGAACAAATCTGCTAACAGTAATGAATCCCGCACCGGTGAGTTGGAAAATCTGCGCGAAATTCTTTTTGGCAACCAGGCGCGGGCCACAGACGATCGACTGAGTCAGCTAGAAGACAACCTGCAAACGGTGCAGCGCAGCTTTACAGATGCCCTCAACAAGCAGAGCAGCTCCCTAAAGGAAGCCGCTAACAGTACCGAAAAAGAACTTGCCGCCAAAATAAACAGCCAGGCAACGCAGGCTAAATCCAATCACGAAGACCTGGAAGCAAGCCTAAACCAGCTGCGCGACGACACCAGGAACAAAATCGAAGCGCTGCAAACGTCTATCACCCAAGAGCTGGAAGCATTGCGCGGTAACATCACCAATGAGATACGCAGGGTACAAACAGAATCCCGCCAGCGCGACGAGGATTTGCGCCAGGAATTGCTGACCGTGAGCAGCTGGCTAGACAGCAAACTGACGCCGCGCCAGGACCTGGGACGGATGTTGATGGAAGTCGCCCAGCGCCTGCAAACCGATGCCGCCGATCAGGCAGACGCTGCTCATTCTGGGTAGCACAGTTCATAATGACAGATTCACTTGAAGCGAAAAGACCCTCACAATCTAGCGCCCAGTCAGGCAATGATCCTCAGCTAGACTCGCTTCGAGCCATTTTGCTGGATGAAGAAAGAACCCGCATTCACCAGCTTGAACAAGAAACCGAAGCGCTGCAAGAAAATGCCCAGGTGCAAAGCGATGCGTTTGCCAGCCAGCTGCATGCCCTTCAGGCGGAAGTGGCAGATTTACGGCAGGCAAACCAGCAGCAAGCGGCAGAACTTGAGCATCTGCGGCAAGAGATGCACCGGGAATCTCAGGCGCTTATCCCCAGATTAATTCAACAAATGGGTTTCATTATCAGCAATACCATTCGCGATAAGCGAGATGAGTTAGCTGAAGCGCTGGGGCCAATCATGAGTGACGCTATTCGCGTGCAAATTCGGGACTCGCGCAAGGAAATGGTAGAAGCGCTTTACCCCATCATTCTGGAGACCGTGATGCGGGCGGTTTCAGAATTCCTGCGCGAATTTCAGCGCAATATCGATGCCCGCCTGAAATCCACGCTCAACCTGAGGGGATATCTGGCTCGTGTGGGGGCCCGGCTGCGCGGCGTGTCGGCATCTGAGCTGGCCCTGCGCGAATCTTTTAGCTTTTCGCTTGAGGAGATGTTTCTCATTCAGCATGAGACGGGCTTGCTGCTGGCTCATCATAGTCCCAGCAACGAAGAAAACAATGACTCCGATCTCATTGGCGGGATGCTGACCGCGATTCGTGATTTTGCCCGAGACTCCTTCGGTGAAGGCGACGCGGAACAAGAGCTGCGTGAAATTGAGTTCGGTGATGAGCGGATCATTATTCAGAGCGGTCAATATCTTTATGCGGCAGCCGTGATTAAGGGAATTGAACCGACGGGCTTTCATGCGCAGCTGCAAGAGATGGTTTCTGAATTACACATTAATCACAAGCCAAAGCTGCGCGACTATCAAGGGGACCCGGCGACATTGCCGAACCTATTGCCGACACTTGCCAATTTCAGCACTCGGGCGGACCGACCCGAAAGGGCGCAGGCTGGCGAGCTTTCTAGTGGGCAGCGCTGGCTCATTATTGGCGGGGCAGGCATTACGCTGCTGTTAACGGCCGTTGCCTGCTTTTATCTGCAATTTACCATTGCCCTGTGGCCGTTGGCGTTTGGTCCACCGCCCACAGCAACCAGTACAGTAGTGCCCACAACGGTGCCAACCTCCACGAACACGCCGACCCCCACACCAACGATGACGTTTACACCACAGCCCACCAATACCGCCACGGCAACGGCCGTTCCCCCCACCCAAACCGCTACGTTAGCTCCTTCAGCCACAGCGACAGTTGCGCCCAGCAACACACCAACCTTGCTGCCAGCCTCGCCCGTGACGGTGCGCGCCGTCTGGCTGCGAGACGAACCAGACCTGGACGCACCGCCAACGATTGTCCTGCCGGCCGATACGGCCGTTACCGTTTTGAATCGAATAGATAGCTGGGTGCTGGTTTCATGGCAAAGTGACAATGGTTTTGAACAAGGCTGGCTGGGCGTTACCTGGCTTGCCATAGATGGCGTTCCTTTCTCTATGGCAGCTACGCCGCCCGGAGAATAAAATTTATCATGCGAACAATACAGAAAAAAATATGCTTGCTGGGCGACTTTGCCGTTGGAAAGACCAGCCTTGTCCGCCGCTTTGTTGAAAATCGCTTCGACGACAAATATTTAAGCACCATTGGCGTCAAAATTTCTCGAAAGACGCTTACGCTGGACGACCACTTGCTGAACTTGCTAATCTGGGATTTGGCGGGTGGCGATGATTTTAGCAAGGCTGGCTCTAGCTATTTGCGCGGTGCAGCCGGAGCGCTGGTGGTTTGTGACCTGAGCCGTGCCGAAACGCTGGATGTATTGGCCGATTATTCTCGTCAGATGAGGGCAACCAATGAAGCGGCCGTTCTCCTCTTTATTGGCAACAAGGTCGATCTGGTAGAGGAACGAAAGATTAGTGACGAAGCATTGTCACAAGTTGCCCAGAGCTTTGGGGCACCGTACCTGCTCACCAGTGCGCTAACTGGCAGCAACGTTGAAGCTGCCTTCCACCGCCTGGCGGAAAAAATAGAGGCCCAATAATGTCGCCAGAAAAGAAAATGGACCCCATGCTCCTGGCCGCCTGCGCCGCCAAAACCTACAACGCGCATCATCTTATGGCTTATGCGCAGCTGGGCACAGACCTTACTATCCAGCAAATTTCCCCCAATTTTGCCAGCATGGCTCCCAGCCAGCCGCTGCCAGAAGAAGAGATCCTGGCCCAAGGCCTTACGGATGTTTTGTGGGAATTTGTGGGCGTCACTGAGGAGCTGCAAGACATCATCAAAGGCAACAGCGATATGTTTCGCCTGGAACACGTTAATCGCGAGCAGCCTGACGGCTCCATAAACTACCTGACATTTCTGGTTTATCCTCTGGAACAGGACCCCGCCCAAAACGGACTTCTGCTGCTGGTGGAAGATTCAACGGCATACGGCCGTTTGCACCACGAGCTTGTGCAAGACAGAAACGAGCTTCGCCTGCTGCAACGAAGATTGTCGGCCACCAACCAGGAATTGATCAAGCTAGATCGCATGAAGTCAATCTTCTTATCAATGGCCGCCCACGATCTTAGAACGCCACTGAGCGCTATCCACGGCTACTCAGACTTAATGCTAATGGATTTAAGCGACGCCAAACAGCCGCTTTACGATGAGTATCTACAGGTAATACACCTCCAATCAGCTCGCCTCAACCAGCTCATCGACGATATCCTCGATTTGGATCTAATCGAACGAGACCAGCTTACCGTTGACGCCAGACCGTGCAATGTCAATAAGCTGATCCATGAAGTGATAACAGCACTGAAATTCGATGTAGAACGCCGCAACATTACGATTCATTTCAACCCGTCTAAGAAGCCCGCGTTTATACTCGCCGAATCAGAAAAAATGCTGCGCGTCTTTTACAATCTAGTTGGCAACGCTGTCAAATACATCTTTGAAGGCGGCAATATCTTTCTTGATACTGCCAGAAAGCAAGAGAAAATCATAATTACTATTGAGGATGATGGCCCCGGCATGAGCGAAGAAGAAATAATAAATCTCTTCACGCTATACTATCGCACAGAAGAAGCCGAACAAAGTGCCGTTTCGGGAACCGGACTGGGCCTGTTCATTGTCAAAACGTTGCTAGAAGCGCATAACGGGCAAATCACTGTCCAGAGCAAGCCCGGTGAAGGCATGAAGTTCACCATTCAATTACCGGAACACACTGGTTTTGACAGGCAAAACCATTCGTAAAGTGGCAGAAAATCAAGATGCTTCGTGGAAAAAAGATTTTGGTGATAGACGATGATGTATTTGTGCGAGATATTGTCGCAGCGGCCATGATTCGAGAAGGGGCAGAAGTATTTACGGCCCAAAACGGACAAGATGGTTTGCGCCAGTTTTACGCCACGCAGCCAGACCTGGTGCTGCTAGACGTGATGATGCCGCACATTGCAGGCTGGGAAGTGGGGCGCCAAATTCGTCAGCTTTCAGATGTTCCCATAATTATGCTTACCTCGTTGGGAAAAGAAGAAGATATCGTGCGCGGTCTGGATCAGGGTGCAGTCGATTACGTCACCAAGCCCTTTAGCGCCAAAGTTCTCACTTCGCGCGTTCGCGCGGCGTTACGCCAGACCAACAGCAAGCCAGAAGCAGAAAAAGAAGACGCTCTGGCATACGACGATGGTTATCTGCGTGTTGACCTGGACAAACATCTGGTAACAATCAAAAACAAACCCCTTAAATTAACCAAAACGGAGTATCGCCTCCTTACATATTTTTGCCAGAATGCCGGTTTAGCCCTTTCTTTTGAGCAGATCCTAGAAAACGTGTGGGGTTGGGATTATCAAGACAGTTCACAATATGTGCACGTTTACGTGTCACGGTTGCGCCAAAAAATCGAACCTGATGCAAAAAACCCCCACTATTTGCTCACTGAATACGGTACTGGCTATAGACTTTATAAGCCAAACTAATCGTGCCGGACACGCCCTACCTACAAGTTTTCCAAGTCAAATAAAACAAAGAAGTCTCGATTTTTTAGAGCTTTTTTAGAACTTTTTTAGTCATTTTTGAACCCCTGAAATTAAGCTTAATTTCAACGACACAATAACCAGTGTGAGGGGCAATAAAGATGACTGTAGAGTTAATTTCTCGTAACGTAAACCTGAAAGATTTAGAAGATAGTGAGCTCATTTCCTTGTGCCTTGCGCAAGGAAGTAAGGATGATCGGCCGTTTCAAGCGTTGTTTGATCGTTATCATGGTATCGTGTGGCGCGTATGCTACAACTTTATGCGCAATCCGCAGGACGCTGAAGATTTAACGCAGGAGGTTTTTGTACGCGTTTACCGCAGCCTGGGCACCTTTGAAGGGCGCTCGTCGCTAAAATCGTGGATTTATCGCATTGCCATGAATACCTGCACCAACGAAGTGCGTCGCCGCAAGCGCCGTCCACAGGCAGCGGAAAAGGATGTGGATGCCATGGCAGAATATCTGCCCTCCTGCACAACGACGGAGAGCGAGTGGCAAAAACTCAATTTGCGGGGCCAGATGGCTATGGCATTCTCCCAGCTACGGCCTGAGGAATTGGATATTTTGACCTTGCGCGATGTAGAAGAACGGCCGTATTCCGAAATCACCGAACTGCTGTCCATCAGCCTTAGCGCAGCCAAAATGCGCGCCCTGCGCGCCCGTGAATCGCTAAAGCTCAATCTCTACCGCGTTTCCGAGGGGGAGCTTACGCTGCAGCAAAATTAGTCCAGCCATTCAGCAAAAAAGGAATCCAGCGATTGTCCATGGGCCGCTTCCATTATCGCCTGAAATTGCGCGTCGCTGGCCGTGCCGCCACCATAGTTGGCAAAATAGGTTTGCAGCCCGCTGAAAAACGCCTCATCCCCCATTTCCTGCCGCAGCGCGTGAACAAATAGAGCGCCGCCAAAGTAGGTTCTAAAGCCAAACAGTCTGGCTGGTGGCGGATCGCCCAGGGGAAAGCTGTCGCCATTTTCCTCCACGGCCGATTCAATCGCCGCCATTGTCAGTTCAAGGTCTTCCGGATCATCGCGATTTTCCCACATCAGCTGCACATACGTGGCAAAGCCTTCGTTTCGCCACATCTGCTGCCAGGAATCCAGGCTCACCCAGTTGCCAAACCACATGTGGGCCAGCTCATGCATCACCGTGGTCTGCCCAATCATGTTGTTCGCCAGCAGCACCATCGTTTGCGTTTCTAATGAAACGCTGGAAACATCGGCGGTGACAAACCCGAAGGCTTCAAATGGATATGGACCAAACAGATCGCTCATCCAGTCAACTGCTTCCCCCAGCTCGGCTGTGGCTGCCGCAAACTCAGTCTGCGCACCCTCGCTCACATAATGGCGCAAGAGCACCCCGTCTGGCGAAACAGTTGCTAACCGCTCAAATTCCCCCACCACAACGGTAGCCAGGTAAGAGGCCATGGGAAAATGATGCTCCCAGGTAAAGGTAGTTGTATTTTCGCTATCACTCTGCGCAGTGAGCAGGCCATTGGCAACGGCCGTTAACCCCGCAGGTACGGTAATTTCAAAACGATAGGTTGCCTTGTCGCGAGGGTGGTCGTTGTTGGGAAACCAGTAGCGGGAGCCATCCGGCTCTGACAGCACATAGATGCTTTCCCCGGCCACAAAGTTCATGCCCAAAGCTGGCGCAAACCCCACAAAGCGAGACGGCCGTTGTTCCGGCGCGCCCTCATAAGTCACAGAAATGGTAAAAGCCTGGCCCGGCGTCAGGGGGGCATCTGGCTCAACAATGAGCTTGTCGCCCTGGCGTAAATGGGCCACCGGCTGCCCGTTCCACAGCACCTCTTCAATCGTAAACCCTATAAAATCGAGGGCCAGCGCACTCTGCTCCGGCGCTGTCACGGTTCCAGTGATGTGAACCGTCGCTCCGATGTGGGTCACCGCTGGGTCAAGCGCCATTACTAGATGATACGCCTGCACGTCGTAGGCGCTGCTGCCCAGCTCTGGAGCATAGGGATCTCCTATGGATAGCGCAGCGGGCGGCGGGGCTGGGCTGGGCGTGGGCACGGCACTTGGGGGAGGCGTTTGGCTGGGAACGACCGTTGGCGAGGCCACCAGCGTCGGCGTGGGTGCAATTTGGGTGTTCTGCACATTTTGAATAGGGGTAGGCGTCGCTGTGGGAACGGCCGTTTCGCCACAGCCGTTTATCAGCAAAATCAGAAATAAAATCAAAGATTTCGCAGGCTTGTGGCGAGCGAAGCCGAGCCATTCAATAGATTTTATCCTTTTAATCTGCGAAATCTGCTGATGAAAATCCTTAATCATCCATTTGAACCCTTGATTTTTCATTTCCATTTCCCCATACTGTTCTGGCAGTGGCAAAAAGTCAATGGGCCAACCCAAAACGCCTATCAAAAATTAACAAGCCAAGATTTTTCTAAGCGATGAAGAATGAGCCAAACCACATGAACCATGAACCAAATTCTCTGTGCCTCTGCGCCCTTGCATTAAATTCTGAAGGAGAGACCAATTGACCCCAAAACCCCGCCTGCGCCAGCTTGATTTCCAACCAGTGTATCATCAGGGTGAGCAAATGTGGTACCTGCGCGACCCCCTGGAACTGTCCAGCGAACAGTTAGTCATGCCCCCGGCGCTGGCGCAGCTGCTCCTATTTTGCGACGGCAGCCGGACCCCGCAAGAAATCCATGCTGCATTTTGCCAACAGCTAGGTCAGCCGCTCGACTTTGCCGTTACCGAGCAGGCGCTGGCCCAGCTAGACGCCGCCTGCCTGTTCGACAACGAGCGCGCCCGCCAGGCACTGGCGCAGCAGATAACCGACTTCCGCAGCCAGCCCTTTCGCCCACCTGCCCTGGCCGATCTCAGCTACCCCGCCAACCCGCGCCAGCTCACCATGATGTTAGAGGAGTACGGCCGTAACGATCGGCTAAATGGCTGGCAGCCGTGGCGCGGCCGGGCCATCATCTCGCCCCACATCGATTACCAGCGCGGCGGCAAAGTGTATTCAAAAGTGTGGCGGCGGGCGCAAACGGCCGTTCTGGAAGCCGACTTGGTCATCATTCTGGGCACCGACCACAACGGCGGGCTGGGCACTTTCACCCTCACCCGCCAGCCATACGCCACCCCCTACGGCGTGCTGCCCACCGACACAGCCCTGGTAGACGCGCTGGCCGCCGCCATTGGCGAAGAAGCCGCCTACGCCGAGGAGCTGCACCACCGCCGCGAACATTCGATTGAGCTTTCGGCCGTCTGGCTGCACTACATTTATCAGCAGGCAGGCGTTGAGCCAAAGCCCATGGTGCCGATTTTATGCGGCTCGTTTCACCACTTTGTGATGAATGGAAGGCATCCGGCGCAGGATGATTTGTTGGGAACGGCCGTAGCCACCCTGCAAAGCGCCACCGCCGGAAAAAAAGTACTTACCGTGGCCTCGGTAGACTTTGCCCACGTCGGCCCCGCCTTTGGCGACGACTACCTGATGGACGACACGCGCCGCACTGCACTGCGCCAGGCTGATGACAATCTGGTGCAGGCCATCGTTCGCGGCGACGAGGCCAGCTTCTATGATCAGATCGCCGCCGTGCAGGACCGCAACAAGGTGTGTGGCTTCGCCCCCATCTACCTGATGCTGCGCTACCTGCGGGGCACTGAAGGTGTTCAGGTGGCCTACGATCACTGCCCCGCCGACGATGAGGACCACTCCCTTGTCTCCATTGCCGGCATTTTGCTGGAGTAGATTTTCATCCACAGATTAACGCAGATTTCCGCAGATTATTTGGCTTTTACGATTGCCGGTTTAACCTAATCTGCCCAATTTTCCAGGCGGAGGTTGGGAATACGGGAAAATTCGCGGAGGTTGTTGGTGACCAGCGTCACGTCCAGGCTTTGAGCGTGAGCAGCGATGAGCATATCGTAAGCACCAATTGGAGTACCATTTTGTTTGAGATGGGCGCGAATTCGGCCGTACACTTGCGCCGCCCGTGCGTCAAAATCCATAATCTCCAGCGGTGCTAAAAACAAATCGAGTGCCGATTGATTTTGCCGTGGCTTTTGGCTGTTGCTCACCCCAAATTGCAACTCCGCCACCGTAATCGAAGAAATACCCACCTCTCCCAAGGCATACTTCTCAAAGTGGCCCAGCACCGAAACAGGCTTTTGCTTGATCAGGTAAATACAGATGTTGGTATCCAGCATCACCTTCACGTGAACAGTTCCTCACGCTCTTGCACCTCTGGCTGCTCGCGACTCGACATAAAGTCTTCACTAAACAATTCTAAGCTGTCCGCCATCACCTTCCAGGGGGCATGGTAAGGAATAAGCATCACCACGTCGCCCACCTTCTTTATGTAAACTTCATCACCCTCAAAGCGGTACGCCTTGGGCAGACGGATCGCCTGGGAACGGCCGTTTTTAAAAATCTTTGCAGTTTCCATTAGACACCTCATTGGTATATATCATTGATATATACTAGCACAGTTTGAACCGCCTGTAAATTAGTCAACATTCGCTTTTGGACTCAAGCGCCAAAAGGAATCTGTAAGACCCACCTCACGGAAGATGGCCTCAATTTGCTCGGCCGACCTTCCGGCAAAGTCAGGGGACAGGCGATCTGCATACCAGCGCTGTGAAAGCTGCCATACTTGCTCCAAAGTGAGAACTTGACCAGGCGGCATTTTCTGTTGCAGGCACCAGGCGACTATGCTTTCTTCCGACCGGAAGAGCAGTATCGTGGCTCAGGTGAAGACTAAATCATCGTACCACTGGCGCACGGGCAAGGGAAAATGGACCACGCCGCCTTCATGCTGCACCTGACCATTTTCGACGGTGATCACGGCCGTTTCCTCCGTATCTTCATAAACGGCCGTAATCACCGCATCCTGATGCAGCGCCGCCGGAACCCCCAGCATATCCCAGGCGCAGTTAGCCCAGTACACCATTGGCCCAATCTGCACCTGAAACTGTGTGGGAACGGCCGAAAATGGATTTGCCATGCGAATGATGCTTGTGCCCGGCTCAAGAAAGAAAAAATGGTGGTCATGCAGGCGTTGATAGCTGTTGTTGACCTCAGCAACAGGCAGGTCAAGCCGCGCGGCACATTCCGCGGCAGAAGGCGGCCAAGCTTCCTGCACAAAATGCTGATAGACAAAGGTGCGAATTGCCAAATCGGTGTTAGAAACTGCGCTTGACTTACTCATAAACAGATGGCCTTCTCTATACTGCACGATTTTCCGACAAATAGTAGAGCAGATTACCCTCGCCTGCAAAACGGCCGTTGTCTCACCACAAAAATCTCCACTTTACCCCAGCCCACTCTCGCACTATAATCACCTAAAGACGCATTGCGTCATAAAAGCCAGTGATAAGTGAAAAGCAATAGAGTAAAAAGTGAAAAGTAGTACACTTTTTACCTTTCACTTTTTACTTTTTACTCGCACTCTCGCAAACGCAACCACAAGAAGGAAGAGGCAACCTCATGCGATTAGGCAAAGATTTAGTTGGCAAACAGATTATCAGCATTACCGACGGCCGTTCCTTGGGCGCGGCCAAAGATATTTATGTCAGCAGTGACCTCACCGACATTACCGGTATTTACCTCGGCTCCGAGGGGCTTATCAAGCGCAAGCATTTTCTCATCACCCGCGCCGATGTCGTTGTCTTTGGCATCGATGCGATTCTGGTGCGCCATAGCGACGTAATTGCCGAGGAAAATGACATGCCGGAAACCGTGGCCTGGGTGCGCCTGAGCAAGCTCAACCGGCGCGAGGTCGATACGCCCGGCGGCACCAAAGTGGCCACCATCGGCGACATTATTTTGGGTGAGCAGGGCAATATCACTGGCTTTGCCCTCTCCCGCGTCTATTTGGAAGGACCCATCGAGAAAAACGGCACCATTCCGCGAACGGCCGTTATCGACACTGGCGACGAAGATGGCGTCATGACCATTGACCTGACCCGCGCCGAAAATCCCGACACGATGCAGGCAGCGCCCGTTACGCCGCCCCCTTCTGCCCTGCCACCAGACCCGGAAGAAACGGTCGAACCGGTGGAACACACGACCTCCACCGCAGCCCTGCTGGATGACGAGCCAACGGTCACATTAGAAGACGAAGAAGAGAACGCTGAATAGCTGCACCCTGATTGTAAAGTCTGCAAGCACCAACGGCGAATAAACCTTTTCTCTGCGCCTCCGCGCCTCCGCGTTAAATAAAAGGAGCGAAACATGAGCAACAACACAGTCAACTTCTCCCTCAATGATGAACAAAAAATGATCCAGCAGCTGGCCCGTGACTTTGCCCGCAACGAAATGGCCCCCGCTGCCGAACATTACGATGAATCCCACGAATACCCCTGGCCCATTATCCGCAAAGCGCAAGAGCTGGGCCTTACCGCCCTCAACGTGCCAGAGGAGTATGGCGGCCTGGGGCTAAGCCTCTTTGAAGAGTGCATGGTTGCTGAAGAGTTGGCCTGGGGCTGCTCTGGCATGAGCACTGCCATGGGCGTCAATGGCCTGGCTATTTTGCCGGTGCTCATAGCAGGCAATGAGGAGCAGAAGAAAGAGTACTGCGGCCGTTTGGCCGATGGGCAAATGGCCAGCTACTGCCTCACAGAGCCAGAAGCCGGGTCCGACGTAGCTGGTATCAAAACCACCGCTCGCAAAGACGGCGATCATTACATCCTCAACGGTTCCAAAACCTTCATTACGGGCGCCACCGTGGCCAACTTCTACACTGTATTTGCCTACACAGACATAGACCAGCGCTACAACGGCATGAGCTGCTTTGTGGTGGAACGCGATTGGGAGGGCGTCAGCGTGGGCAAGCCTTTCAACAAGATGGGCCAGCACGCTTCGGATACGGCCGAAGTCATTTTTGACAACGTTAAAGTCCCGGCCAGCCATTTGCTAGGCGAAGAAGGGAAGGGCTTTCTCATCGCCATGAAGGTGTTCGACCGCAGCCGCCCGCCCACCTCGGCCGGTGCCGTGGGCGTGGCCCAGCGGGCTCTGGACGAAGCCATTCGCTACGCCAAGGAGCGCGTGGTCAAAGGCCAGCCCATCTGGAAGCACCAGGTCATTGGCCACATGATCGCCGATATGGCTATTGAAGTAGAAGCGGCCCGTCTGCTGGTGTGGAAATCTGCCTGGGCCGTGGATGCCGGGCAAAACAATACGCTTAGCTCCGCCTTTGGCAAGGCCTACGCCGCTGACAAAGCCATGAAAATTGCCACCGACGCGGTGCAGGTCTTTGGCGGCTACGGCTACATGTGCGAATATCCCGTAGAAAAGCTGATGCGCGATGCAAAGATTTACCAGATTTACGAAGGAACCAGCCAGATTCAGCGGGAAATCATCGTCCGTGAGCTGTTCCGCAAATAAATATAGTGCCATTGTCCCATTTACGGCACTCTTGATATGCCTATAATAAAAAGCACGCAAGGACACACAACTTTTTCTCCTTTTATTAAGAGCTCCAGGCCCCCCTCCCCTGGAGCTCTCCTCTTTTCTGGCAAATATTCGTTTTAGCCCGGCCAAAGCCAAAGCCCCTCGTTAC
>JBHIWP010000158.1:0-12404 GCA_041987425.1 Promineifilaceae bacterium (SeqCode) | reverse complement strand
TCGATGACCTGCCTATCTTGGTTCTTACCGCTCGCTCCCAAGAGGTAGACCGGGCCACGGCTCTCAAGAGCGGCGCCGATGATTATTTAAGCAAGCCGGTTACTTCTCAGGAGCTAATGGAGCGCGTTGACGGTTTGCTGGCAAAAAAAGGAGGGCAGCCCAGCCCAGAAACCGGCATTATTATCACCACTTTTGGGCTGCGCGGTGGTGTGGGCCAAACGACGCTGGCCGTGAACCTGGCAGCCGCGCTGCGCCGGGCCAGCCAGCAAGAGGTTTGCCTGGTGGATCTTTCCCCATCCGGCGGGCAAGCGGTGATGCACATGCGGCTTCAGGTGCGTTCTTCCTGGCTGGACCTCCCAGCTGAAAATGAACTGGACTGGGCCGTCCTAAAAAATAGATTAATTATCCATCCTTCTGGATTGCGGGTGCTGGCCGCTCCGGCCAAACCGCAGGATCCGTCGGCGCTTTCTGGCGAGAGGGCGCACTATATTTTGAACCTGCTTAAGCACCACGTTGCGTTTACGGTGGTAGATGCACCTCATGTGTACTCGGCTGCCTTTTTGCAGGCCGTTACAATGGCCGATATGGGTCTGCACATTATTACGCCTGAGGTGGTTTCGGTACAAACGGCCGTTCAGCTCAATCGTCTGCTCAACAAGGCAGGCATTCAGGTCAAGCGCAAATCCCACATCCTAAACCAGCACACCCCAGAGGCACAGCTGCCGCAAGCGGCCGTAGAGCGCGGCCTCAATAACAAAGTTGCCTTCCAAATTGGCTACGACATAAATCAGGCAAGGGCCATTGCCCAAGGGGTGCCGCTTACGCTTACTTCAGCTAAATCCGGCCTGCCCAACGTCGTGCGCCGCATGTCCGAAGCCATCTGGCAGCGCGTCTCGACCAAGAGCTTATAAATTTGGAGATGAGAGGTTAGAGACAGAAGATTAGATTATCAATCTCCAGTCTCCAATCTCTTCCTTTTATGGATTTTCCCGCCGTTGCCCTTCTGGAATTTAACAGCATTGCCGCTGGCATTGAAGCAGGCGATGCAATGGTGAAGCGTGCGCCGGTGCAAACCATTCAGACTGGGACGGTGCAGCCAGGACATTACCTGGTGCTGGTTGCCGGGGACGTCGCCTCTGTGGAAGAGGCCTTTGCGGCGGGCAGACAGACGGGTCAGGCGTCGCTGCGCGATACGCTTTTCTTGCCCAACGTTCACCCGGACGTGGTGGCCGCGCTCCGGGGCAGGCGGCAGGCAGCACAGTCAGACGCGCTGGGCGTGATCGAAACGCGCAGCGTGGCCACCGCTATTTTGGCCGCCGATGCGGGCGTAAAAGGGGCTGAGGTATCGCTGCTGCACCTGCGCCTGGCAGACGGCCTGGGCGGCAAAGGGCTGGTTTATTTTCAGGGACTGGTGGCGGATGTAGAAACGGCCGTTTCCCTGAGCGCCGCAGCGGCCCACAACCACCTTTTGCGGCAAATGATCATCCCTCAGCTTCACGCGGAGATGTGGGAAAATGTGAATGGATACGGCCGTTTTGGCCAGCATTTTGGTTGGGAACCGGCGTAGCGGTAATCAGTGGACAGTAATCATTGAACAGTAGGGGTGAGGCAATCGACCAAAACTTTTAGCAAGCAAATCACCTCCCATCCGATTGCCTCACCCACCTACCCACACAACAAAAATATGCAACTAGCAAGAGTAATTGGCACAGTGGTAGCCACCCAAAAATACGAAGGGCTGGAAGGTATCAAATTTTTGGTCGTGCAGCCCTTAAGCAAACAGCAGCAGCCTGAAGGCAAGCCGGTCGTTGCTGCCGACGCCACATTACAGGCCGGCCCAGAAGAGCTGGTTTTCATTGTGGGCAGCCGTGAAGCTGCCCAGGCAATGCCCATCCCCTTCGTCCCCGTAGATCACGCCATTGTGGGCATTGTCGATGATGTCCAAACAACCTGATTGCTATGGCTCCTGAAAAAGTTGGCCGCTATCAAATCATAGAGCAGCTAGGGCATGGCGGCATGGCAACCGTGTACCGGGCGCACGATCCGCGCTTTAACCGGGAAGTGGCCATTAAAATATTGCCGCGCGATCTGACCCTAACGCCCCAATTCCGCACCCGCTTCGACCGCGAAGCACAAACCATTGCCTCTCTGGAACATCCGGCCATTGTGCCGGTGCATGATTACGGCGAAGAAGACGGCCAGCCCTACCTGGTTATGCGCCTGATGCAGGGCGGCTCCCTGGCCGATCGCTTGAGAGAAGGCCCCCTTCCCATTCGGGAAGTCAGCAAAATTTTAGACCGCATCGGCTCTGCGCTCGACCGCGCCCATGAGGCGGGCGTAATCCACCGCGACCTAAAGCCGGGCAACATTTTATTTGACCAATACGGTGATGCCTATCTGGCTGACTTTGGCATTGCGCGCATGGCTAATTCTAGCGCCACGCTGACTGGCAGCGGTCTGATAGGCACACCTGCTTACATGAGCCCAGAGCAAATTGAGGGCAAAGTGGTAGACGGCCGTACCGACATTTACGCGCTGGGAATCATTGTGTTTGAGATGCTGACCGGGGAACGGCCGTATCAGGCAGATACGCCAGCCATGCTGCTTGTAAAGCAGATGACGGAACCCATGCCCCGCGTGTTGGACGTTAAGCCCGATCTGCCCCCTGGCTGTGAAGATGTAATCACCCGGGCAACTGCCAAACAGGTAGCCGCCCGCTACGAAAAAGCCAGCCAGCTGGCCGAAACGCTTTCCTCTGCCCTGCGGCACGAGGCCCGGCCAAAAGCCGAGCCATCGCCCGCTCCGCCTGCTGAACCGCTACCGACCGTTCCACCCAGCAGCGAGATTGCCCCTACCGAAGCGGCGAAAGCGCACGTCTCCACGAGCAAACGGCCGTTCCCGCGCTGGATCTGGGGCGTGGTGGGGCTGTTGGCAGTCGCTGTGCTGGCCGCACTTCTTTTGCCGCAAATTCGCAAGGCGCTGCAAGGAGAGCCCGATGAAGGTTCGCAAACGGCCGCAGTCGGGGCCATTACGCCGGAAAACGTACAGCAGTTGGCCCCACAAATTCGCCTGGGCAGGGGCACGATAGAAACGGCCGTTCTCAGCCCGGACTCCCAACTATTGGCGGTAGGTGGCAGCGCCGGTATCTGGATTTATGACGCTCATTCGCTTGAGCTAAGGCAGCAACTGCCCGGCCACACTGGCCCGGTTAGCGCAGTCGCCTGGTCCCCAGACAGTCAGCAGCTGGCCTCTGGCAGCTGGGACCAAACCGTGCGCATTTGGCAGGTAAGCAGCGGCGAACAGATTGGCTTGATTCCCCATCGGGATCAGATCATTGCCCTGGACTGGTCACCCAATGGTTCCACGCTGGCTTCGGCCACCTGGGGCAGCCAAATTTTGCTTTGGGAAGCCAGCACAACCAACAGCCTGGGCGAGCTGGCCGGGCACAGCGAAAGCATTACTCATCTGGCCTTTTCGCCAGACGGCGCGCTTTTGGCGTCCGCCAGCGTTGATAGCGCCCGCCTGTGGCAGGTTGAGCGCCAGCAGGAAATCGCCTTGCTCACCGATCAGCCCGACGAGCACGGCAATTTGCGCTGGGCGGCAAACGGCGAGCGCCTGTTGTTAACCAACTTGCAGGAATCAACGGTGCAGGTTTGGAATGCCAGCGGCAGTGAACAATTTGTGCTGACAGGCATGGAATATGGCGTTTATGACGCTATCTGGTCCCCAGACAATGCGCTGCTGATTACCACCAGTGGCGACGGTACGGTGCGGCTGTGGGGCGGTCTGGTTGGCCGACAGCTGCGGCTGCTGCCCACGTTTGAATTCGACAGCGTGCCCGTTCGCCTGAACTGGCTGGCAGACAGCAATGAGCTGCTGATGGTGTTGGACAACGGCGTCCTGGCGGTGGTGGACCCAGAAGGGCGGCAGGTATCGGCGCGGTCTGTGGAGCATACGGCCGTTTCTGGGGCCGTTGCGTTTTCGCCGGATGGCTCGCGCCTGGCACTGGGGCACAGCGATGGCTCTGTGCGTATTTATCAGGCAGGGAATGAAGAGCCCGTGGTATTGGACGGACACGCTTACGGCGTAACAGCCGTTAGCTGGTCCCCTGATGGGGCCGCGCTGGCTTCGGCTGGTGGTGACGGCACGGTACGCTTGTGGGATGTCGAGCAGCAGGCAGAGCAACTGCAGTGGCAGCACCCCGATGGCGAAGTAAGCGTGCTTGCCTGGTCGCCTACTGAACCGGCCATAGCCATTGCCGATTTTGCTGGCCACTTCTGGCTGTGGGACGTAGAAGCAAATGAAATCCGCGCCGATGAACAAATTCATAACGACGCGGTCTCTAGCCTGGCCTGGTCACCAGACGGCACAGAGCTAGCCAGCAGCGGCTGGGATGGCGTCGCGCGCGTCTGGCAGGGGCAAACTGGCGAAGCGCTGCTGACCCTTGAAGGTCATACAGACGTCGTGCGCGATGTGGTTTGGTCACCAGATGGCAGCCGGTTGGCAACCGTCTCCCATGATTTTTCGGTGCGGGTTTGGGAGCGCAGCTCAGGCCGCGAGCTGTGGCAGGGGACGCACCAGGAGTTAGCAACGGCCGTTGCCTGGACGCCAGACGGCCGTTTGCTGGCAACGGGCGGCTGGGACTTGGTGATCAGAGTTTGGGACGCTGACTCCGGGTCACAACTGGCCCAACTTGGTGAGCACATTGGCCCCGTCATTGGCCTGGCCTGGTCGCCAGATGGCGCTACGCTGGTTTCCAGCAGCGAGGATGGCACCGCCATCTTGTGGGCACTGCCCTAATAGAATCTGCTCAAAACAGTTTTGGACAATAGGAATAAGTGAGCAAATCTCAGCCAAATGACTGAATTGTGGGCCATACTTCTTCCCACGGCCGGAGCGGCTGCTCGCAAAGAAATATATCGGAGTGAAACAGAGATTCTTCATTCGGTACGCTGTAGCGGTTTTCATTCTTTCCGACGACGGTACAGGCGGCGAATAAAGACTCCAGGAAAGATTCTTCAAAGCCCAGGACAATAACGGCGTCTGGGGGAATACGGCCGTAGCCGCGCAGCCAATATGAATTTACTGGACTGATCGCCGTAGGCAAACCATAGCGCGGGCCGTACAGATTTAAAGCGCCAGCTTCGCCATAGTTTCCCGCCAAAATGCCCAACGCCTGATAATTTGTCGTCTCCCGCTCATAAATATCGGCCACAGTTTGCACCATCTCTTCCCAGCCTATTTGCTCGGCAAAGTTGTCATGGATATCGCTGGTAACCTGCCACAAGGCGGAGTTTACCGGGGCAATGGGCAAAGCCAGGGCAATGCCAATCACGCCGCCAATAGCCAACAGGCCAATAGTTAACCAGTGCGCTGCTTTGTGCCGTGGTGGCGATAGCGTCGCCAGCCAGCGCTCACCTATCACTGCGCCACCAGCCAGCATCATGGGGTAAGCTGGCGCCATGTAATAAAAACGTCCCTGGCTCAGCCCAAACAAAGCCAGCACAATAACATAAATCCAGCCAATGGGCCGATAACGAGCGCCTTCTGGCGCGGCAAAGTAGAAATAAAGTCCAGAGAAGAAAAGCGGAAGCGTCGGCGGGCTCAAGTTAACATAAAACTGCTGTGAAAGATACCCTGCCGAACGGCCGATTGCTACATCGCGCGCTCGAATTGCCTGCAAAAATTCCAGCGAAACAAAGCCATTCTGCACTTGCCAGATTAAATTAGGCAAGAAAATGAACAGCGACAGCCCCGCCCCAGCCCACAACCAGGGAGACTTCAGATGTGGGCGCAGCCGGTTGCTAAGCAAAACGGCCGTAACAATAGCGGCAACCAAAAAGAGCATCGTGTATTTGGTCATCATGCCCAGGCCGATGCCCGCGCCAATGCCCAGCCACCAGCGCGCACTGTTAGACTTGAGCAGCCGGATGAGGCAGTAAAGCACCAGCACCCACCACAAATAATCAAACGATATATACTGAAACAAAGTGCTCATAAGAAGCGACATGATAGAGATAGCTGCCGCTACCGCAGCCACTACCTGTGCCCAACGGCCGCCGCCCAGCTCCTTGGCCATCAACCCGGTGAGCACCATACCTGCACATTGGGCCAAAGCCGCCAAAGACTTGATGCCCACCAACGAGAGACCAAACAGCTCCAGACCAATTCGGCCAATAAGCGGCGTTAGCGGCGGATACGCCACATAGCCCCAGGCGAGGTGCTGCCCGTTATCTAAAAAGGCCAGCGCGTCGCGGTGAAAGCCATACTGGCTATTGGTAAGCAGGTGAATGAGAAATCGACCGGCGGCGAGCAGCAATAAGAGCTGCCAATCAGCGAGCGCGCGTTTTGTCGAGTTATTTTTCATGGGGCACGCACTATTCCTTCCAGGCGATTGGATGAAACAGCATTACTTCAGGCTGATCTTCGGCCAGGGAAACCATTTTTTGAAAGCGCAGGCCCAATTTTTGCAGCAGCTTGATGGAGCGGTGATTGTTTGGCACAACGATAGCGAGGACCGCAGGCAGATTCAGGTCGTGGCGGGCATGGTGCAGAACGGCCGTTGCCGCTTCAAACCCGTACCCCTGGCCGGTGAACTGTGGCAGAAAGGCAAAACCGATGTCCGCATGAGGCAGAGACGGTCGTTTTAGAAGACCACACATGCCCAGCGGTACAGCATCTTCCTTGCGCTGCACCAAGTAAAGACCAAATCCATTCTCTGCATAACTGGCTATCGGACCATTTTGCAGATATGCCTCTGCCTGCGCCACCGTGCGGATCCCCCGGTCACCAATGAACTGAATCCAGGAAGGATCATTGACCAACTCCAAGACAAACGGCGCATCGTCCAAAGTAAGGTGGCGTAGCTGCAGCCGCTCGGTTTCGCTAACGTTCGTCAACGCTGACGGGGCCATTGGTTAGCGCGAATGTTGTCTTGGGCCAGCCGGGCCGTTTCTTCGATGCGTTTACTCCGCGTTGGCGGGCGCCTGGCATTCTGAATCCACTCCAAAATGCCCCGCTTCACCGAACGGGGAAACGCTTCAAAATTGGCGGCGGCATCGCTATATTCAGCCAATGCTTCGGCCAGATCGTCGGGAATCTCTAAATTCTCAACCGCATCCAGCGCATTCCAGGAGCCATCTTTCTTGGCCGCCTCAATTTTTGCCTGGCCGAGTGGGGCGATACGGCCGTCTTCCTGCAAGCGCTCCACCATCACCTTGTTACGGGCCGACCAGCCGCTGCCCGTCTGGCGCGGCGCAATCCACAACATAGAGCGCTCATCGTCCAGCTTGCGGCCTAAACTGTCTATCCAGCCAAAGCAGAGCAGTTCTTCAACCATGTCATCATAGGAAACGTGCTTTTGGCCCGTGTGCTTTTTAAAGCGCACCAGCCAGACGCCCGTTTGGCGCTCATGATTTTGCGCCAACCACTGGCGCAGCTCTTCGCGGCTTTCTACTTGAACCTGTTCTTTTTCTGCCAACGCTTTACTCCCGCTCAAACCAATCAATTTCTGGCTGGTTGAGCAGCCGCTGCACGTCATTGACGTGGTGCATATTGTGGTAGAGAGTGAAAAACAGAATTTCCCGCACGGTCATTTTGCCCAGCAGCGGATGGGGCAGCAGGTATTGATCCAGCGCTTTATCTGACCATTTCTCCAGCGCTGCCTGCAATTCGCCGCCTTTTTCCTGCCACTTTGCCAGAATATTTGCCTGCGTCCCGGCCGCTGGCTCTATCCCCTCTGGCAAAAACGGGCCGCCTGCCCTGCCTCCATTGGCTAACGCCTCATTGACATAGGTGTGGCGCACCTGGGCCAGCGTGCGCAGTTCGTGCCTTACCCAGCCAAAGCGAATGCGCAGGGCCGTTTGCGGAATATTCAAGGCCATAATGACCGGCGCACAGGACTTAATCAGATGTACTAAATTTTCGGCTGGGGACCAGACGCCCTGTGGCGCGGAGAAGAATTGAGTCTCTTCAATGGCGGCGAAAAAGTTGTGCACGGCCGTAAACTCCGCCTCCAACGCTGCCATAATTTCTTGTTTGGTAGATGGCTGTCCTAACCCGATCATGGTGCCTCCTAAGTTTTGCGTTTTAGGCCAATTTGAGCGCGGGCAGCGCATAGGGGATGTAAACGAGGCCCAGGGGATTGCCGTTTTTGAGCATGTGCAGGCGCGCGCCGCGCACGGCCTCACCCAGCGTTTGCCCTTCAAACAGAAAGCGGCGCAGACACTCTTCGGCAAACTGCACGGCAATGGGTTCGAAGATGGTGATTTCTGTACCGATGACGCCCGCCGCGCCGCTGGTCTGCACAAAGCCGCTGACGAACTCCAGGGCACGTTCCGGGGTGAGCTGCGTGGTGTGGCAGCCGTTGATAAAGACAAGCGGCCGTATTTTTTCCCACCGAACGCGACGCCGCAGGTTGCTGCGCACAAACCAGTCGCCATCTTTGTCGCCCAGCAGCAGGTACGGCACGCCTTTGTCGGTCAGGCCGCCGTGGCAGTAAAAGTACACCACCTGGGATTCCGTTGCCTTGAGCATATTGAGCGATTCGTCCCTGCTGGCAGCATATTCCCAGCCGACACCCATTTTTTGCAGACGCTGTTCGTGAGACGGCCGTTCCTTAAAATCGCTGCCCTTCCACACGCTCACGGCCATTTTCGGCTGCCCACCGCCAATGCGCAGCGGTGCGTCGGCCGAATCCTTTACCGAGAGCGGCAGGCCCAGATAGTGGCGAAAGCCCCAAAATCCACTGGGGCAGATGACCAGTTCATCATCATAGGTGGGGCAGCTTCCCTGAAAACAGGCACACTCCTCCAGCGATTTGGCACCTTCCAGCCCTTGCAGAAATTCCGGGCACAGCGAATAGTCACCGGGTGCGTTGCCGTCCAGGAACGGATAGTCGTAAAACATGGCAGCGGGAACGACGAGCTGCGCCGCTTCCTTGGTGGCAATTTGCACTTGCCCCGGCTGGCGCATCATCTCCATCAGCGCCGTTGCCTGGTCAAAGTCTCCCGCCAATGAATCAATTAACGAATCATAGGCCCGAAAGCCGTTAATGGTCATGGAGAGCAGATCGGCCTGGAGCTTCTTCATATCTAGCTTGCTGCCGTACTGATATTTTTTGCCCGGCTTGTACTCTTCGTCATCACCCCAGGCGGCCTTGCGCAGCGCGCCGCGCGTCCAATCTTGCAGCTGGCCTATGGCGCCAGCGGTGAGCGTCGCATCATTTTTGAACTCCTTACCACCCAAAAAGCGGAAGCCGTGACTGCCGTTGCCGTTGCTGTTTACCATGACGCTAAGCACATTTTCGCCCATTGCCACCAGCTGCTCACTGTCCAGGCTTTTGGAGAGCGTATAGTCTGAGGCGTGCCACATCATGCGGTAAGACTGCTGAGCAGGGTCGGCAGACGTGCGCGCCACGACGAGATGTGACTGAACCAGCGTGTTTTGGTAATAGATGTTGCAGCGCAAACGGCCGTATTCCTCGCCATTCATCAGGCGCACGGCAAAGTACAGCCGCCGATCTAGAACTTCGTCCGGCACGTTGGCTGGCTCATCTGCCCGCCGAGTTACCCGCACCGCGCCCGTGGGCACAAGCTGAATTTCGCCTTTTTCGGCACCGGCAAGCTCAATTTCACCAGCGAAGGCAAAAAGCGCCACGGTGAGCCGCGCCTCAGGGGGCAGCTTGTCTGTGGGCAGGATGATTTCCTCCTGCGCCAGACCGGCCGCCAGCAGATCGCCAATTTCCAGCCAGAAGTAGTGCGGCTGGCCCGCGGGCAGCGGCGTATCGAATTCTTCGATCAGTTCGGTAGGCGTGGCGTGGTGGGCAAACCCGGTATTGACATAGCGCGACGGCCGTTCAGGGGGTAGGTCGATGCCTTTGGCTGGCCCTACGGGGAAATCAGCACCCACGCTTTGCACGGTCGTTTGGAAGCGCTCAATGACCTCTTGCAGGCTGGTGACATCGTTCACGCGCGTCTGGATGTATTCGGCGTCCTCTTCCTCTAAAAATGGATAGGCGGAAAGCGCAGCGGCGGGATCTTTTTGGAACAGGGCAAAGAAAGCCGGATCGTCACGCAGGTGAAGGGCCATTTGCAGGCGGGGCGGGTTATCTGATTCAGCGTCGTCGGCTGGCGCAGACGGCCGTTCCGGCACGGCAATGCCAAAACGTTCAGCTACGGCCGTCAGGCTGTTCCAGTCCTCGACTTTGTCTTTCAGGTAACGGCCGTCGAAACGGTCCAGTTCAGGATATTCAGCCAGGACAGCGTCGGGGTCCTGCAGGAAACGCTCAAAAAAAGCGGCATCATTAAGCAGCCGCGTCACAACGTCTGCGCGAATTTGTTTAGAATCAGCCATGTTTCACCTGTTCTCGCGTAAGCCGCAAAGAGCCATCAGAAAATATGAGTTTACCGCCCAGATTACTTATTCGCGGCCGCCCGTGTTGCTCAAGCCGCCAGACATGGCCGTCTGCTCACGTCCGGCCACCTCGGCAGCCTCTTTGCGCCCCATCTCATCGTCGGCCAGCTTCTTGGAACGGCCGTCCAGGAACCAATCTACTGTGAAATTCTTAGAAATGCGCACCTGGAGGTTCAAATAAAGAAAGTAGCTAAAAAAGCCGATGAACAGGCCGATGCCATAGCCACCAAACAGATCCGTAGAAGCAGGGAAAAGGGCTAAGATGGCGCCACCGCCCAAAATGCCGATGACGGTAGCCAGATCGCTAAACTGCACGTCGCCTGTGCGGTAGCGATTGATGTAATAGACCAGCCAGCCAATGATGGCGCCAAAGCCCATGGCTCCCAATAACTGAATCTGGGTTGCTTCAACTACTTCGGCCGCTTCTTGAAAATACATGGGATGTTCCTCCTGCTGAAAGATTAATAAATTATGCTGAGTCATTTGAGACCCGGCGCAGCTTCTGTCGCCAGGCAAAATGGATTGAGAAAGCAATGGTGAGGGAGATAAAAAAGGGGAGAAGCTGACGGGTGTCCGTGAGGGCATAGATAAGCCAGGCAAACCCGCTAGTAAATAACGTAACCGCAAGCAAATTGAGATACGGTCGTCGCTCCGTTTGCCACTTTTCCAGGAATAGCTTGAGCCAACGAACAAATTTGTTGGCGTTTTCTTCAGCGCCAGAATTATGCTGAGGTCGTGCTCTTACCGGACGTTGATCAACAAATAGGACGAGCAGCCAGCCCCACACCAATCCCGCGCCAATAATACCTGCAGCAACCACTTTCTCTCCCAGTGTACAAGAACGGAAATCTGCGCCAATCGCTAACCCATTTTAAGCAAACAGCTATTACAAAAAGGTTTCTGGAGAATAATGGGCTAAGGATAGATCACTACTTACATAACGTAGACAGGATAACATACGGCAAGAAGGGTGACAAGCAAATTGCGATTGTCGATTTTGCCATTTCGCTTTACGATTAGGGCATGTACGTAGGACGGGTTAGTGGCACTGTGACAGCCACAATTAAACACGCGGCGTTTAACGGCCGTAAGCTGCTCATCGTGGACCGGCTAGGGGAAGATGGCGACCCCACTGGCGACTATGACATTTGCGTAGACACGGTTCAGGCAGGCCCGGGTGACCGCGTGCTGGTGCTGGATGAGGGCAACGGTGCCCGCCAGGTGCTAAACATGAAGGTAGCCCCCATCCGCGCCGTAATCGTAGGCATCGTCGACGATTTGCTAATCCCCTAAGATCAGCCGCGCACTACAAAACGCCCTTATTTATCATTTTGGATCGCCAGTCAAGCTGTGGATTTTATTCTGCGGGGAAAATGGCGTTTACGATATCAAGGAGCAGTTCCAGTTCCGGGCCGCGCACGATAAGCGTTTCTTGAGCAGACTGGAACAGGCAGATCAGTTCCGCCTCGCCTTGCCAGCATTCGCCGCCGTTGGCTTGTAGCTCGCCACTGCTGCCAAAAAGGCGCGTGGGATAGTTGGGGTAAAGCGCGGCAAACTCCGTGCTGTCCGTGGCGGTGTCCCAAACGGTATGCAAGGCCATCACGTAGCTGCCATCTGCTTCATTGGTGTAAATGGCAAAGCGATCGCCCCCCCAGCCGGTAACGGCCGTTGCAACCTGAGAAGCATTGAGCTGCTGCGCCAGATACTGCCCCAGCAAAAACTCGCCTAACACCGATTCGGCCGCTAGCGTCCATTCATCGCCCAAAAGCCCCTGCAGATTCGGCAACGTAACCAAAGAGGGTCCTTCATCAGCCAGATATATTTGCGGGTGCAAAATCTGCTCCGTAGACTGTGGCGGATTGCCCCACGCCTCATTCAGTGCCGGATAGCCACCCGCTTCATATAAAAAACGGGCAAAGTCATCGCCAAATTCGTAAGGAAACAGCAGGCGGTTGGCTACGGCATTTGGGGCGTCAGTCAGCGCGACTGTA
>JBHIWP010000157.1:0-12413 GCA_041987425.1 Promineifilaceae bacterium (SeqCode) | reverse complement strand
GCCCTGGCCGTGTGTACGTAGATAACCCCGACGGGCCCCGCAGCGGCTTTGCCGTCTCGCTGGATTGCGCCTACCTGGCAGGCGAGCCAGACAACGCTGCCTTTAACCAGGCGCTCAAGCTAGAGCTGGCCGATACGCTGCTGGCAGGTGATCGCGTCAACATGGCTGATCCTATACTGGCCGTCTGTCTGGATTCGCCAGAGTGGGAAGCTGCGCTGGCGGACATTCTGGGCGATTGGCGCTGGCCGCCCATTTGGGGCCGCAATCACTACTACCGTTTTGCAGGGCAGCGGCTGGAGTGGCGCAAGCAGCTGCCAGATGGCTACACCGTTGCCCGATTGGATGCGGCACTGCTGGCGACCCAGGGCTCACGCCTGCCGCAAAACATTGTTGATTCAATCCGAATTGGCTGGCAAAATGAGCAAAACTTTTTGCAGCATGGCTTTGGCTTTGTGGCCCTTCACGGCGAAGACATTGTGTGCTGGTGCCTGGCGGACGTGACGGCGGGCACTGCCTGCGAGATTGGTATTGAAACGGCCGTTGCCCACCGCAGGCGCGGCCTGGCAACGGCCGTTACCGCCGCCACCGTAGAATTTTGCCACAGTAGTGGGTTCAATCACATTGGCTGGCACTGTGGCGCAGATAATCAAGGGTCGATTGGCACGGCCGTTAACGCGGGCTTTGTGCTGGAACGGCCGTATAGTTTCTACCAATTTCACACAGATGAGGCGCAACATTATTCCGAACTCGGCCGTTTTTACTTCGGGGCCGAAATGTATGAGGAAGCCGCCGACATGCTGGAAATTGCCATCGAAGCAGATGATGATCCACCCGCCTATGTGTATTTCCTGGCAGCTCGCGCCCTGGCCTATCTGGAAGAACCGGTAGCGATTGATTATTTACAGGAAGCTATTGCTAGCGGATTTAAAGATAAAGAACTGCTACAAACCCTGCCAGAGTTTGCACATTACCGCCAAGAGCCAGCATGGGCCAACTTGTGGCCCAACACAAAGTAGGTCAATTTTGCAAAATTGACCAACAAAAGAAAGATTGAAAGAAGAGCTGGTCTTATGGAGAAACAAATTGATTGATCACGATAACCTGGCTGAATACGCCGATCCCTTTCTGTATGACCTGGAAAATGTTGACGAAAAACATGTGGGACCATTTCTATTAAAGCTGGCTCAGCAGGCCAACGGGCCAATTTTGGAAGTTGGCTGCGGCACAGGGCGCTTTACGCTGTATCTGGCCAGTCGCGGTTTTACGCTCACGGGTTTGGACATTATGCCTGGCATGTTAGCTTATGCTCAGCAAAAAACAGGCGATCTCCCCGTACACTGGATAGAAGCAGATGCCTGCCACTTTCAACTGCCACAAAAATTCAGCCTCATTTTCGAGGTAGGCGCTATGTTTGAGCACTTGCTAACGCGGCCAGAGCAGGAAATGTTTCTTGCCAACGTACGCCAACATCTTGCCAAAGACGGCCGTTTCCTTCTCTCTGCTCTCTTTACCAAGCCGCTTCTGATGGAGGAGGGCACAGGAGAAGAGGAAGAATGGTTTGATTATGAAACTGGTGACGGTCGGCACATCAAAGTCAGTGGAATGAGCCGATACGATGCTGTCAACCAGGTAAGGCACGAAACTGCCTACCGCCGCTGGCAAGATGACAAAGGCGATACTATCACCAGGGTGGCACCACTGGCATTGCGCAGCTACTTTCCCCAAGAACTAGAGAATTTGCTGCATTACAATCGTTTTCACGTTGAGGCTCGCTACGGCAACTGGGACTTTTCCCCACTGACGGCCGAAAGCCCTATGATCATTTTTTTGTGTTCAGCACAAGAATAAAAGAGGCCCTAATGACACAGAATGAATCATCAACTGACCAAATAGAAGTTGAACAACTGCGCATTGAACCGCTGCCTGCCGTCGATTCAGAAATAGGCCGGGCGCTGTGGCTGCTGGAGGGTGCACGCCGTCGCCTAAAGAGGTCCCTGGCAGAGCTTGATCCGGCCTGGCTGGATTGGGAGCCGTATCCCGGTGGCAACAGCGTAGGCACGCTGCTTTACCACATCGCGGCCATCGAAATTGATTGGCTATACTGTGAAGTACTTGAGGAGGAATTCCCAGCAGATGTGCAGGCCCTGCTGCCGCATCCTGTACGTGACAAAGACGGACGGCTGTTTCCGGTAACGGCCGTTTCCCTACCAGACCATCTGCAAAGATTAGACAGCGCCCGCAAACTGCTGCTTGACACATTCGCTGGCCTCACCCTGGCAGACTTTCGCCGGGCGCGCCTGCTGCCCCAATACCATGTCACGCCGGAATGGGTACTGTATCATCTCACCCAGCATGAAACCGAGCACCGCGGTCAGATACAAGAAATCATTAGTTGGAGAATGCACCATGGAAGAAAAGATTCGCAGCCGCTTTAACGAGCAAATTCTGGCAGCAGCCCAGCAACGCTACGGAATTGACCCGAATAAAGTGGAAGAGCTGGGCGGTTTTGAGAGCTTTATTTACGGCTTTGAAAAAGACGGTACGAACTATGTTTTGCGGCTGGGGCACAGCCTGCGCCGCAGCCCGGACCTTATTCGCGGCGAGGTGGATTGGATCAACCATCTGGCACGTGGCGGTGCTGGCGTAGCCGGTGCTGTGGACTCCGAGGCGGGCAATCTGGTGGAGCTGATTGACGACGGCCAGGGAGAGCAGTTTTTGGCAACGGCGTTTATGCAGGCCGCGGGCGGCTCGATCTGGCACATGGGTGGCTGGACGGAGCAATTTATGCTGAACTACGGCCGTCTCATCGGCAAAATGCACGCGCTCACTAAACAATATTCGCTGCCAAACGAGGCCTGGCGACGGCCGTTCTGGGATGACCCCATCATGACAGACACGACCAGCGCCCTGCCCCAGCTGGATCCGGAAGCAATGGCGCTGAGCGATGCCAACCTGGCTTACCTGCGCCAGCTGCCCAAAGAACCCAACAGCTTTGGCCTCATCCACCAGGACGCCCATACTGGCAACCTGTTTGTGGATGAAAATTGCCAGATTACACTCTTTGACTTTGATGATTGTGTCTATGGTCACTTTATCTACGATATTGCCATGGTCATTTTTTACGCCATTACCAATCATCCAGACCCCGCGTCTTTTTGCACCAATTTTTGGCCGCTGTTCTGGCAGGGTTACCGTGCAGAAAATCAGCTCGACCCCGTGTGGCTGAAGGAAATAGTGCCGTTCATGAAGCTGCGCGAAATTGATCTCTACGGCGTTATTCTGCGCGACATTCCGGACCTGAGCGACGATAGTTGGGCGGCCGGTTTTATGCGGGGGCGGCGGGAGGCCATTTTGGCAGAACGGCCGTATGTCGACTTTGATTTTACTAAGGTGCCCGCGCATGAGACTTGAGCAAGAGACGGCCGTCTACCGGCAGGAAATCATGCGCGTCGAGCCAAATTTACCGCTGGAAACTGTAGAAATAAACAGCGAAGGATTGGTGAATAACGTGCTGATTGTAAACGGCCGTCGCGTTTTCCGCTTTCCAAAACATGATTGGGCCATCGAAGATCTGCGGCAAGAGGCCGCCTGCCTAACGCTGGCCCGGCAGCATCTGGATATGCCTTTACCCCTCTGGACCGTCTACGAAAGTGAACGGCTGAGCCACCCGTTTGTGGCTTATAATTGGATTCCCGGCGAGGCGCTCACCCGGCATACGCTGCTACGCCTGCCCCTGGCCGAGCAGCAGGCCATTGCCCTGCAGTTGGGTACGTTTTTACACCAATTGCATACCGTTCCTTTGGCTGAGGTGAATGACATGGGGATACGGCCGTCGGTGACCAATCGCTCACCAGAAAAGTGGCAAAAACTGTATGATGACGTTAAAGAGAAACTCTTCCCCTACTTGATGGCCTTTGCTCGTGAGTGGGTAGAGCAGCACTTTGCCCCCGCGCTCACCAATCCCAATTTTATGGCCTACGAGCCCGCCTTCATGAATGGTGATTTGGGCCCCTATCATTTGCTCTACAATCCGGACACCCGGCGGCTCAATGGCATCATCGACTTTGGCACGGCAGGCGTAGGCGACCCGGCGGCCGACTTTGCCTGCCTCATCGATCAGTTTGGCGAAACCTTCGTCCGCTTGATGAATCCGCATTATCCCAACATCCAACACCACATCGAACGAGCCCGTTTTTGGGCAGGGACGTTGGAACTGCAATGGCTGCTTGGCGGCCTGAGCAACCCCGATCAGCCGGACTGGTACATGGTCCACATCGGCCGGGCGCGTGACGCGCTGCCCATCGGCAGCGGCTGGCAACCAACGTAGGTCAATTTTTCTAGATTGACCAACCCTCGACAGAAGAAGTATGGTACCTTGCGTATCGCGACCAGATGGAACGCTGATTTGCCTGATTGACCTGATCAGGAAAATAAGCGTCCTATCTATAATAGGAATTCCCGAATGTTGGACCTAAGCGAAAGTTTCAATACCTTCCCCGTGCTAGAGACAGAGCGGCTGCGGCTGCGCGAACTTGTTCCCGCTGATGCCGAAGCTCTGTTCGCCGTCTTTAGTGACGCCCAGGTGATGGCGGGGCACGGGCAGCCTGTTTATAAAGACGTAGCCGAAGCCCACAAGCTGATTAACTGGTATGCCAAAGCATTCAGCGAGCAGCGCGCGCTGCGCTGGGCCGTAACGCTCAAGCATGACAATACCGTTTTAGGCACCTGCGGCTACCACGATATCACCGCTTACCATCACCGGGCCGAGATTGGGTATGAGCTTAATTCCGCCTACTGGCGGCAGGGTATCATGTCTGAAGCTGTACGAGCGGCCGTGCGCTTTGGCCTGGTGGAGATGGGCTTTCACCGCATCGAGGCCATTGTTGACCCCGACAATCCGGCTTCGGCCAACCTGCTGCGCAAGGTGGGATTTATGGAAGAAGGCTATTTGCGCGCCCGATTTTATGATAACGGCCGTTTCGTCGATGACTGGTTCTTTTCTATCCTTGCGACAGAGATTGACAGAGTGGGGTAAGCGATGTTTACCGTGCGCTTGTTTGAGCCAACCGATAATGAATATGAAGCGATTCATCTCGTGGAAAAAGCAGTCTATCCGGAAAATGCAGAATCGGTCGCTGATGTGAAACACGGCGATCTGATTCGCCCGCCTGACCAGTTTTATCGCCGCTGGGTGGCGGAACAAGGCGATCGGCTCATTGCCTTTGGCAGCGCCAGCCAATCGACTGACAGCAACGAGCCGGACCGATATCACTTCACGATTGTTGTACATCCTGAGTTTGAACGAAACGGTGTGGGAACAACCGTTTACGACCAGATCTGGCAATCAGTGCACCAGCGTGAGCCAAAACCAGCAGTTTTGGAAACTGCCTGTTACGAACATCACAAGCAGTCTATTCATTTCATACAAAAACGCGACCTTCAACAGGTGATGCGCTGGGTCATAAGTCAACTGGATGTGCCGACATTCGATCCTTCTTTATTTGCGCCGCTGCGCCGTAAGCTGGAAGCCGAGAGCATTGCTTTTTATACGGTGCCCCAACTGCAGTCTGATGACCCGGACTGGCTGCCCAAACTGCACGAGCTGGATTGGCAGTTGATCCAGGATGAGCCGCTGCCCTACGCACCGAAAAAAATGTCCGTGGAGCGCTTCAAACAACTTTACCTGGATGCCCCCAACGCAATCGTTGAATCATGGGTAGTGGCAGTGGAAAACGGCCGTTTCATCGGCAACTCGATGCTGGAAAAGGTCGATAAGCCCAGAACTGCCAGTACGGGTTTTACGGGCATCCTGCGCCCTTACCGGCGTCTTGGTCTGGCAACGGCACTGAAAGCCCAAACAATCGCGTATGCCCAGGCGGCTGGCTATGAAGTGATCCGTACCGGCAACGAGGAGAATAATCCCATGCTGGCGCTGAACAAGAAGCTGGGCTTCAAGGTAGTCACCGCCCGGCTGGCCTTCGAAAAACGGCTGGAGGCCACGTAGCCTCCTGCACATTTCCCATTTATCAATCCACTAATGGACATTCTGGAAAACAACCTGATTTTAGGTGGCAGTCGCTACAAAAGTGACTGCCACCTTTACTGTGTAATTGGCAAACTTTTAGATGAACTATTTTCAAAGACTACTTGCCAATTGCCTGATGATTATCGCGAATTGGCTGAATTGAGAGCTGGCGTCATGAATGCCGTTGTTTGCTCAATTGCCGTCAGGGCCAGACCGTAGTTAAAGTCGTCTACCGTTCCCGCGTTAACGCAAGAAAGATAAGCCGGGCGTGTGCGATCCAGCGAATAAATGAAGGAAAGGAAGTAGACAAAATCAATTTCTTCCCAATCGCCGGGCACGTCTTTGTAGAAAACGCCTGAATACAAAATATTGTTGTACGCACCTACGTATGCATCACACGAAGCCTGATCACCAGCATGCGCGCCATCAATGTTGCCGCGCATGGTTTGCAGGGAACGATTGATGTTGTTCATATTGGCTTTAAGCCCCTCGGCGTCAAAGGGCAGCTCCGGAAAGACGCCCAGAATGTCGTTGGGATTAGAGATGTAATAGACGGTAATCATTTCTGGCTCGCCGCCTTCTTCCTCTTCATCCCCATCGCCCTCACTTGTATTGTCGTCCTCTGGTTCTGAATCTGCAGGGGGTGCCGGGGTGTTGGTTGCAGGAACCGGCGTGCTGGTGGGCGGAACGGCCGTTGCCGTAGCGGTAGCCGTTGGCTCTGGCGTATCCGTAGGCACTGGCGTATGGGTGGCTGTGGCCGTCGCCGTGTTAGTAGGCGATGGCGTTTCGGTCGGTTCTGGGGTATCTGTTGGCACCGGTGTCTCTGTGGGTGCCGGGGTATCTGTCGGCGGAACGGGGGTTTCGGTAGGCTCTTCAGCAACTTCGGCAACGGCCGTTGGCGCTACCTCCTCACCGCCACAGGCCACTCCTGCAAAAAACAGGAATAGGCCAATTAAAACAAGGCGACCCAAACGGTCTATGAATAACTGCTTCATGATGTGCTCCTCTGTGTATGGAAGGATGATAGAAAGCACGCGATTTGGACTTAAAAGTGAAAAGTGCATTGGGCCCAAATTGTCCTACTGTGGAACTGGCTCCATCAAAACGCGCTGCACCGCCAATTATACGCCAAAAATGAGTTTTTGGTTAATATTTTTTGACCCCAATATTGTACTGCTGTAGATAGTGTGAACTAAAATGGCACAAATCCTTTCAGGAACAGCCTTTAGCAAGAATAGGTTATCCTTCACGTGAATGTCTCTTAACTGATTTTTAGATCTTCTATGGCTTGTTAACAAGAGGAGCAAATTATGCGCGTAATTATTACAGGAGGCACCGGGCTAATTGGTTCGGCTCTGGCAGAAAATCTGGCCGCTGACGGCCACGAAGTCATCGTCTTAAGCCGCAATCCGGCAAAGTATACCTTTCCCGCTGGCGTGCGCGGTGAAAAATGGGATAGCAAGACGGCCGCAGGCTGGGGACCCCTGGCGGATGGAGCCGACGCCATTGTAAACCTTGCTGGGAATCAATCGCTGGCACCGGGCTGCTGCCCAGCCGCTGGACCGACGAGCGAAAGCGCCGCATTCGCCAGAGCCGGATAGATGCCGGTACGGCCGTTACCGAAGCCATCACCGCGGCCCAAACCAGACCCAAAGTTCTCATTCAATCCTCTGGTGTAGATTATTACGGCGATATTCAAAGCGATCAGATAATCACTGAGGAATCGCCCCTTGGCGATGGGTTTCTGGCCAGTGTGGCCAACGATTGGGAAGCCTCGACCGCTGCCGTAGAGGCAATGGGAGTGCGCCGGGTAATCATCCGCTCGGGCATCGTGCTGAGCATGGAGAGTGGGGCACTGCCCATTACCGTGCTGCCCTTTCGCTTTTTTGCTGGCGGACCTTTAGGCAGCGGCCAGCAATGGTGGCCCTGGATTCATCTGGAGGACGAGGTGCGGGCGATTCGCTTTCTGATGGAACGCGAAACGGCCGTTGGACCCTACAATCTTTGCACGCCACACCCGCTGAAAAACAAAGATTTTGCCAAAGTTATTGGCCGCGTGCTGAACCGGCCCGCTTTTATGCCCGCCCCTGCCTTCGCCCTGAAGCTGGCTCTGGGTGAAATTGCCGCCATTGTGCTGCACGGCCGTCGCGCCATGCCCACAAAATTGCAGAAAGACGGTTTTACTTTCAAATACCCTGAGTTGGAGTCTGCGCTGAGAAATTTGCTGAACCGCTAAGCAATTTTACCAGCCCCTTTGGCACACAAGGCTAGAATCAGCAGATTACGCAGACTGAAAAGATTGTTTTTTCAGCCATTGGCAATACAAATTTCAAAAGTTTTAAGAAGGGTCTGCTGGCAGGGAAATAGTAAAGATGGCGCCGCTGTTGTTGGGGGAAAGTACGGATACCTGCCCCTGATGCAGTTCCGCAATTTGCCTGACAATAGCCAGCCCCAGGCCCGAGCCGCCACTGTGGCGGCTGCGTGATTTATCGCCGCGCCAGAAGCGGTCAAACACGTAGGGTAAGTCAGCTGGGGGAATGCCGGGGCCGCTGTCGATGACGGAAATATGGACGGTTTGTTTTTCTTGAACGGCCGTTACCCGCACGCGGCCTCCCGCTGGCGTATGGCGAATCCCGTTGGCTACTAGATTGGTCAACGCCTGCTGTACCCGATCCGCATCGGCCGCAACGTAAAGCGGCTGCGCCGGAGCATCGTCTACCAGCTTCACGCCTGTTGTTTCTGCCAATGGCGCCAGCCGCGCCACAACAGTGGCCGTCACGACGCGCACGTCTACTTTTTGCAGCGCCAAAGACAGTTGCCCAGAATCCGCAAGTGAAAGCAGGCGCAGGTCGTCTATGAGGCGAGAAAGGCGGTGGACCTCATCGTTGAGCTCTTGCAGCTCCTCAGGCGTGGGCTCCAGCAGGCCGTCCAGCATCGCTTCCAGGTTGGCCTGCATCACGGTGAGCGGCGTGCGCAGCTCGTGGGCCACGTCGGCCACCATTTGCCGCCGCAGCTGCTCCTGCTCCGAGATTTTGCTGGCCATCTGGTTAAATGCCTCGGCAACCTTCCCCAGCTCGTCCTGCGAGCGCACCGGCACGCGCACGTTGGGCTCGCCAGCAGCCAGCGCCTGCGAAGCTCGCCGCATCTGCGATAGGGGTCGGGTGATTTGCCAGAAGATGATTGTGCCCAACACCAGCGAAACGGCGCCAGCGGCAATAACGGCCGTTTGGGCCGCCTGCTGAACATCAGTCAAAAAAGAAAGCCCCAGTGCCTCCGGTGAGTTTGGCGCCAGCAGTTCCAGCAGCGGAAGGTTAATAACCTCTTCTACAATTACCTGATCGGCATTCTCTGACACAATTCTGGTGTCTTCAATGGTTGGTGCAAAGCTGGGAGCCGCTGTGGGCGGTGCTTCTGGGGTACCGGTTTGTGGTT
Source organism: Promineifilaceae bacterium (SeqCode) (assembly GCA_041987425.1). Taxonomy (GTDB): domain Bacteria; phylum Chloroflexota; class Anaerolineae; order Promineifilales; family Promineifilaceae; genus Leptofilum. The sequence continues at coordinate 2,956 of JBHIWP010000157.1, read as the reverse complement.
CGCTTTCCGGCAGGTCCTCAGACGGCAGCAGTTCGCGCGATGTGGTCGTTTCAGATGTTTCGGTTCCAGGCGTTGGCGTAAACTGCGGGCGCTTAATAATGACCTGGTCTCCCCTGATAGTAATTTCGGCCTCATCCAATCTGTTAGGGTCGACCAGGGTAGGTAACACGGTGCGAATATAATCATTACGCTGGTCAATGTACTGACTAAAGGCCCGGGTGGTAATCTCCCCCACCACGTTAGTGACAATAAGCAGCATAAGGAAGATAACCACGGCGAAGGCCCCCATCAGCCGGAACCAGAGGCTGCGCGTCATCCAGCGAAATTGGGTCCAGCCGCGGCGCAGCAGCCGAAACAGCCAGCCCAGCCCGCGCCAAAGCAGGCGCAACGGCCGTCGCCAACGACCGAAGCGCGTGGTCTCCTCTTTGAGCACAACAAGCTCGTCGCCAAAGCGCCACTCTTTGGGCGAAATGCGCCGCCCTCGCCGCCGAAAAAGACGACGCAGCCAGTAAGACGGCCGTAACCCGTTCAAACGCTCACGCATGGGGCAGCTCTACCTCGTCCAGCCGATAGCCTACGCCATATATCGTATTGATGATTGGCACGTCCCCCACCGCTTCTTTAAGCTTGCGCCGCACGTTCTTAATATGCTGATCCAGCTCTTCATGGGCAACCCCTTGCAGCGCCTGCAGCAGCTGGGCACGGCTCATCACGTGCCCCTTGTGCCGCATGAGCGTTGCCAGCAGCTCAAATTCGGTTTGCGTCAGGTCTAGTAAATGCCCATCAATCCAGACGCGATAAGCGGCCAGGTCCAGCTGAAGCGCCCCGGCCTGCAGCAAATTGGCGCTGGCCAGGCTGCCCTGGGTGCGGCGCAGCACGGCCCGCACCCGGGCCACCACCTCACGCGGCGAAAATGGCTTGCTGATGTAATCATCGGCGCCCAGCTCCAGGCCAATGAGCCTGTCCATCTCCTCGGTGCGGGCGGTGAGCATGATGATGGGCACGTCGCCCAGGCGGCGCAGGCTGCGGCAAACGTCCAGCCCGTCCTGGCCGGGCAGATTGAGATCGAGCAAGATGAGAGACGGCCGTTCCTGCCGGAATGCCGGAACCGCCTGCGCACCATCGTGAACGGCCGTGACGACAAACCCTGCTTGCTCTAAATAAAGCCGCAGAGTGCGCACGATTCGCACTTCATCTTCGACAATCAATATTTTATCGCTCATTAGAGTGGGGATTTTATCATAAGAGTTTAGAGACTGGAGGTGTACAACTTTCCAGTCTCCAGTCTGAACTTGCCTACTTACCGGCCAGAGACTCTGGCGTCTTCTCTTTTGGTGCGCGCCGCCCCCGCACAATCATCATCGCGCCCAGCCCAATGAGTCCGAACGATGCCAGTACGGTACCAATGCCATTTACCACCTCGAGAAAAGAGGGGGAACGGTCAAGGTAAATAGTCGCCGGAGCGTCCGGTATCGACGGAATCGAAGGGATTGGTGGCACCGTGGGTATAGGTGGAATTTCAAACCTTTCTTCGGTTCGCTGCTCCACGAGTTGAACCACATGCTCTTCTACACGCTGCTCAATGATCGGTGCCAATTCACTACTTATCACGCGGGGATACTCGTTGCCCACAATGACCATTTCGCCGCGATCGGCCGTATTCACGCCAATGATCAGACCAATAACAACACCAACACCAATAAGCACAAACAGACCACCTGTTTTGAGAAGCCGCTTTATCAATCGTTTGATTCTTTTACGCATTTCCGCCTCCAAAAATTCTAATTTATAGCAGGAAGCGTAACAGGCAAATGTGTAAACAATGTGTAGAGGTTTGTGATAGCTGATGTAGGTTTGCGCTGCGGGGAGCGGGAAGCAGTGAGCGGTAAGCAATAAGCGGTAAGCAGTGAGCAGTGAGCGGTAAAAGCAAGTTGCAAGTTGCAGGTGACAGGTAGCTCTCAACCTGCCACTTTTTACTTTTCACTTTTTATCCCGCCTCCCTACCGCTCGTAGTTTGCATCCACCAGCCGGTTAATCTGGTCTGGCCCGCCGAGAACACCCAGAACGTGGCCTTGTTTGAGCTTGCGCGTGCCTGCGGGATGGAAGTCGGAACGGCCGTCTTCCCGCATCAGCACCACGCTCACATCATAATCTTGCTCAATCTCAGACACCGAACAGTCCAGCAGGCCAGAGCCTGCATCCAGCTGAAGACGCGCCAGGCTCAGAGCTTCCCCTTCTACGGTGATGGGGCGGGTAACGTCTACATCGGCGGCGGCAGCGGCAAAGGTGGGCGCAGCCATGCCCGTGGCGCTCATGGCGCGGAAGCCAAACTGCTCCTGGAGCGATTCGCCAAAATCATCGTCGAAGATGCGCAGCACCACGCGAATTTGTGGATTCAGGCGGCGGGCCTTAAAGGCAATTTGCAGGTTCAGGCTATCGTTTTGGGTACACAAAATAATGGCCCGCGCCTTGGCCACTCCGGCGCCTTGCAGCGCCACCTCTCGTCGGGCGTCGTCTTTTAGCACCGGAATGCCCATCGCCTGGGCTTCAGCAATTAAATCTTCGTCAGGATTCAGCTCAATTATGGCCACGTCCCGGTCTAGCTCAAACAATTTTTGCGTAACCCGGTAACCCAGGTGGCCCAGGCCTACCAGAACGATATGATTGTGAAAAGTAGAAGCTACCGCCATTTCCCACTCCTTGCTGCGTTCACGTCGGTTAAAAAAGAGCAGCCCAAAGTCTGCCAGGCCCTGGGCCAAAATTGAGATACCAATGAGGGGCATGATGAAGTAGAACAGCTGCAGCGGCCAATGATCGGGCAGATGGTCGCCCAGCGGCTGCAGAAACGTCAGGCCAAGCACCTGGTAAGTGGCCTCCATCAGGTGGTTGCTGCCCACCTCCTCGCCAAAAAAGCGGGCCAATTGGAAGTAAAGCACGCCGCCCCCGATTACCGCCA
>JBHIWP010000156.1:0-12425 GCA_041987425.1 Promineifilaceae bacterium (SeqCode) | reverse complement strand
TATCGGCCATTTTCAGCGCCGCCAGCAAATCTTGTCGCTCTACATGCTTTTTTTCACCTGCCCAAACCCGGTGCGCCAGAGGCAGCCACACGTCCAGAAAGGCGCCGCGGTCGGTCTGGTAGATTTCGCTCAGATCAATGTTTGGCAAAAATTCGAGATCGGGGGCCAGAATAGAACGGCCGTACACCGCAAAATTCTTCTCAAATCCAGCATCTATATCGGTTTGCGGTGCGTACGGCCGTTCCGGATCGCCTAAGTTTACGTGTGTGATGTGGAAACGGCCGTCCTTCAGCAAATACAGCAGCGCCACGGTCTGTATCACCTGCTGCTGATACGGATTGCCGGAAGCAATCGCCCCGGCATTCACCACCACAATGCCATCTTGCTCAAAGACCAGTGGCAAGTGCCAGTGCCCAAAGTGCACCAGCCGCACCCCGGCCGACCTTGCCCGGGCAATGTTGCGCAGCAGCCCCTGGCGCAGGTCGCCGCTGCGCCGCGAGTGGAGCTCGTCCACCCGATTGGGATAATGGCTGTGCCAGATCAACAGTCGCTGTTGCTGTATCGTCACAATTTGCTGGTAGGGCAGCTCCCGCTGCGCATCTTCAGTGTCGTCGTTGCCATGAACGGCTACCACTGGAGCAATACGGCTTAATTCGTCCAGTACCCACAGCTCACCCACGTCTCCAGCGTGGGAAATCATATCGACAGCTGCAAATACCTGGGAAACGGCCGTGGGCATTTGGGCCCAGCGCTGCGGCATGTGCGTGTCAGAAATCAGGCCAATTGTGTAGGCAACATCGCTGGGATTAATCGTTGGCGGTAGATAATTTTTCATCATGCAATTTTAGAGAAAAATCGCTTTTACCCAAAGTGAGTGTCGATCTGGCTGCTTGCCGTTCGTCGTATGGTTAGAACGGCGTAATAGCGCGTCGAATAAAATCGTTCGAAAGGAGAAAATGTAATGACAGAATATGTATTGCTATACACAGGCGGCACTTATCCAGAGACAGAAGAAGAAGGCGCAAAAGCAATGGAAGAGTGGGGCGCCTGGATGGGTGGATTGGGCGATGCCCTGGTAAACGGCGGGAATCCTTTTTCTCAGCAGGCCAAAAGTATTGACAGTGAAGGCAAGATAACGAACGGGGTCACAGGCACGCCTGCCACCGGATACTCCATCGTACAGGCGAACTCGCTAGATGAGGCCGTAAATTTGGCCAAAGGCTGCCCACACTGGAAGCATGGCGGCGAGATTTCGGTTTATGAGACGTTCCAAATGTAACGTATTGAGAGGCGTTTGGCTGTTGAGCTGGCAAGAGATGCCAATCCAATGCCAAACGCCTCGTTTAGTTTAGATTGTTTTCGGGGGGAACGGCCGTATCTTTATCTTTATCAGCTTCAATCCGCTTGTTTGGGTCCGGAAACTCAACAACAACCCGGGCAACAGCCCGCCCTTCAACCGCCAATACCCGAATGTGAATCTTGTCGTTATAGATAACTTCATCTCCCACTGCCGGGGGACGGCCCAGCTTAGAGATAACCAGTCCGCCGACCGTCTCCACATCTGGTAAATCTTCTTCATCTCCCCAAAAGCCGTCGTCAAAATCATCCACCAGGTATTCGCCTGCTACCTCAATTTCCCCTGGGCCTAACGCCACAAAGGGCTCTTTTTCCTGGTCAAACTCATCCCGTACCTCACCAACAACCTCTTCTACCAAATCCTCCAGAGTCACAATGCCGTCCATGCCGCCAAACTCGTCCAGCACAATCGCCATATGCAGCTTCTGGCGTTTAAAGGCCGCCAGCAATGTTTGCACCGGCAAGTCCTCAGGCACGGCTGGTGCAGAGCGCAAAATCAAGCGCAGGTCAAAGCGACTCTCTGAACGCAGCGTTTGCTTGACCAGATCTTTCAGGTGCAAAATACCCACAATGTGATCCCGATCGCCATCATAAACAGGAAAACGGCTGTGGCGGCTCTCTGTCACGAGCTTCAAAATTTCCTGCCGCGAGACGTCCAACGGAATGGCCTCGACCTTGGTGCGCGGCGTCATCACCTGGGAGACGGTACGGTCGCTAAAGTCGAAAATGTTCAGAATCATCTCCTGCTCTTCAGCGTTTAGCAAACCGCCTTCGGTGCTTTCCGTAACGATTAACTCCAACTCTTCAGGCGATAAAACTCGCTCGTGCCCCTCAGCAGGCGGCACGCGAAACAGCCTCAGCATCGAAACACCAACGCGATTCAATATCCTTACAGGAACGCTCAAAATCCATCGGGCTATAGTCATCGGGGTACTTAACAACAGTACCATGCGGGGCGCGTCGGTTAACGCCAGTGACTTGGGCACCATCTCACCTATAACCACATGCAAGTAGGTTAAAAGCCCCAATGCGATCACATAGCCAATGCTTTGCACCAGCTCATGCGATGGCTCAAACCATAGATTTTCCAGGTAGGGCTCAATAAAATGAGCAATTTGCGGCTCGCCATACATAGCCAAACCCAAGGAAGCGATGGTGATGCCTAGCTGGGCGGTGGCAATGTATTGGTCTTGCTTTTGACGCGACTCAACAATATTCAATACGCCCTTCGCCCGTCCCACGCCTTCGGCAACCATCTGCTCTAGCTGAGTAGGACGCACGCCAATGATGGCAAATTCTGCCATAACAAATAGGCCATTCAGCAATACCAGCAAAATGATCACAACCAGGGCCACCAGCAAAGCGCCCACGCTTGAGCCGCTCGCCTCTTCCGCTGCGGCCGTTGCCAAAATGCCAAATCCAGGTAAGGTAATCGCCAGCAGGAGGAGCCTAGTCATGATCTACCACCTCCCACTCAATAAACGGGTCTTCAGCGTTTTGTGTCGGCGGCAGCTTTAGCGAAACCTCAGACACACCCGGGTCAGACATTGCCTCAACCCGAATGATAATATTGCCGAAGGTGACTTTATCGCCTACTTTGGGCAAACGGCCGAGTTCGCTAAATACCAGCCCGCCTAAGGTATCGGCATTTTCTTCCGGCAGTTGCAGCTCCAAATATTCGTTTACGTCTGAAACAAGTAAATCAGCCCTCAAGTAAATACGACCTTCTTTATCTTTGGCAATCAGCGCCGATTCATTGTCGAACTCATCTTGCAGCTCGCCAAAAATCTCTTCAATTAGATCCTCAAAGGTTATCAAACCCACCGTCCCACCATACTCATCAAATACAACCGCCAGGTATTTACGGCGATTATTTAAGCGCTTCCACAAATCCGAAACGGGCATCGTTTCTGGAACAAAAACAACCTCACGTAAAATTGATGGGATATCTTCACTTCCCAGATTGTGCAGACGAAACAGGTCTTTGACATGAACAAAACCAGCAATTTCGTCAATCGACTCCCGATAGAGCGGTATCCGCGAAAAGCCTGCATCCAGGGAAATTTGCATTAGCTCCTTTACCGTGCTTTTTAGAGGCGCAGCAATGAGCCGGGTGCGGTGCAGCATCACCTGCTTGGCCGTGAGATCGCGCAGGCGAAACGTATTGCGCAACAAGCGGCGCTCTTCATCGCTGAGTAAATCTTGCTCGTGGCTTTCAGTAACCAACAGCTCGATTTCCTCAGGCGAGTGCGCATGTCCATTCTTGTCTTTGGTCGTTTGCCCAAGCAAGCGCAATAGCAAATTGCCGCTTCCGTTGAATAAGGCAATCAGTCCAGTATAGGTAATAATAAACTGGGATATTCGCATGGGAATGGTTACAGCCATAGCCACCGTTTCGGGATATTGAATAGCCACAGATTTTGGGAATAGCTCCCCAATAATTACCTGCAGTATCGTGATAGCAATGAGGACCAGCGTAACTGAGATCGAAGTGGCTGCTGGCTCTGCCCAACCCGCAGTTGATTCGACGCCAACTGAGGAAAGCGTCGGTTCTAGCAGAACGAGCAGCCGCGAAATCGGCGCGACTAACAGTTGCGCAATAACATTTTGCCCATAAGCACCGACCACTAACGATGAAATGGTAATGCCAATCTGGCAGGTAGCCACGTATCTATCCAGCTTCTTGCTATCCTGCATAATGGGCAGCAGCAGCTGGGCCATGCGGTTACCCTGACCCGCCATTTGGCTGATCCGGGTGCGCCTGGCTGAAACGGTGGCAAACTCTGAGGCCACATAAAGAGCGTTGAAAAAAATCATGGTGGCCACAACAGCCACAATTGTAAGGAAAGTTAACATCAGCTATTTTTATTTTGTTATTCTAAGTTGTGTAATATGGTTCTCAATACCAAATGCACAAATAGCCGACCCAACCCCGCAGGCTGCTGCCGCAAAGTGCAAACGGCCAACATGGGGGGTCAGCGGCCAACTCTGGGAGTTGGCTACCAATAATGATTTGCTAAAACACACCAGGGAACTAGGGTGAGAAGGGTCAGGCGGCTCAGGGTTAGGGTCGGTCAACACGTCCCCCTATTGCCAGGCCAAAGACGCAACCAGACAAGCAATGACGCATCGGAAAAAACGCAGGAGTTTGTTCACTTATTTGACTAAAAGAAGATGTCGTGGAGTTGTATCTGCCAATTATTGGTTGCATCGAAAATTTCTCAAGATTTACTAACAAAAATTATAGAACAGGGGCAAGGAACGGTCAAACCAGTTGTACTTTATCACATCACGAAACTGCCACTTTGTTACCGCCGAAAAATACGAATAACGATGTTGAGCAATATGGTACCCAGCAGACTGACTAAAATCATGGTTGCCAGCGGGAAATAGATGCGGTAGTTTTCGCCTTCGACTTCAAAATCCCCAGGCAGGTTGCCCAACCAGGGAAAGTATTTCGCGGCAATGAGCACTAATATTCCAGCCAGCGCAATCGTTCCCCCAATAATGAGCAGCAAACGGCCGAATTCAACCATCTCTCACTCCCTATTCCTCGTCAGCCTCATCGGCCGGTACAGAAAAAAGGCTGCGCTGGTTGGGCTTGTCTGGTACCGATTGCTGAGGCAGCGGTATATTGAGATGAGCATAGGCGTGCGGCGTAGCCATGCGCCCGCGCGACGTACGCTCCAGAAAGCCTAGCTGCAGCAGATAGGGTTCTACCACGTCCATGATCGTATCGGACTCTTCGCTAATAGAAGCGCCGATAGTGTCTAGACCCACTGGCCCACCGCCAAACTTTTCTATAATTGCCCGCAAAACGCGGCGATCCAGGTCGTCCAGGCCAAGCTGATCGATTTCTAAAAGGTTGAGGGCAGCAACGGCCGTTTTCCTCGTAATTTCACCATCTGCCCGCACTTCTGCATAATCCCGCACCCGGCGCAGCAAACGCAGCGCCACGCGCGGCGTTCCTCGCGAGCGGCGGGCAATTTCCGCTGCCCCTTCCGGCTCAATGGGCACCTGCAAGATACCTGCGCCGCGCCGCACAATCGTTTCGATGGCTTCCTGCTCATAAAAGTCCATGCGGTACAGCGCGCCAAAACGAGCCCGAAGCGGCGCAGTAAGCAGCGCCAGCCGCGTCGTGGCCCCAATGACGGTAAAGCGCGGTAACTTTAGCCGCACGTTTTTAGCGCCTGGTCCCTTGCCCACCACAATGTCCAGCACAAAATCTTCCATGGCCGGGTACAAAATCTCTTCCACAGCGCGGCCCAGGCGATGAACTTCGTCAATAAACAAAATATCGCCAGCGCGCATGTTTGTGAGAATGGCGGCCAGATCGCCAGCCCGCTCAATGGCCGGTCCGGCAGTAATGCGAATGTTGACGTTCATTTCGTTGGCAACCACGTGAGCCAGGGTGGTTTTGCCCAGGCCCGGCGGGCCGTGAAACAACACGTGGTCCAGAGACTCTGCCCGCCCTTTTGCAGCCTCAATCAAAATGGTCAGATTGGCCTTGAGCCGTTCTTGTCCGGTAAACTCGGCCAGATGCTGTGGGCGCAGCAGCCCGTCCAAACGGCCGTCTTCCCGCTTTTTGCCCGGTGATATGTGTCGATTCGTGGTTGTTTTGTCACTCATAAATCATCTATTGCCAACAAACTGTATGCGTGGGATTATACGATAAGTGAGCCTGATTGCGTAACGGCCGTAGCCAACAAATTGGCAAAATGCATCAGGCAGCATCATTAATTGGCGCGCGGATTGTGTAAAAAAAGCCTGGACACCTTCCCCGCATATCGCTTCACACTGAGGAGGAAATGCATGGTTTTTGAGTCAACTCATCCTTTGGTCAAACATAAGCTCTCTTTAATGCGCAATGTGGATACCAAGCCGAAAAAGTTCCGGGAGCTCATTCGCGAAGTGGCAATGCTTCTCTGCTACGAAGCAACTGCGGATCTAACAGCCGTTGAAATTGAAGTTCAAACTCCCATGGGCATCGCTGGCGGGCAAGAGCTCAGCGAGAAAATTGGCCTCATTCCTATCTTACGTGCTGGTCTAGGAATGGTTGACGGCATCTGGGAAATGATGCCCGGTGCAGAGGTATGGCACATTGGCCTGTATCGGGATGAGGAAACGCTCCAGCCCGTGTCTTACTATAACAAGCTGCCCACCTTCCCCACGGTGCAGGTTTGCCTGGTGCTGGATCCCATGCTGGCAACGGGCGGCTCGGCCATTGCGACGGTAGATATTTTGAAGCGGTGGGGCGCGCAGCGCATTAAGTTTGTTGGCTTGCTGGCAGCCCCAGAAGGCATTGATGCCCTGCACAAGGCCCACCCAGACGTGCCCATTCATGTCGCCCAGATTGATTCTCATCTTAACGACATTGGCTTTATTGTGCCAGGACTGGGCGATGCCGGGGATCGTCAGTTTGGCACCGGATAAATGATTTATCTGCTTGTTTTTGGAGCGGCGTTGGCAACGGCCGTACTCCTCACTCCATCCGTCCGCCAACTGGCATTCCGCTGGGGTCTGGTAGCCGCACCGGGTGGCCGACGGCAGCACAGCGGGCAGGTACCCAAGCTGGGCGGCGTGCCAATATTGGCAGCTTATCTGCTTAGCATCGGCCTGATCTATCTGCTGATGCCGCCCGAAGGGAACGATTCGCTCAGGCTGCAGGGCGTCATTTTAGGCAGCCTGATCCTCTTCATTGGCGCATTGCTGGACGACCGCCTGGATTTAGCGCCGCGCTGGCAGCTATTTTTCCAGATCACGGCTGCGGTAATAGCCATCAGCCATACCGTTTTTATTGAGCGATTTACCAACCCGCTGCCTACAAATGATTTTTGGCAGGGAAACTTCATTGGCCTTTTCTTCAGTCTAGACAGTAGCAATCTTAACATCGTGGTAATCCAGCCGCTGCTGGTCTATATCATCTCGCTGTTTTGGGTACTGGGCATGATCAATGCAGTCAACTTTTTGGACGGACTGGATGGACTGGCCGGGGGCGTTGGCACGATTGCGGCCTTGATGTTTGCCCTACACAGCTTTCAGCTTACCGGGCTAACGGCCGTTACCCTTTTCCCGTTGGCTTTAGCCGGGGCACTGGTAGGGTTCCTCTATTTCAACTTTACGCCAGCCACCATCTTTCTGGGCACAACAGGTGCCTGGCTGTTGGGCTACAATCTGGCGGCACTCTCTATTTTGGCCCCGGCCAAGCTTTCTACCGCGCTGCTGGTAATGGCCGTGCCCATTTTGGATGTCGCCTGGCTCATTGTGGCGCGCCTGCGTCGGGGGCAGCATCCATTTCAGGGAGATCGGCGGCATTTACATTTTCGCTTGCTAGACCGGGGAGTGCCGATACGTGGCATTGTGCTGGGGTATTATGCGGTGGCGATTGCCTTTGGGCTGGTGGCTATTTTTGTGCCCAATCGGCTTTTAAAGATTGGACTATGGTTAGTCCTGGCCACGGCCGTAATCATTTTGCTGGCTCTATTGACTACGCGAACAAGCCTGCCGCGCGCCTCGCAGGAAAAAGAGTGACGCCGCCCCTGTAAGCCAGTTGACAACCCCTCTGCCGGGGCTATTACACTGTAATAGAATTTGTCAGATAAAATAAGTATAGTTCTGGGAAGCATAAAATTTGTATAAAAGTTGTGTGTGTAAAGTGGGAAGTATTGTATTAAGGAAGCTAATAATGAAAACAACACCTGTTATCAGTTCAAATGGTTTTAAAGGGCAAGTCGAGCTAAAAAGCGTGCCCAATGCAGAAATGTTGTCACGACAAATTGAGGGGCTGCGGCTGGTTTTACGCCGTATGAAGGCAAATGAATCTGCCAAGCTTGATTCACTTATCAGCCAAAAACTAAAAGAGTTGCAATAAGCGCCCGCTTTTGTCTTATAAGCGGTTTTAAGATATACGAGGTCAGGCAATGCCTGGCCTTTTTTGTTCTTGTGGCGCTGCACACAGCAAAGGATGTTATAAGGCGCATGCTTTTTCTATCGCGAAGATCTGCCTGGCATGTCACTGGCGTGCGCAATTTGGGTATGCTTCACGCTCAGCGGGCCAGGGTTCGGCATACCAGGCAAGATACTCTGGAATGTGCGTCTGCCAATAGGTTTCCTCATGCGCGCCTTCATTGAGGACCCACGTGTGCGCAATCGGCGGAACGGCCGCTTCCATGTCCAGGTGCAAACGACGAATGTTGTGAATAACATAGTCATTGGCCCCAATGTCCAAATAGATGCGTAAATTCCCTAGATTTTGGCTCAACCCGGTATATTGAGGATTCACTGTCGGTCCAGCGTACTGATCCAACAGAGCAGCGCTGTGCCCGCCCACGCTGGCAAACTCCCCCGGAAAGCGAAAGGCTATCTCCAGCGCCCAGTAGCCGCCGCGTGATACCCCCCCAATCGCCCGTCCGGCCGAATCGTCCCAGGCGCAGTACGTCTGCTCAATGTATGGAATGAGCGCGTCCATGATGACGCTTTCATAAGAACCCGGACCGCCGGAGCTATTTTCGGCAATTGTGCCTCCTGCCGGAAGCACAATGAGAAAGGGAGGCCAATCGCCCAGCTGCATTCCCGCTTCGGCCGTTTCATCGACCCCCAAACTGTCCCAAATGGCTTCTGTATGTGTGTTGCCCGGCAGCAGGTAAAGAACCGGGTAAACACGGCCGTCTGCACCGTAGCATGGCGGCAGATAGATGCGATAGGCTACAGCGCCAGCGATAAGGCTGGGAAAAGTGCCACTTTCCATCTGGCTGGGCTGGTCGCATGGCGTTGCCGTGGGCAGCAGGGTAGCTATAGCTATGGCTTCAGGGGTGGGTACGGCCGTTGCCATAGTAGGGGCGGCTGTCACTGTTGGCAGCCGAGTGGTCTGAATCTGAGGGGTGATTGTAGGGGGCAAAACTGACGCTGACGGCCGTTCAGGCCAGATGCAGCCAGGGGCGCTGGCCAGGAATAACAGAAAGCCAAGCGCCAGCCGCCAGCGAGCCATACGCTCTACCAGGGATAGTCGCGCGGTGGGTCAGACAGCAGCTTCTTGCACGCACCCTGCCATAGAGTTGCCTTCCGCGTCATGGTCTTTATTTGAATGCCGGTAAAGTTGGGATACAGATCGGCCATTAGTTCTGGAACCAGATCCCACGCTTCGTTACGAATGACATCTTCTAAATTGGCGGCAATTTCGGCCGTCCATTTCCAGTCACGCATAAAGCGCTCCGCCTTCATCCAGTAATCCCGCTTCTCCCAGGCCCTGGCCGACTGCTCCACACCATCGGCAATTTCCCACAGCAGCAAGGTAATCATAGCGGCCATGTCGCGAGCCTCGGCATCCATATCTGGCTTTTGCATAAGCTGTCGCAGCATCTCGGCAATGCTGCGCATATGGCGGTTACGGATTTTGGTTGGACTATCTACGTGAACAATTCGACTCATTATTTTTCCTGTGTGTTCTAATGTGGCTGCCAGCCTTCAGCTTAGCAACATTGTCTATGAAGCAGTCTCCTCATCTGTGCAGCTAATGGTAACATCCCGAAACAGCAAGAACCAGTTGGCGAAAGTTTGGTAGCGGTCACGAGGACTATAAATCGGGCCAATATCTGCCTGGTGCACTTCGCTGCTCAGGGCATAGGTGTAAACATGTTGATACAGCGTAACGGCTGGCACCTGATCGTTATAAATAGTGAGGAAAGTTTGATAGCTTGGCCGTCTATCTCCCAGTCCCCAAGCCTGCCGCCCGGCTTCCAGCGCTTCACTGGCGCGGCGGTTATTCCAGGCCGCGTAATTCTGGCCGCGAATAATGGCTTCCTGGCTCCAAAAATCGTACAGGTCCGGGTCTATAGAAGGTGAAATATCGACCAGGGCAACGTCGAAGTCACGAGCCGCCAGCCTTTCACGCAAGTCCGTGATAGAAACGGCCGTTTCCACCACAACTTCTACACCCAGACTGCTCCACTGCTCAGCCACTTCTTGGGCAATACGCTGCTGAACGGCCGTATCCAGAGCCAACAGCCGTAGCTGGAATGGAACACCTTCCAACTGGCGCACCGCCGACCCTTCTGGCCGCGTCCAGCCAGCGCCGTCTAACAGCGTGCCAGCCGCGTCTGGATTAGCCGTCGTGGCTGGCACCGTTCTAGAATCATATGCCCAGGAATCCGGCAAAAATGGCCCGCTGAGGGGAACGCCCTGCCCACTCAAGGCGCGATCAATGAGCTGCTCGCGGCTGAGGCCAGCAGCCAACGCCTGGCGAATCTCGGCCTGCTGCAGGGGCGAAAAGCCGGTATCGCTCTGGTTGAAGATAAGCTGGGTATATTTGCGATTGGTGGTGGTAAAGAGCCGGGCATGAGGAACGGCCGTCATCTGCAACAGCATTTCATCTGAAACAGAGTTTATTGCCTGAATATCGCCATTGCTAAAGGCACTCAGCAGGCTTTCTTCATCTGGATAAAAGCGGAAGTCCAGAACCGGGATTTGCGTACCTTCACGCCAGTAGAGCGGATTAGGCGTCAGGCGCAGGCTGCGTGTGGCAGTCCAATCTTGCCCAGGGGCGAGGCGCCAGGGGCCGCTGCCCACCGGCTGCCGATTAAAGGGATGGTCAGCCAGCTCGGCAGGCGACACGTCTTGCAGCAAATGCGCGGGCAAGATGCCGCGCATCGTGGCTTCTAAAAACGGCGCATATGGCTCAGCCAGCACAAATTCAACGGTGCGCTCGTCGATAGCACTGATGGTAACAGTTTGCCAGAGGGCTTTTACCGCAGCCGGTGCAGGCACCACCTCTTGCTGCAACAAGCCATAGGTGAAGGCTACGTCGGCAGCGGTAATCGGCTCGCCATCGTGCCAGACAAGCCCGTTGCGCAGGATAAACTGAACAGTACGGCCGTCCTCGCTTATGGTCCAGCTCTCTGCCAGGGCTGGTATAAAGCGCCCCGCGTGATCGTACTGAACCAGCCCATCGAACAGCAGATTCACTAGCTCCCGATCTACGGGAAATGAATCGCTGAACAACGGATTCAAGCGCTGTGGCGCTCCTACCATTCCTTCGGCAAAGACGCCCCCCGAGGCCGGAACGCGCGTGGTGCACAAGCCAGCGGATTGCACCTGAAATGATAGAATGGCCAAAATGAGGCCAAATCCCACCACGGCCAATAAAAGTTGCCAACGTAAATGCAGCTTCATGAACAATAAAACGTGAAGCGAAGGCCAGACAAGGCCAACGGTTCACGTTTCTAAGAAAGGTAATTTGGCAATTGCGTAATTGGGCAATTAATAATGTAAATTACCAAATCACTCAATTACGTTTATACAGCCTGGCCCCAGGCTAAAAAGGACAAAATGGTGCAAACAAAAAAGGCAATGGCACAGCCAATTGTCACCTTGTGCATGGTGGCTTCGACGCCGCGACGGGTGCGGAAGCTGCCGCTGCTGTCACCGCTGCCACCCAAAAAGCCACCCAAATCGGAGCCTTTCGTTTGCAGTAAGACTAAAACAGTTAAAGCAATTGCCAGGATAATTTCAGCAATCCCCAAATAGGGTGCCAATGGTTGCAGATTCATCTATTTCTTCCTCTATGTACGATTTACACAATATGCCGTTTTGTTGCCTTCAACAAAACCAATTGGGGATTATATCAGCCAGCTTTGGGTGCGTCGAATCAGGGCAACGGCCGTTTCTCTGGTCATTGCGTCTCATCAATCAGCAGCTAACGATTTGTTCATTCGTAAAAAGGAACCGGCTCCGGGCCAGACCGCTTGCTGCCAATAAGATACCCGGAATGAACGCCGATGAGCTGACCCGTATGGGAGCGCCGCCGCGTAATTTCCCAGGGGGTAACGGCCAACAGCTGATCGTTATTTTCAGCAGCGGCAAAAAGCTGTTCAGTGAGCAAACGGCCGTTTTCATCGTGGGGATTTAATTCATAAACCTCCAGGTAGCGAAACTGATAATAATGCGCGCCATGCACTTTTTGTATCCCCTCATGAATGTGCCGCACGTAAGAAAGCGTCTCCGCGATAATGCTTATTTCCGTCAGTGAAAATAACGGTTTTGCTTTGGTGCTTGTGTCCGTGCTCCCATTCGCT
>JBHIWP010000155.1:0-12717 GCA_041987425.1 Promineifilaceae bacterium (SeqCode) | reverse complement strand
GGAATTGCCACGGAGCATTACGAGACGATTTTTGACAAATTTAAAATTGTGGCGACTGGCAGGCGTGATGTGAAGCAGGTTGGCCTTGGCTTAGCTTTTTGCAAGATGGTTGTAGAAGCGCACAACGGCCGTATCTCTGTTTCTGCAAATAAGCCGCGCGGCTCAATTTTTACAGTCGAGCTATAGAGTTAGATTATATTTCCACGTTGAACACAGTGCCCTGGGGCAGGTTGGGCGAGACGTAAATACGGCCGTTATGGGCCTCAATCACTAATTTGCAGAATGCCAGCCCTAACCCCACCTGCTCTTGACCCGTTTGCTTAAGCGTCACAACCTCATACTTGTTAAAAATGCGTTCGTAGTTTTCTGGAGCGATGCCTGGTCCCTGGTCAATCACCTGTAAATGAAAAGAGGTTGTTGGCTGTACGCCGTTTGCACTGTTTAGATAGCGCAGCCGAAGCGTTACTTCGCTATTATCAGGCGCATACTTAAATGCGTTCGACAATAAATTGTCCAGCACTCGCTTGAATAAAGCACCGTCCACCGACAGCATGCGGTGCTCCTCCGGCAAGTCCAGGCGCAGCTTAAACCCTTGCATCTCAACCACTTCTCGATGATTGTGAGCCACCTCGGTAACCAATCGCGCCACGTCATTTATGTGGCGAGCCAGCTTTAGCTTGCCCTCTTCCATCTTGGCCACAGTTAAGATTTCATCTAAAAAGCCGGTAAGATTGCGCAGGCTGTCGCGCACTAAACAAGCGTATTCTTTGTCACGCGGCGTAAGCTTGTCGCGCTTTAGCACCATATTGTTATACAGCGTCGCCACCGTTAGCGGGTTTCGCATATCATGAATGAGCATATGGGCCAAGTCTTCTCGCAGCTGCATCACAGATTGCAGCGTGTCATATTGACTCTTGATGCGCAGCATAGTTCGCACGCGGGCGCGTAGTTCAGCACCGTTGACCGGTTTTGTTAAGAATTCGTCAGCGCCAGATTCCAGTCCGCGCAGCATGTCTTCTCGGCTGTTTAGGGCGGTCACCAAAATAATGGGTATGTGCTGGCGCGCTGGGGCTTGCTTAATCTGCTGGCAAACGTCGTAACCGCTCAGGTAGGGCATCATGACGTCTAACAAGATAACATCTGGCTTTAGGACATCAAACTTCTCTAGAAGCTCAGAGCCGCCTGCTATTTGCGTAACGCGATACGCGTCCACCGAAAGTTGTTCGGCAATAACCTCGCGGGCCATATGATTGTCATCCACAATGCATATGTGAGCAGCCTTCGTATTGGTTTGAGTCATTAACGCTAATTCCTTGTGCCTGAGCATAAAATTTAGCAGGTAGCCGTGTAGGTTACGGCCGTTCCCAGGGAGGATTCTACAAGGTCTATGGCTACAGCCCAAATTTCCTGATTATCAATGATGATTGTTTCAACAATCTCTACTTTGAGCAGCGAAAAAGAGGCATGTTCTTTGGCAGAAAATATAAGGTAGCGGGCCGTGTTGGGCGACGGCCGTTTGGGCCAATCAAACCAGGCCATTGTGGGGTAGCATTGGTAAACAGACTGCACCAGAGGCATAAACTTTTGCCCAACCGGCAGCGCTTCATCTTTTAGCAAACCTAAAAAGTAACGAGCCTGTTTATTTGCATAAATAATCTCATCTTGCTTATTAATCAACAGATGACCAGATGATTGCTTTTCTGTTATCTGTGGTTTATCTACTATTTGTGTTGCCCAATTATGCATATTCTTATGTCTCGCTTGCGCCTGGGCTGCTCAACAGCTTGTTTATGAGGGTAACAAGCTGGCGCAGCTGTATTGGCTTGCTTAAATATTCATTTGCCCCTGCTTCCAGGCACTTTTCTTTGTCACCGCGCATGGCCAGGGCCGTTAGAGCAATGATAGGAACTTGCTGAAATGCTTCTTCCTGGCGCAGCTGGCGAACGGCCGTTAAACCATCCATTTCTGGAATTTGAATATCCATTAAAATCAGGGCTGGCTTCTCCTGGTGGGCCTTCATAATCGCTTCCATGCCCGTACTGGCTACGGACAGGCGGTATCCCCAACATGGCAAATATTCTGTAATGGTTTCAACGTTGGTTTCATTATCCTCAACCAATAAGATAAGAGGCTCCTCGCCGGGCAAATAGTGGTTTTTGTAATGGCCCAGCTCTTTGCGGTCTTTCTTTGCCTGCTGCTGGAGCATTTTGAAATCTAGAACGGGATTTTGGGGCAGGGAAATGGTAAAGCAGCTGCCAATTCCTACTTCGCTTTCTAACGAAACGCTGCCCCCGTGCATTTCTGTCAGGCGATAAACCAGCGAAAGCCCCAATCCGGTGCCTTCGTGCTGCCGAGACAGGCTGCTGTCTAGCTGCACAAATGGCTTGTACAGCTGGTCCATATCCTGGCGTGAAATCCCAACGCCTGTGTCCCAAACCTGGAACTGAACGGCACCCTTTGCACTGTTATTGGCAATATTTAAGCCAACTTCGCCACCTGCTGGCGTGAACTTCACCGCGTTGCTCAAAAGGTTGATAAGAATTTGCTTCAGGCGGCGTTCATCCGCCAGGCAGGTGTGCAGCATAGGATCGATACTGGCCCTTAGCTTGATTTTCTTGTTGTGCGCCATCTGCCGCACAAATTGCAAGCTGCTTTCACAGAGCAAGTTTACAGAAACTGGCTGTATCTTCAGAGTAACTTTATCGGCCTCAATTTTGGCCATGTCCAGAATATCGTTAATTAGCTCTAGCAAATGGGAGCCGCTTTTTTCGATGACCTGGATTGAAGCTGCCTGCTTTTTGTTTAGTGTGCCATGAATTCCTTCCAGCAAGATTTCTGACTTGCCCAAAATGGCATTGAGCGGGGTTCGCAGTTCGTGGCTCATATTTGCCAGGAATTCATCTTTGGTGCGCAGCGCCTGGGCTAATTTGGCATTGGTGACTTTGTAACGCTGCTCGCTGGCCCGCAGCGCCTCCTCGATTTTCTTTCGCTCGTTGATTTGAATCTCCAGCGTTTGGGCGTACTCTTGCAGCTGATCGTAAAGGCGAACGGTTTCCAGAGCCAGACCGGCGTGATCGGCAAAGACGGTGATGATACGCTGCGAGCGCTCATCAAAGCCATTTAGCTGAGAGGATTGCAGATCAATGGCGCCGATAATCATGTCATAGGCGCGCAGGGGAATGATTAGCTGGGAGCGGGTGTAGGTATTGCTGGGTAAGAAGCGAGGTTCCTGGGTAACGTCTGGCGTGTAAATAATCTCACCCTGGTAAACGGCCGTTCCAATAAGCCCCGCTTCGTTTAAGGCCATGATATCGCTTGAAGCGCCGTAGCAACGGCCGTGTCGCGCCAGCCAGATCAAATAATTATCATTTAGATCATCAAAGAGATCGTCTCCTATCTTAACTGGCTCTCTCAGAAGCAAAACGCCGCAGGCTTCAAACCCCATCTCTTCAACCGTAATCGTCGCTATTTGTTCGGCAAGTTCATAAACATCACTCGGCTTAAACAGCTGAATGGCTGCCTGATAAATTTCCTTGAGCTCTTCCGCGTTAGCTTTTATTTGTGCTTCTGCTGCCCGCCGCTCCGTCAGATCCGTGATGGTGGCAATAGAACCAATGATGCGGCCCTGGTGATTAAAGTTAGGCACGCTGTTAACAAGCACAAAGAGCGGTGAGCCGTCTGATTTCATAAAGCAGGCTTCGTACGAGCTGGCCTGCCCTTCCATATTTTGTATTTGCGCGTGGATCAGCTTGGGATGATCCTCAGGAATGGTGAAGGCCAAGGCCGTTTTGCCTGCCAATGCCTGCGCTTCATGCCCCATCATTCGGGCGCAAGCCGGATTTGTGTACTCGATAATTCCTTCCACAGTCATGGTCATGACGCCCTGGCCCATGGTAGCCATAATTTGCTGGGCGAAATTTCTTTCTTCGGCTAGCAGCTCCTCTGTCTTTTTGCGCATCAGGGCGCTGACAAAAATTGCCCCGACCACTTTAAGCAAGGTGGCTTTTTCTTGCTGCCCCACCTGCACAGATTTTTGAGAATCTAGCCCAAACAGCCCAATGGTTTCTTTGCCATACATCAGGGGAATAATCAGGATGGAGCAGACTTCTTGCAGGCGCAGCAGTTTTAATTCATTGCCGCGTTTGTGTGGGCTATTTTGGATGTCCTGAATGTGGATTGTTTCTTGCCGAAGCAGGCGAGGCAGCCAGTTTTGAAATAAATCTGTGGGAAGCGTGCGGAAATCTTCCAGGGTAGGCAGGTGCGGAGAGCGATACCATTCGTGGGTATTTTTTATGGCACGGCCGTTTTCTTCAATCAAATAAATATAGCACCGATCATAACCGGTAAACTGACCAACTTTTTCCAGCGCCTTGTTGATATTTGCATCAATCTCTTCGGTCGCTAAATTGATAAATTGGGTTGAAATAGAGGTGAGAATATGATCGAAAGCGATGCGGTTTTGCAGCTGCTTTTCAGTTCTTATTCGCTCAGAAATTTCGACGTCTAACTGCTCGTTGGTTTGCTTTGAATTGGCCGTTCTTGCCTGGGGCTTCTGGTCTAATAGGTTGTCGATGCGCTGCAGCGTTTGCCTGTTTTGGGGTGGCTGCTTTGCCACTGGAAGAGCGGTAGATTGCTCAGTTAGATCAGGTTTGTTTGGCATAGTGAGTTTATTTTTGGATATGTCTGTGCATATCTCCTTGGCAATTGATAATGGAATGATAGGGGGAGGGATCTAGAAAGACAATAGCCATGAGGTAGGGGCATGAAGCTAAAAACGGTGGAACCTAATAGGAAATAGGCTCCTTTTGGCGCACTAAAGCGGCCGTTTGCCATCCTGCACCGCTCAAACGGTTTTTTCACGGCGATAATGCGCTATTTTCACGGCTCGCTGAACTGGGATATGACATAATTTGCCAAGTGATCCTTTTTGCGAATGACTGATCTGGAGCAAACGTGCAATCAGATAATCCGCTTGAATTTGAAGAGTTGGATACAGCGAATGATTTTGTAGTTTCTCGGCCCTCGCCCCCCATTTTTCTGTGGCTGGTGGTGCTGGGTCTAATTATCCTTCTCATCCCCCTCTACCTGATGGCCAATTCATTGAATGATGAACTGACGCAGCTAAGCAGCGAGCTGGCGCCCGTGCAGACGGCGCTGGCAGCTTCGCCGGGCGCTATGTCACCGCAACAAGAGCTAAGCGTTACGTTAACGGCCGTTCACAACCAAACTGAGCAAATGGCGGCCGTTTTATCAGAGCTGCAAGGTGAAAACGTAAATTGGGCCGGTTCTATGGCGGCAATAAATATGTTTGACAGCAGCAGCTTGCAGCTAACCGGCCTGGAACAGGCAGGCAATCAGCTGTTCATTGGCGGACAGGCCCTGAGTGAAGAAGCGGTAGGTGCGTACGTCAGCCAGCTAGAAGCTTCTGGGCAGTTTGCCGAGGTCACCGTTCAATCAATCATTCCGCTGTCTGAACCGCTTTTTACGCCAACCCCGGCTCCCCTGCTGCCCAGCGCCACCCCAACGCCGCTGTCTACAAGCACACCCCGGCCAACGGCCGTACCCACGAAAGCGCCCGTCACGCCCATGCCCACCTGGACGCCAACGCCCAGGCTCACCGACGATTTTGAATGGGACGATACTACGGCGAAACCCATTTTTGTAGGCGCGCCACCTCAGGTGCACAACTTCTATCCTAACTTTGATCTGGATCAGGTAGTCTTTTTGGCCAAAGCTGGACGCCGCTACGAAGTGAGCACAGACTTTTTGGCCCCTGGCGTGGACACCTTTCTCACCGTGACGTTTGGCGACACAACGCTGACAAATGACGATGCCATGCTGGGCGTACTTAGCTCCAGCGTAACCATGCAGGCCCCTGCCCACGCGGATGTGGAGGTGTGGGTACAGATTAGCAACCGCGGCGTCTACGGTTCAGATAAATGGTACGATTTGCAAGTGGTAGAGGTCGTGCCTACCACGCCAACACCCAGCATCACGCCCACTAACGCGCCGCCAACGGTTACGCCATCCCCAACCCAGGATTTACGCGATGTCTATGAGCCAAACGACGTAGACCCCGGCCATATTGCCATTGGTGAGACGCAGATTCATAACTTTTATCCGAACGGTGATGTGGATAAGGCAGGATTTTTGGTGAAGAACGGCCGTTTCTACCAGGTTCTCACGTCGCAGCTGGGTGTGGGCGTAGATACGGCCGTCACGGTTCAGTTTAACGGCGAGTCGTGGAGCAACGATGATTATGATCTGCCCGGTTCCGGGAACTTTGCTTCGGCCGTCTGCTTTCCGGTGGACGTGGACGGAACGGCCGTTGCCACAGTCACTAACGTGGGCCAGCAGTTTGGCCCCAGTAAGACCTACATCCTCTCCGTGCAAGAGGTGCCCTTTCTGGAGATTGCTCCCGAGGAAATGGATTTTGGCACTGTGCCTGAGGGCAGCAACAGTGTGCCGACTCAAACGCTGCAAATTGAAGGCACAGAGCCGCTGGAATGGCAGGTCAGCAGCGAAACGCCCTGGCTTGTTACCGACGCCATTACCGGCACCACGCCTGCAACACTTACCGTGACGGCCAATACCGCTGGGCTGAACGCGGGCCAGCACGAGGGTGAAATCACGCTGGGCTGGGCCAATGTTTGCCGCCAAACAATTCCCGTGACCATTCAGGTTGCGCCAACCCAGAGCGAGCTGCCCGCTGGCTACGGCCGTTTTTTCACCGCTGCCAAGGTCTTAATGCGCCAGGCTGAAGCCGTGGAGTTCTTGATTGTGGTGACGCTGAAACCAGGGGGAGCGCCATGAGCTTTTTCTTTGACCAGGAGCGCATCTTTGCCCTTGGGCGGCGAAATCCCATGACGGTGGTGGCGCTGGCCCTTATTGCCCTGCTCATCGTGGGGTATCTCCTCTTTATTTTTCGTACCCTGGTCCCGCGCTGGCAGCAGCGAACGGAGCTGCTGGCAACGTTGGACGCAGCAGAGGCTGCCCTGGTGAACCGCAGCCAACAGCAGCAGCACGCCGCCGCAGGGCTGGGCCAGGAATTGGAAGCGGCACAGGCGGATTTTAACGAATTGGCGAACCGCTTTTTAACGGAGGCGCAGGCGGCTGCTTTTTTGGCAGAGATGTACGATAGTGCGGCAGAAACGGCCGTTTCCATCGTAGAGCTTCAGGCGCAGGCCGTGCCCCAGGGTGCAGGCACCAGCGGCGAAAAGCTGGCGTATGATAGACGTGTGTTTCGCCTGGAAGCAAACGGTGAGCTGGTGCAGCTAAATGAATTCGTGGGTCGCATCGAGCAAACGGCCGTGCTGAGCGTTCACCTGCAAAATTTGTCCATAGCCAGCGGCCCAGATGGCGCTGCCGCCACCCTCACCGTCGATTTGCTGCTCTACACGTCGCCCTTCTCCACAGGCGAATCCGTGGCCGAATTGCCAGAGCCAGTGACTCCTCCTGTGGATACGCCACCAGCGTCAGCCACACCGACGCCTGCCCCCAGCCCAACTCCAGACGTTACCAGCCTCCTCGCCCAATTGGATGATGCCTGGGCTGCTGAGGATTGGCCCGAAGTTATCCGCCTCATACAGGAAATTCGCCAGCTGGCCCCCAACGAGGCGGGGATGATGGAAAAACTGTATGCTGCGCGGGTAAATTATGGCTACCAGTTAATAATATTGGGGGAACCAGGTCTGGCAGCTGAGCAATTTGATCAGGCGCTGACGATTTTACCTGGCGGAATCGAAGCCGAAGAAGGACTGCAATCTTTGTTCGCCCCGCCGCCAACCGCAACGCCGGAGGCCATCATCCATGTAGTGCAGCGTGGTGATACCCTCTATGCCATTGCCCGCCGCTATGGCTGCACCGTAGAAGCATTGAAGGCAGCCAACGGTCTGGCGAATAACAAGATTACTCCTGGGCAGCAGCTGGTTATTCCTTGAACGGCTTACACCAGCGTGCGCACGCCGCGCCACACGGGGGTTTGATCATAATCAAAGTAGCGAGCTTTGTGCAGAAAGAGCGCCTCGCTTTGGTGAATGCCCTGGGGAAGACGGCCGTTATAAATGCGAATTGAATGATAATAGCCGGGCGATAGCTCATAAACCGCTTTAGCATGGGCCTCGCTGCGGCTCCAGGCCATCTGGGCAGTTTCGTTGGCAAAAAGCACCAGATTGGCGTAATTGTTGTCCTTCAGCAGCATGGTGCAGTAGCTGAGCAAGCCCTCGTGCTGGGGAATTTCCTTCATTAACGTCGTGTCAAATTCTTGCGCCAGCTCAATGTCGGCCTGGGACCTGCTTTGGCCAAAAAAACCAACCACGTGAATAAGCATAATTTCATGAAACTGTTGCGGATTGGTCAGCACCTGGCGATGAATCCAGCTGGACTTATCGGGAAGATTGAACAGGATGGTTTGCGGGGAATCGGTGGGCATGTGCGGATTCTGCAGGGCCAGGCAGAGCTGGCGTGCCATATAGCGCAACGTGTTCAGGTCGCCAGGGATATGCGTGGGGTGGGTAAACGGCCGTTCGGCAACAATGTCGGTAGGGGATAGTTGAACGACGCTTTCCATGATGTTTGGCACCTCCTATGACTGCCTCGTTTCGTTGCTTTCAGAAAATCCTAGCTCGGCCGAAATTTTTTGGCAGGTCGCCAGTAAGCTGGGCACCTGCTCTTGAAATGTCGCCTCACTCAGCCTGTAGGATGGGCCGGAAATAGAAACGGTGGCTACTAAAGTTCCTTTATGGTTGTAAATAGGCCCGGCCAGCGAGCTAAAGCCCGGCTCGTACTCCTCATGCACAATGGCATACCTTTGCTGGCAAATTTGGCTAAGCTGGCGGGCTAGCTGGTAGCTGTCGGTGATAGTTTTGTCGGTGTGCTGCTTTAGGGGCTTGGGCAGAACGGCCGTGCGCTCCGCTTCTGTCATATGGGCCAAAATTAGCTTGCCGCTGGCGGTGCAGTGCAGCGGAGATCTGCGGCCGATCCAACCAATATATTGAATAGGCTGTGGGCTGGCAGCGCGGTCGATATTGACACATTCATTGCCATCCAGAACGGTAACATTTACCGTTTCCTGGGAGATGGCAACCAGCTCAGCCAGATGTGGCTGGGCTGCAGCGCGAGCGTTCAGCCGCCCCAGGGCCACGCCTGCCAGGCTAATCAGCCCAATCCCCAGGCGATATTTGCCCGTCTCTAAATTTTGGTCAACCAGCCCTTCCGCTTGCAGCGTGGCAATCATGCGCGAGACGGTGCTTTTGTGCAGTCCCAACCGGCGGCTTAGCTCCGAAACGCCCAGCTCTGGCTCGGCCTCGGTAAAGCTGCGCAAAATTGCGGCAGCGCGCTGCACAGATTGGACGGGGGCAGTTAGCGTGTTGCTTTTCGGATTCATGGGCTAATGTTGCGTATTATGAAACCATGTTTTGACATACGGGTCAGATGAGTATAACCTTAGCCGAGCGAACTTTCAAATTGTCTTACCTGAAGAGCAACCTTTGCATTTCGTTGTAATGGAGCTGGGGAGGGCCAACGAGGCTAGCAGGCTGGGCGGCCAGGGCAATGTGGGTAGTGAGAGGGCTTTCTTCGCCAGAGAGAATGACGGGTAGGTTCCGGGACTTCAGGTGTAAAACGGCCGTAATCCCCGAATCTAAATTACCCAATCTTGGCAGAGAAATATGCACCATGTGGCAAATATCCGCGCTGGCAAAGTTCACCACAGCCGCCAGGGAATCCACCCAGGCGTCGGCCACCAGCCTCAGCTTCAGTCTGCGAAATGCCACATAGTTCAAGAGCTTCTTCAACGATTCCAATTGCGCCGCCTCACTGTCGTGCCAGACCGGGTTTTGAACGTGTAAAAGATAGGGGCTGGCTGCCTTTTCCAGGCCCACCAGGGCACCCAGCACCTTGCCCTCATCGTTTACAAACAGGTCGCGGAATCCGTCGCGCAAATCCAGATGCAACGCTGGCTGAAAGTCACTATCTATGCCAGACAGCCAGGCGGCCACCTGCCGCACGTGCTGCTGCAGCCGCTCACCGCTGGCGCCCAGGGTGGCTTTGTGGTTGTTTTCGCCTGTGGTATAACCCAGTGAGGCCACGTGGCTGCTGAGAATGGTGCGGGCTGTCTGAATGGTCTCATCAGCCAGGGAAATTTGCAGGGGAACGGCCGTATCCGCCAAAGAAAGTTCATACTCCCGCGCGACTGCTGCCGCCACTGTTTCGCCATTTACCGCCGCCACCGCCTGCAGCAACGCCACCGTCAGACCGTATTGCAGCGCTGGATGCAGCGGCCGTTCAATAGAAACGAATTCGCTAACAGGCTGAGGCGTCGCTTCCCCCGCCAAAAAACCGGTGATTACGCTGCGGCGCGTTACGGCTCCGGTAGCAGGCTGCGGCCGGGGCGGGACGGTGCGCGTGTAGGTGAACGGCTCTTTAAGAGAAGTGAGCATTTCGGCCAACGGCCGAAATGCGCTAACGGCCTGGCCCTGCCACAGGGGCTGCACCTGGTACTGTACGTGGTCGGCGGCCTGTTGCGGATCGAAAACGGCCGCAGCTTCCAGCCGTGAAGCCGCAGGGGCGTCGATACAGTCGGCCCAAAACCGCTGGCCGTTGCTAAGCTGCAAACCGACTGTGAGTTGGAAACGGCCGTTTGCCGCCAGGGTTGACACGGTTAGCAAGGTTGAAATCGTTGGGCTATCTGTCATGGATGTTTCAAATTCCAGTTCTAATGAGAAGAGCTACAACCAGCGAGCGCTGACGGGTCTGGTCGTTGTTTGCTTTGTGTTTATTTTTGCCCTCGGTTTTGGCCTTGTTGCCCTCGTAAAGCAGGATAGACAGCAGGCCCAATATCCCGGATCTGTTCCCATCGCTGCCCACAGTAACTACAGAGGCCTGCCGCGCTCCTATCGTTGGGACGACGCCTACCGCACCGACGACGGCTTTCGGGCAGTTTATGAATGGTACTCCCTCAAATTTAACACAGGCGCAGAATCGCGGGCCAATGGTTCCTGCATTCTGCTGGAATCAGATGACGAGTTTTTTCGTGTGGAGCGTTTTGTCAGCGTCGTCATTTGCGGTGCCCCAGAAGGCCAGCTTGTGTTTGTTAGTCGCACCACCACTTTCAAATAAAAAAGAGAAGGTAGCTAAGATACCCTCTCTTTTTGCCTGTCCAGATATGTGCCGCCAAAATTAGGCAACATCCCGGATGTCCACAACTTCCTGGGCTTCAATTTGGCTAAATGCAGTACGTACTTGTTCGGCCGTTACCTCGGGAATTTTTAGCACGACATCATACCAGCCCTCTTTGCGATGGGTTGGGTATGTGCCAATGCCCATTACGCCCCAGCCATTCTCCCCTAGCACCTTCATCAGCTTGGTAAATTCCCCCCTCTGGTTTGGCATGCGCACGGTCACGCGCAGGCCATCGGCTGGTAGGCCAAGCATCTCTTGATAGGAGTGCAGCAAATCTATCTCAGAAATGATTCCTTCAACAGCGCCATCGTCATCAAGAACTGGCAGGCAGCTAACCTTGTGGTCAGCCATAATCTTAGCGGCCCGCTCGATGGTGCGGTTGGCATCAATTGTCAGTACGTTTTCTTTTTTCACCATCACTTCTTTAACGGTCAGATCGCTTAGCTGACGCGAAATTTCCCACATGTCCAGGCTGCCCAACATATCTGGCTTCAAAGAAAAGCGCGCGCGGGTGATTAGGCCTTCCAGCTTTTTGCCATCGGAGGTAACGGGTAAATGGCGAATGTGATTTTCTGCCATGAGCTTTTGTGCTTCAGTTATTTTTGTGGATGGTGAAATAATGATTGGGTGTCTGGTCATACACTCTTTAACAAGCATGTTTTGTTCCCTTTCTTTAGGTTAATCGATTTGTCTATTCGATAGTTCTTGGGCGGAACAGGCAAATCACAGAAAGAATTTTGGAAAAGAAAGTAAGGAGTCTCGTGATTTGCCCAAGTAAAAGCCAAAACTGAGCCTGATTTATTTCAAATAACTTTTCGGCTTTTACACATTAGCTGTTTGCCGTTGAGATAACTGGATCGAACGTGCGCAGCATTTCCTCCGGAATATGGCAGAAAATTCTGTGACTATTTCCTACTTCTCGCCAGGGGGGGATTTCCTCCTCGCACACATTGCCACCGTCTGGCAGCAGCTGGCGACGCGGGCAGCGCGTATGAAAACGGCAGCCGCTGGGCGGATTGATAGCGCTGGGCACAGTTCCGTCCAGCCGAATGTGCTTCTGCTTGGCCGTCGGATCTAGTATGGGTACGGCCGAAAGCAGGGCTTCGGTGTACGGATGATAGGGTGGGGCATAGATGGCCTCTGCCGGGCCTATCTCCATAATCTGCCCTAAATACATCACCGCCACGTCGTCGGAGAAGAAGCGCACTACGGATAAGTCATGCGCGATGAATATCATGGTGGTGTTGTACTCGTGCTGCACTTCGAGCAGCAGGTTGAGCAGGGCGGCCTGCACAGATACATCCAGGGCACTCACCGGCTCGTCGCAAAGCACCAGGTCTGGGCGGCTGGCCAGTGCCCGGGCAATGCCCACGCGCTGCTTCTCGCCACCGCTCAGCTGGCGCGGCAGCCGGTTATAGTAGTTGGCCCCAAGCCGCATAGCTTCCAGCAATCTTATTACTTCACCGCGAATCTGCTTTTTAGGTACCGTGCTAAACCGCTCCATAGGGCGACCAATTTGCTGCCCCACAGTATAAG
>JBHIWP010000154.1:0-12726 GCA_041987425.1 Promineifilaceae bacterium (SeqCode) | reverse complement strand
GGTGGCTTCCACCTCATGCAGAAGCCCTAATTCCTCAAAAATTTCCAGAGCCTTTTCCAATGCTGCTGCTGCTTGCGCTTCTCGCCCTTGGGCCAGACATATCTGCCCCAAAATGCGCCAGGCCATGCCGCAAATATACACATTCTGGTTTTGCTCGGCCGCCTCAAGCGCTCTATGGCAAAAGGCTTCTGCTTCCTCCAGCAGCCCTTGAGCCAGCCTAATTCTGGCCATCATCTTCAGATTCGCGGGCATCAGGCTAATATCTTCACACTGAATTGCCCGCCAAATAAAAGGCTCGGCCTGTTTAACGTCGCCCAGGGCAAAGTAGGCTTCAGCCAAATTGTGCAAGGCCAGCGCCTGGCCTCTGGTATGGCTTAATGATTCAAAGACAGCAAGTGCCTCCTGCAAAAGCGGGAGCGCGGCCCCCGGCTGGCCTGTATCGGTGCAGGCCACGGCCTGATTAATTTTGATGCCTGCCTGCCAGGTCAGCCTGCCAACCTGCTGGTAGCAGCGGCTGGCTTGCTCCCAGTGCCGGGTTGCTGATTCAAATTTGCCCTGCCGCAGCAGCATCCAGGCCAGACTGTTGCGCGTTTTGCCTTCACCTTCTACAAAGCCTAGCTGTTTAGCCAGAGAAAGCGCCTCCTCGTAATGCTGAAGCGCTTCAGCGTAGTTGCCTCGCGTCTCCTGTAGGTCACCCTGCAAATTTTCCACTTCATAGCGAGCCAGCAGCGCTTCTTGCCAGGCTTGCTCCGGGTCTTGTTTTTGCCAGTGGGTTTTGCCCAGGTCTTTGTGAAACAGAGCCAGTTCGGTGCCCACAGCGTGGATGGTTTCCAGCCCCTGACGGTAGGACTGAATGGCGGCTTCATAATGGTTGTGTTCGTAGGCTGTATCGCCTTGTAG
This sequence comes from Promineifilaceae bacterium (SeqCode), assembly GCA_041987425.1. Lineage (GTDB taxonomy): Bacteria > Chloroflexota > Anaerolineae > Promineifilales > Promineifilaceae > Leptofilum. The sequence goes on along the minus strand of JBHIWP010000154.1, from coordinate 11,826 downwards.
GCGGCTGGCTCGCCCTTTTAAAATGGGATTGTGCCACAGGGTTGCGTACAAATCGGTTCTGATCTTCTCGTAACTTCCAACCAGCAATCTCAATTCGCTGCGGAGCAAGACCAGAAGCTCTTGCTCTGGCTTTGCCAATTGGTTGCGCGATAAGCTAACAAAGAGCTCTAAAGCTGCGGGGCCTTGCCCCTGGTCAATTTCCTGGCGGCGGTTAGTGTACCACAGCCATACGGCCGTTTCCGGCTGGCCTCCGTTAATGTAGTGGTAGGCTGCGGCTGTGCATTGTCCATGTGTGGCTCGTATAGCGGCCGCTTCCAAATGCAAAGACTCTCTGGTTTCAGGCGAAAGCTGCTGGTAAATAACGGCTTTATAGGCAGGCAATAAACCAACCCCGCCCGCATCGTCAATTTGCACAAGATTTAGCGCTGCTACATGGTTCAGCGCGTCCGGCTCTGGCCAGGCATCACGCGGTGCGGCGCGGCGAAAAACAGAAAGGAAGGCCAACAGCTGCTGCGCTTTCTCATTCAGGTGCCGCCAGATTCGGTTCAGAATAAATTCTAGTGAGGGCGCAGTGGACATGCGCGGCAGCACCTCGGCCAGGGGTTCGCCAGCCCGGTGCAAAGTGATGAATAGTTTGAGGAGGCGCGGGCTGCCGTTGGTGTATGTCTGGAGCGCTGCCAGCTCTTCTGCCGACAGGGTAACGTCCGCCTGGCCCAGCATCTGGCGGATAGCCGTTCCGTTCAGACCGGGTATCTCTTCCACCCAATCTACTTCCATGGGCACGTGCTGGCCCAGCAAGAGAATGGGCGTTAACCCACGCAGGCTGCCCCAAAAGGCAAGCAGCTGCCTGTGGGACTCAACTTCAGACGGCCGTAACAGGTCTATCTCGTCAATGCATAGGAGCGGCCGGGCTGGTCCCAAGTCGCTCAGATCGCGCCGAATTAAGCCCAATGCTATCTCGCTAGAAACTTTGCCAGCGTCGGCCACTACCTGCAACCATAAGCTGGCCGCGCCCTGCCTGTGTAAAAAGTAGCCCAACAGGAACAAGAAGCTGCCCAGATGGTCATTCAGGCCGGGACGCAAGGTAAACCAGAAGGTGGGCTGAGGCTGCCATTGAGTCGCCAGGAATGCCCCGACCGTGGTTTTGCCCACACCGCTGCTACCCGTAAGTGCCAGCATCTGGCCTTTTTGCAACGGCCGTTGGCATAGCTCAATCAATGAATCCCGGCCCAGCATCTCTGAGTGCAGAGCAGGCAGCTCCTCCAGGCGCAGGTTGGGCTTTAGCTGCTGAATCAAGGCCTGTTCCAACTTTTGAATGGCGCGGGGGCGATGGGCCGGGCGGTAGTAAGTCGATTTAGAAATACTTAGCTCATGGAGGATCTGCGTCAGTGGGCGCGGTCGGAAAAAGCTCAAATCTAACAGGCGGTAGAGATAACGGCCGTCTTCCTCTTGTTCCACCAGGGACTGTGCCGTATCGTGAAGCAGCTTTTGCAGCGTTTGCCCCCGGCGTACGGCCGTGCTGTTTTCGCCTTGCTGCCGCAGCAGATATTCACCCAAAAAATAGGGCGTTGCCAAAGGTGAGTGATTGCCGAGCCAGGTTGGGTCTTTAAAGTTAGTGAGAGCAGCTATTATTTCGTGCTGAAAAAGATCAATTTCTTTATTGTTTGCCGGACCTTCTGTCATCGTACCTTCCTCTGTCATCGCCAATATTCTATACCAGAAAGCGGAACCAAAATAGAAAAGATGAAACAAACGGCCGCTTTTTAGGAGCATTTATGAAACTTTGGCGCAGGCAGCAGAAAAATAGCTCTCTACTAAACGGTTGATTGGGAACAAGCAGAGCGAATGTGGGACTCGCCTGGCTATCTCCTACTCTACACTCAATAAGTCTTATCAACCCCATTCTAGCGAACCACAAAAAGTGTAAGGAGACGGAAAGCATGAATCAAAGCAATTGGCAAATTAGTAAAGATGGGCCTGGACGAAAACTAGCCAGGCGGATTTTCCGGCGGGAACGATATAAGGGACTGCTGGTGCTGCTCTTTATTGTGCTGTTGACGGGGTCTGCTATGGCCAAAGCTGCGGCCCCCGGTGAGGATTTAGCTGGGGTTGCCGACACATCGCAGGCTTCTCCACTTACTACGCCAGCCATAACACCGCAGCCGGTTTTTTCTGATTTTGGCGATGCCCCGGACAGCACCAATAACTTTGGCGTGACCATGACCGCGTATGCCAGTTCGGGCGTTTTGGCCGATTTCCCCACTGTTTTTAGTGGTTCTCTGCCTCGCGGACCTCAGCACAAAAATATAAGAGCCTACTTTTTGGGCAACAACGTTAGCCGTGAAGAGGAGGCGGATATGGGCTTTGATGCAGATGGCATTCATAACCTGGAGCCCCTGAATGATGATCCAAACAACGATGCATTTGACAACGCATTTGTTGGCCCGCTGGGCCAGCCGCCGCACTGCCAATTGATGGCGTTAAACTATGTTGTGACCGTGCGAACTGGCGGCCCTTACACTGCTTACGTGAACCTGTGGTTCGACTGGATTCGTGACGGTGCCTGGGGGAACGTTCCTACGTGCAGCGGTGGGGTAAGCGCGCCGGAATGGGCCGTTCAGAACCACCAGATCTCGCTCCCCGGCCCGGGTACCTATACGCTGACAACCCCGGCATTCCTGCCGTATAATCCGGGGCCAGGCAAGGGGCCTATGTGGATGCGAATTACATTAAGCGATCAGCCAGCCACACATGCCGATGGGCGCGGCCCAGACAATGGCTATAACTTAGGCGAAACGGAAGATTATATGCTTCCAGGATTTGTCCCAGAGGATTAACCACGGCTGCGTAGACCGACCACATTGCGCCGCAGGCAGGGCAAAAAGCTCTGCCTGCATTTTTGCTTTAGCCGGTTAAACGCCAAAAATGGCACCGAAACAGGAAATTGTGAGACCATGATCGAAGTTTGGCAACTATAATTAGCTGTTGTGTGGCAATTGGCAAAAAGTATTGAAAATTAGTTATGTGCAAAATCTGCCAATGGCTCAAGCAATGAGCAGGTAGAACGGCCGTTTGCAATCCTGTCTGGTAACGAGAAGGAGTAAGACGCTATGTGGGATCACCAAAAACAGCTAATTCCATTGAGGTTTAAACGCCTGTTGCCGGGCGCGACGATTTTATTATTGCTGGTCTATTTGGTGTCAACGGCCGTTGTTGCCTATGCAGGCCCTCCACCACCACCGGAAATGGTTGTTGGTGATCTGGGCGATGCGCCAACGGACAATATGGCGGCTTACACAACCCCCTCGCTTGTTCCAGCGAGCTTCCCCACCATTTATGTCCCAGGAGCGCAATCAGGCCCTTATCACCACAATGCCAAAGAGGGCTTTTATTTGGGCAGCGGCGTTAGTGAAGAGTTTAATGCCCACTATGGTAATGATGAAGATGACATAACAAATATTGACGTTGCCAACGATCTGGCCAATAGAGATGAAGCGGATAGCCTCATTTTTATTCAATCTTTAAATGAGTGTGAAACCGTCACGTTTAACATAGACGTGCATGTGCCAGGTGCAGCTACGATGTTCGTGAATGTTTGGATGGACTTTAACAGAGATGGGGCCTGGACCGACACGGTGTTGAAGCCATGTGGGCAACTATCTGAATGGGTCGTGCAAAATCGCCTTATTGACCTGCAATCAGCCCAAACGGTTACCCTCAGCGTGACTCCCTATCATCCAGACGAGCTGGCATTGGCACCCATGTGGATGCGCATTACCCTGAGTGATACCGCAGCTCCCCTGGCAGCGGGTGGGCAGGCTGATGGCAGCGGACCACCCGGAGGCTATAACTTTGGCGAAACTGAGGATTATCTGCTGACAACTTGCAGTTGGGCCAGCTGTGCGCGGGCGGGTTGGCGAGGGTAAGACGGCCGTTTCCCTCCATCTTACTTGTCCGGAATATCAACATCAACGGTAGGCAAACTGTATCTGTAGTAAGATACGGCCGCTTTGGGCAGGGGCGTGTTCTCCATAATCAAATCAGCCGCCTTTTCGGCCAGCATCATCACCGGGGCGTAAATGTTGCCGTTGGTGATGGTGGGCATTGCCGAGGCATCGACGACTCGCAACCCCTCCAGCCCGTGCACTTTCATCGAGTCTGGGGCGACCACGGACATCTCGTCCGTGCCCATCTTGCAGGTGCAGGAGGGATGGTAAGCGGTTTCGCCATCGTGGCCTACCCATTTCAAAATTTCCTCATCGCTTTGCACAGAGTGGCCGGGGGAAATTTCGCCGCCATTGAAGGGAGTAAAGGCTGGTTGGCTCAAAATGTGGCGAGCGCACTGAATCGCTTCTACCCATTCTCGCCGATCCTGTGCTGTAGACAGATAGTTGAACTGGATCGCGGGGTAGCTGGTGGGATCTGCCGTTTTAATTTTCACCCAGCCTTTGGCATCTGAATACATTGGCCCCACGTGTACCTGGTAGCCGTGCCCCTTGTTGGGCAATGTGCCGTCGTAGCGAACGGCAACCGGCAAAAAGTGGAACATCAGGTTCGGGTATGACACATCGTCATTGCTGCGTACAAAGCCGCCTGCCTCAAAGTGATTCGTCGCTGCCGGACCTCTTTTAGCCAGGAGCCACTGCAGCCCCACCCAGGGCTTGTTATACCATTGCAAGGCCGGGTACACAGAAACGGGCTGCGTGCAGGCATGTTGAACATAGACTTCCAGGTGATCCTGTAAGTTTTCTCCCACCCCCGGCAGATCTTGAACCACTGTTATGTCCAGGGCCTCTAGCTCAGCCGCGTTCCCTACGCCTGAAAGCTGCAGGAGCTGGGGGGAATTAAACGCGCCGCCACATAAGATTACCTCGCCAGCCAGCACTTTCTGCACGCTGCGTCTGCCCTTTTTAATTTCCACGCCAACGGCTCGATTGCCTTCAAACAAAATTTTAGTCGCCAGGGTGCGGGTCATTACTGTGAGGTTGGGCCGGTGCAGTACCGGGTGCAGGTAGGCACGCGCTGCACTCCAGCGCTGCCCCTGATGCACGTTGCGGTCGAAGGCGGCAAAGCCTTCTTGTTTGTAGCCATTAACGTCTTCGGTTAGTTCGTAGCCTGCTTCTTGAACGGCCGTAAAAAATGCCTTAAAAAGTGGATTCGTTACCGCACCCCGCTCCAGCATAAGCGGGCCTTCCGTACCCCGAAAGTCGTTACCCTCTGTCAGGCTCCTTTCCATCCGCTTGAAGTACGGCAGGCAGTGGGCATAATCCCAATGGCTCATGCCTGGCTCGCTGCTCCACTTTTCATAATCCAGCGGATTGCCCCGCTGGAAGATCATGCCATTGATGCTGCTGGAACCGCCCAAAAGCTTGCCCCGGCCATGGTAGATGCGCCGGTTGTGCATAAAAGGTTCTGGTTCTGACCAATAGCACCAGTCGTAGCGGGGATTTCCAATGGGGATAGTAAGGGCGGCTGGCATGTGGATGAATAAATCCCACCTGGCAACTGCCCGACCAGCTTCTAATACCAATATCTCATGATCTGGGTTGGCACTAAGGCGGTTGGCCAACACGCACCCAGCCGAACCGCCGCCTACGATGATGGTGTCGAATCGCTTGGTTAGTTGGCGCATGGTGTAGGCTTTGGAGCTTTCGATCCTCTAAGACAGTCAGGCTTGCTGCGGAACGGGCTGCGCTGGAACATACACGGCCACATCTGTGCCCTCACCAGGCTGAGAGTGTATATGCAGATGACCTCCAAGTAAATTAATGCGTTCCCGGATGCTAAAGAGGCCGAAGCCCCTTACCTGCTCCTGGCGTGCTTCTACTTGCGGCACGTCAAATCCCCGGCCCTTATCAACGACGTGAATGATAAGGTGGTCCTCTGACTCCTCTATCTTCACGGTGGCCTGCTTGATATTGGCGTGTTTCTTCACATTAAAGAGCAATTCACGCACAATTTGGAAGAGCAATATCTGAAGGTTTTCGTCCGCTATATAAAATTGATGGTCGGCTTCAACCACTACATCAAGCCCGTGCAGCTCTCCCATCTGGCGCTGTAGCCATTCTAGCGCGTCTGTCAGGCCCTGATTCTTTAAAAGGGGTGGACTAAAATCCACCGTTAATTGGCGAGTTAAAGTAATAGCCTGATCAATCCACTCGCTGCCCTCTTCCAGCATTTGCAGCAGATCAGGCTGCTGCAAAACCTGCACATCCTGATGTATTGTGTTTAGCTTCATGCTGAGGGCGCTGAGAAGTTGTTGGAGCTCATCATGGAGGACTTGTGAAATTCGGCGGCGTTCTTCCTGCTCGGCCTTTGTTAGCTGTGAGACCAGCTTGCGCACCTGCTTTGTGCGCTGCTGCACGCGCTCTTCCAGCGATTCGGTCAGCTGGCGCAGGGCTGCCTCGGCGTGTTTTCGGTCCCGGTACTGCTTGGCATTGGCAATTGCCTGTGCGGCTCGTAGAGCTATTTCTTGTCCAGTGTTGAGGTCACGCTCCTCAAACAAATGGTTAGGGCCTGAGCGAACAAAGCTAATGGCGCCATAAACAGTGCCCCCGGCCCGCAGCGGGATGCAAATATAAGAGGCTATTTCCAGCTCGCGCATCAGTTGCAGATATTCTTTATCTTCTCCTGCCGCTTCCTCTAACAGCTTATCTGGTATTTCTGGCACCAGCACGGGTTCACCTGTACGAATGACCTGCACCACGCCATTTGTAGAATTGGGGTTCGGAGGATACTTTCTATAAATTTCTTGAGCCAGCGCCACTTTTCGGGGATCAATATGGGCCACAGACAGCCGCTGAACCATACCCTGATCGTCGAGCAGGTCTACTGCACACCAATCCGCGAAATGTGGTACGGCTACACGTGCTACATTAGCAAGTGTCTTCTCATAGTCCAGGGACTCAGAAAGCAGGGTTCCCGCATTGGCAAGAAAGGTTTCACGAACGGCCGTTTCCTCCGCTTCTCGCCGCAGCCGTGATTGTGTGTCATACAGCTCTGCTGTGGTAATTGCGGCCGATGCAATATTTGTTAAAGCCTGTGCAGACTCAATTTCAACTTCTGTAAACTGCTGTGGCAAGCGGCGGTAGAAGACGAGCGTACCGGTTGATTCGCCGTGAATAACCAGCGGTAAGATCATCAGCGTGCGAATTCCCTCCTGCTCGTAACGTGCCCAGCGTTTTGCCAAAAGGGGATTTGTTCGCTGGGACATATCTTCTGGCTGCACGATTACCGGCTCAATGAGGGGTGGAGAGTTCTGAATACTCTCCAGCGACTCCCTGACAAAATTATCCGACAGGCCAGTACTGGCGATAACCGTCCAGACGCCTAATCTATCTGTACGCCAAAGGCCCAGCGCATCCACATTTACAAGCTCACTGGCGATAGTAAGGAGTGAGGAAAGTAGCTCTTCGGTTTCTAGCGTTTCAATAAGGCGCGAAGTGGATTTGAGCAGGGCTTTTAACCGAGTAGAGAGCTGGATGGTCCGCTGCTTGCTTTCTCCCAATGCCTCATCAGTCTGTTTTCGTGCTGTAATATCAACCAAAAGGTTCACAGCGCCTACCGGCTGTCCGCTGTCGTCATACAGCAGCTTGGGGTGGGGCATCACGTGCAGGCGCGTGCCATCGACTCGCTCCACAACGATTTCTTCGCTCACCGAATGGCCGCCGCGTAGCGTTAGCGCCATAGGGCATTCTTCTAAAGGAAGGAGCGTGCCATCAGGCCGGTAAATACGCCAGGAGCCACACCAAAGATCTTTACCGACGACGGGCCTGCGCCCCCACAGTTCGGCCGCTGCATCGTTATAAAGCATAATATAGCCTTCCATATTCGTGGTATAGATGGCTGTAGGCAGCGTATGAATAATCTTATGGTAGTAATCAAGTTGTTCCTGGAAAGCTATATTGTTGTTACTGCCAAAGAACAGGGGCAGTGAAGGAGCGGGTAGCTCTCCGCTTTCGTCCATTTTGGCCTCCGAACATAACCTTCATGGCAACTTATTAAGTAGGCCATGTTTAATGCAATTAGTTTAGCATAAAATCGAATTGCAATACATATTGAGTAGGCGAACTACATTGAGCCAGGCGAGCTATAAGGAAGCGATAAACTAATAAACTAGGTGGAAATCCAACTTCTGGCGCTGTCCATGTCTGTAAAGCCTCTAAACTGCCAGCTTGAATTTAACCTGCGGGAGACGTCAATATATTTTTCAATCTTCTCTGCAATCTCTTCATCGACAGTCACGTAAGCGACCTTCAAATTTTTGATGACGCTGTCTGCGCCAATGTCGTACGCGGCAATCATTTTAATGTCTCGTTCACTCCATTCCACACTGGTAACTTTAGAGGCATCAATAATCTGATACTTTGCTAAATCACTTCTCTCATCAACGTAAAACTCATCATTTGCGGCTTCAATTTCCTGAGCCGAAACGTGATCATAAAATTCCCACACCACACCACGCGATTCCCAAGTTGTTTGGTAAGGCATTTCACATCCTCTCTTCAGGTATTTTATCTAGCTGAGCTGCTTCATTTTCCTGGCGCCGCCAGCGGCGCAGCACATAAGCCGTTACGCCTAAGCCGCTCAGCAAAAACCCAAACTGTGCCCAGATGGTTTGATACCAGGGGGCGGCTGACTGTACCGTCCTGTTGATACCGAGCGAGTAGCTGCCGCTAATGGTGTGTCCGTCGGCGCTGGAGACCGACCATTGCACAGTATATACGCCATCGGTCAGGGAAGGCACGGCCGTACGCAATACCGTGGCGTCGTTAGGATCAATCACAGGCTGCAGCTCGGCAACCGTTACAAAATCTTGCAGCAGCTCGATCTGGCTCTCTGCGCCAATTGGTTCGCTAAAAACCAGCTCAATCTCTGTTAAGGATGCCACGGTGCTGCCCGGCGCTGGAACTGCCGAGCGTAATTGTGCATGAGCCAAAACGCCGGGAACGACAACGGCCGTACTGCACACAGCCAGCAAAATGAGCCACAGCCGCCTCATGGCAGCACCGGCTCTAACGCCTGGGACAACTCGCGCGGCGACACAGGCCCCGCCAACGAGGCCGATACGCGCCCTTCATTATCCAGCACAAAAATGTAGGGCTCCGTTTCCAGGCCCCACTCGGCCATTTCCGGCACGTAAGTCAATGCCTGGAAATCCTCGTACACTTCGATATGAATAAAGTTAACTCGGTCTCCCGCAGCGTCCCGCACCGTGGCTACGCTGTCTAACACGGGCGCACACCATTGCGATGCGCATAAACCCGGCGTAATAAAGCCGACTACGGTTGGTTTGTCGTTAGCCACTGCATCAGCCACGGTAAGCTGGTAAAAAGACGGATCTGGATCAAGCCCAGAGCTTAGCTTGTTGAGGTCTGGTTCCGTGTGAACAGTGCGATTTTGGCTCAAAGGTGCCATGTTGCCGACCATAACGGCGGAACTTTCTGCTTTCGCTTCGATGGTGAACTGGCTGGTAGCGGTACGGCCGTCTGCCAGCGCTACCTCTGCGGTCACTCCCCAAAAGCCAGGAGTGGGGAGGGTAGGATAGGCTATCCAGTAGGGAATTTCATAATCACTATAATTTTCTGCCGGACCTTCCCAGACGGCTTCGCTATTTTCTTCACCCACGGGCACCACGGTTAGCCAGACGCTTTGCGCGTCCGCTACCGGATCGGGTCCGTCAAACAGGCCAAAAACAATGCGCGGGGTGCCAACGGCCGTATCCGCACTCATTTGCGCAATTTGAATCGGAGAAACAAACTCCTGCACATCAGCTGCCTCTTCCTGGCCGCCACACGCTGCCAAAAACAACAGCCCCACAAGGAGAATCAATTTTGTTCTTATCATGGATGCAACTGTAGCAAAGCGGATTTCAGTCGACAACAAAACTCAGCAAATAATCAAAAAGAGAGTGCTTCGCTTTTTCACTCCCGTCTTGCCTGCTCCATAGCCTCTTGCAGTGGCTCTATGCCAATTTGCTGTACCAGGAAGTGGGCAATGGTCGCTTTTTGGTTCGCCGTGTTTACGTTGGTGTCTGGCTTGGCAGCGTTGGTGACATATTCCAAAACTCGCTCAGAATGGGCCACTTTTTCAGTCAACGCCACCAGTTCTTCCAGGTTATAGTTGTTTATCAGCTTCCAGATGAGCTTATCATCGCTGGTGGTTTTGGTCTGGGACATTGCTTCTGGGTTAAGGCTTTGCATTGCCTGGGTCAGCAACAGCTCTACGTAGGCCTGGCCGCCATTTTCCAAGACCATGAGGGCAATGCTGGATTTAGCAAAGTTTTCTGGTGCTTTGGGGTCCAGCAGCTTTTCCAGGTCGGCTTTGCGCTGCTCTTCTTGTTCGCGCGTCAGAGTCGCGCGAGCGGTGATGGTGTACCAGGCGATGTCATACAGTTCGGCCATGGAGGGGTAATAATTGAGCAGGCGGGTAACGGCCGTTCGTCGATTGTTCATCAACTCCAGATCAATTTGGGTGCGGGCCAGATTTTGGAACTGGTCATACAGCCAGCCAAGATTTAGCGCCACTTCCCCTTCATCGCCATCGTCGCCAATGCGCTTGGCCAGCACAAAGCGCGTGCGGATGATGGCCTGAAAGCCGACGCCTACGCTTAGAATTTGCAATGCAGGGTCCATATCCGTCATGGTGACGCGCACCACAACCAGGGCGATCATCGCCGCAAAAACGTTGACGCCAATCAAGATCCAGGCCCAGCGGGTGCGCAGCGCTTCACGGGGATAGGTTTGGAAGGTAGAAACCAGCTCAGCAATGGCAACAGCTGCGCCCAGCAGTCCAACCAGAATGTAGGGAGAGATCCGCGCCATAAAGCCATAGACATTGGTTTGCAGCGGTTCAACCCAGGTAGGTGTTGTTTCGGTAATGGGGAAAACAATAATGGTAATCAGGGCGGCCAAAAGCAGTAGGAATAAAGCAGCAGCTATTTTCATGCCGGGCGTGAACTGAGTGCGACGGCCGAACGTGATCTCTTCGGGGGAAGGAACAACCATGAGAATAAAAAACGCTAGTAAATGAAAGTTGTTAAGTCAGGCTGCCATTAAGGTAGAGGCGTGCCTGGCTGGTGATGGCGACCAACATGCCGTCTGGGCTGTGCGTATCGTCGCGCAGCAAAACAAAGCCTGCGCTCGACAGATCGCGCAGCACCGCCAATGTTCTGCCCGGCAGCGTCCAGGTTTCTGCGGCCACCTCGCTAGGACTCATCGCGCCTCGCTTGGCTAATGTTTGTAATACCTTGCGTTCCTCTTCTTCTAATTCAAATCGTTTCATTGTCATTTGCTCCTGCTAGCTGATGGGTGCATTATAGCATAGTTTCAAGGGCTGGTGACGGTCACTTTTGGCCGGAGGGCAACTTATACGAAACAAATGTGACAATCATCTGCGCTCCTGTTGACTTTCTTCTAATTCAGACGGCCGTTTGCTATACTAGCATCCCATGCAGCTAATTGAGGGACAGATTCCAGAAGAAAAATTATGGCGTGCATTGGTGATCTTGCCACCGGAAGAGCCGCTAGGTCGTGCCTGGCAGCTGGCGTTAGCCCTGGCGCGTGCCAACAACGGGCAGCTTCTGGCCGCTATTTATATTCCAGACCTGAACCCGGCCGCCCAAACGGCCGCACAAGCACAGGCAGAAAAAATACGCTCGCTGGAACCGGACGCAGATGACATTTTTATCCTGATCATAACGGCCGTAAACTTTGATCGGGAACTGGCTGCTTTTGTGGGGGAGGCGGCTATTGATTTGCTGGTTGCCCACGTGGATGGCCCGATTGCCTTTAATCTGAACCGCCCCGCGTGTGCCGTGGCGGCGCT
>JBHIWP010000153.1:0-12939 GCA_041987425.1 Promineifilaceae bacterium (SeqCode) | reverse complement strand
AATCGCCCCCTCAACGCATAACGTGGACAGAGCTTTTTCAATGGCCTGCTAGGTGATCAGTGTGCCAATGCCTGGCGATACAGCCCCGGTGTGGCGCCAAAGGCCTGGGCCGCCTGGAACACCAGCGCCACAGAGCTGGTGAAGCCCACCAGCACGGCCACGAAACCTGCCGTGAAGGCAGACAAGCTCAGATCACGAAAGAAGCGCATGGCCGCAGATTCTGGCACCCGCCGGGACGCCAGGCTGACACCTGTGCGGCCGGCGATCACCGATTCATCAAAATCCATAGCTGCTCATGCGCTTGCAGATTGCATGGGCAGCGAACCGACCTGTGACAGCTTTTTTTCGGCCTCAGATGTGGACCTTGGTCCCCAGCTCCACCACCGCATTGGCCGGCAGGTGGAAGAAGCCCGCTACGCCACTGGCCCCGGCGTGCATCTGGGCGAACAGCTTCTCGCGCCACAGCGCCATGCGCCCCCCCATGCGGGGCACCACCACTTCCCGCGACAGGAAATAGCTGGTGCGCATGGGATCCAGCTTCCAGCCCGGCAGCTCGGCCGAGCGCAGCGCCTCGGGCACATTGGGGTCGTTCTTGAAACCGAAGTGCAGCACCACCTGCCAGCAGCCGGCGCCCAGCGCCTGCACCTGGGCACGCTGCTCCAGGCCGATCCACGGCACCTCGTGGTGGCGCAGCACCACAAACAGGTTTTGCGTGTGCAGCACCTTGTTGTGCTTCAGGTTGTGCAGCAGCGCCGGGGGTACCAGCCCTTCCTCGCTGGTGATGAAAACGGCCGCACACAGCCAGTGGGCAAAGGCGTTGGGATGCTGCACCATTGCGCCGTAAAGAGAGGAAACGGCCGTTTCCGCCACCTCCCAATAATGTGCATTGCCCGTATACAAACTTAATTTTAGCAACACGTGAGCGGCCATAGCATTGGCGCTAGGTACGGCATTGTCCTGCAAATCCTTGGGCCGGTGGATTAACTCCTCATGATCGTCTGACGTGTCAAAAAAGCCGCCATTTTCCGCGTCACGGAAGTGAGCCAGCATCGTATCTGCCAGCGCCTGCGCCCAGGCGAACCACTGCTCGTCGAAGGTCGTTTGGTAGAGCGCCAGCAGGCCGTCGGCCAGATAGGCATAATCTTCCAGGTAGCCATTGTATTTGGCTTCGCTGCCTGCTTTCCAGGTACGCAGGAGACGGCCGTCGGCCGTACGCATATTTTTGTATAGGAACTGGGCATTGCGCACGGCCGTTTCCGTATAATCCGGCCGTTCCAGCACGCGCCCGGCCTCGGCAAAGGCAGCCAGCATCAGTCCGTTCCAGGCCGTCAACACCTTGTCATCTAACCCTGGCCACACGCGCTGGGCGCGAATATCGTACAGCTTTTGTCTGGCCGCAGCCAGCCGCTCTGCTGCCTTCTCTTCACTCATTTTGGTGGCCCAGGCAACCTCATCCAGCTCCTTTTTGATGTTAAGAATATTGCTGCCTTCCCAGTTGCCCCGGCTGGTGACGTCGTAATATAGCTTAAACAGCTTTGCATCTTCGCCCAAATGCTCATCAATTTCAGCGGCAGACCACACATAGAATCTGCCCTCTTCACCTTCACTGTCGGCATCATAGCTGCTGTAGAAGCCGCCGTCTTCGTGGCGCAGTTCGCGCACCACAAAGTCTAGTGTCTCCTCCACAATGCGGCGGTAAAGTGGCTCCTGCGTCACCTGGTAGGCGTGCAGGTAAGCGCGGGCCAGTAAGGCATTGTCGTAAAGCATCTTCTCAAAGTGGGGCACCAGCCAGTTCACGTCGGTTGAGTAGCGGGCAAAGCCACCGCCGAGCTGATCGTACATGCCGCCGTAGGCCATCATTTTGAGCGTAGTTTCGGCCATGTGCAGGGCGCGACTATCTTTATGCAGCACAAAGCTTTGCAGCAAATATTCCAGGGTCATGGAGGGTGGAAACTTGGGTGCACCGCCAAATCCCCCGCGCTCGTGGTCAAAATTGGCCGCCAGAGCCGCAGTGGCTTTGCTAAACATGCCAGGGCTCAGCACATCATCTTGCCCGGTGAGCACGGCCGTTCGCTGAAGGTGTTGGGTAATCTCCCCGGCGCTCTGCAAAATATCCTTGCGCTTTGTTTCCCAGGCGTTGACGATGCCCTGCATGAGCTGGATAAAGCTGGGCATGCCGTAGCGGGGCGCGGGTGGAAAGTAGGTGCCGCCGTAAAACGGCCGTCCCTCTGGCGTTAGAAAGACGGTCATGGGCCAGCCGCCCTGCCCGGTCATCGCCACCACTGCCTGCATGTAAATGGCATCCAGATCGGGCCGCTCTTCGCGGTCTACCTTGATATTGACGAAGTGCTGGTTCATGTATTCGGCCGTGGCCGGGTCTTCAAACGATTCGTGAGCCATTACGTGGCACCAGTGGCAAGCAGCATAACCAATGCTGAGCAATATCGGCTTGTTTTCCTGGCGCGCCTTTTGCAGCGCTTCTTCTCCCCAGGGATACCATTCTACGGGATTTGCCACATGTTGCAGCAGATAGGGGCTGGTTTCTTGTGCAAGTTTATTCGACATATAACTCCTTAACGGTTAATGGTAAATGGCAAATGATTAATGGTAAATTTTGACAATTAGCCATTAACAATTAACAATTAACCATTTCCATCTGATGATACATCAACACATGACAAGACGAAACAAGCTGTACTTACAGTTCACCCTTATTGGCCTAATTCTTATCACGCTCTCAATCTACTATCCACCCTTTGCCTGGGCCTTTGTGGGTGATGACTATGTTCAGTTTGACTATATCAAGGAAGTGATCGCCAACCCCGTACTGGGGTTTTCGCTGTTTAATCCTTACTATCTCTCCTGGTATTATCGCCCCTTGCAGCTTGTCTGGTTTTCCCTGCTGGAAGCAATTTTTCACTTTGTGCCTCAGGGTTTTTACTGGATGGCGCTTCTGTTTCACGCGCTGGCCATTGCGCTGGTATACCGGGTGGCCCGTCAGTTTAAGTTGGGCACGTTTACGGCCGTTCTCGCCGCCGCCATCTTTGCCATCCACGGCCATTGGGTAGATGTCGTGACCTGGATCAGCAGCATTGCCATTGTGCTGGCGGCCGTCTTTTCCTTACTGACAGTGAGCGCCTGGCTTAGCTATCTGAAACGGCCGTCCGCCCGCCAGCTACTGTTCACCCTGCTCTTCTGCCTGCTAACCTTTTTATCTCACGAAGAAAGCGTGCTGCTGCCGCCGTTTTTGTTTTTGCTGCTAATAGTAGAGAGAGCGGAGATTAGAGACTGGAGGCTAAAAAGCATTGCAGTCTCTAATCTCCACTCTCTAATCTCAAAGAAAGAGCTCATCTTCTTTGCGGTCCAGGCATTGCTCACTGTCGTCTACCTATACGTGCAATTCACCCGCCCAAACAACACGGTTGACATTGCCAGCCGCCAGACCACAGAGTGGCTGACGTATCTCACCTGGCCAGAATTTGCTGAATTTGTCACGGTCACTATGTTTCGCTTTACGTTTATCATGCCGCTGGTGAATTTAAGCGGCTGGGCGGCTTCGCTATTTGCTGCGGGCGTATTGGTTTTAGTGTGGCTTTGGTTTTGGTGGGGAAACCGTGTAGTGCGCCTGGGGCTGCTGTGGCTGCTGCTGCACCTGACGTTCATCTATTGGGCGCTGTGGTCGCAGCTGCCAAACCTGTACGCGGGCAGGCACATCTACCAGGGCATGATTGGCCTGGTTTTAGCCATCAGCGCCTCATTCGAGATGATCCTGCGTGCGAGATTTTTACCGCAGAGAGCGCGGAGGTCGCGGAGAGCAGAAGAAAAGACCCTGTTCTCTCTGCGTTCTCCGCGGTTAATTCAAATCATTTTACTGGTGGGAGTAACGGCCGTTGCCCTGCACCACATCAACCAAACAAGAAACAACCAGCAAGCATGGCTAGAAAACGTCAGCGAAGAAGCCAGGGTGCGCCAGCAGCTCCTTCAGCTTTTTCCCAACATCAGCCCAAACAACCATTTCTTCTCGGTCCGCTTTCCGATTGCGCCGCAGTTTACCCGCAGCGTGGTGCAGCTCTGGTACGACACGCCGCTGGAGCGTCCCGGCGGCAGCCTGGACCACCTGTTTGCCTGGGGGCGCGCCGACAGCGACTTTGTGGTGCTGGATTACGCAGACGGAGAGGTATATAACCTCATGCCAGAGCTACAGGAGCACGACGAGACGCTCTTTCTCTGGGCGCTGCAATCCCGGCGCGTCTGGCTAGAACCAGATGGGCAAGAAACGGCCGTTCCCGACCCCGACACCACGCTGCCCATTGTCGAGGCCCAAAACGGCAGCCGGTTGGCAATTAAAATGACGCCGCAGAACGGCCGTTGGCTGTCCCACAGCGTCATGGCTACCATTCCACCAAACGGCGAACTGCATACGGCCGTCCTGCCCCGGCCCGGCCTGCGCTACCGGCTGCGCCTGCGCACGCTGGAAGGAGAGGAAACGACGCTGCTGGATACCAGCGAAGGCAAGTTGGAACTGTGGCAACCAATCGCCATCTCACTGGATGCGTATGCCGGAACGGCCGTTACTCTACGTTTCGAAATTTGGGGAGAAGGCGCGGCAGAAGATGTGAGCGGCTACTGGGCCAATCCGCGCCTGGTGGGGCAGTAACAGTAAGAGCAGACCCCCGTGTCTGCTCCAATTAGGTAACAACAGGGGTCTGCCGCTACCCAAAAATGCAAATCGCCTGATGCTACTTCCGCAATGCGTCCTGCAGCGACTTCACAAACTGTACGGCCGCTTCCACCTTATTCTCCGCTGCATTCACGGCGTTGATGAGCGCGCTGCCCACAATAACGCCATCGGCGATTTGCCCCACCTCCGCTGCCTGCGCTGGAGTGCTGATGCCAAAGCCCACCGCCAGCGGAACGGCCGTTTGCCCCCGTACACTATTTACAAATCCCGCAAGATCGGTGCGTACCTGGCTGCGCGCCCCGGTCACACCCGTCACGCTCACCAGGTAGATGAAGCCACTGGCCTGCGCCGCTACCCGATCAATACGGCTCTGGTTGCTGGTGGGGGCCAGGAAATGAATCAACGACAGACCGGCCTCACTTAGCAAAGCATCCAGAATCTGCGCCTCCTCCGGCGGCAGATCGGGCACGATGAAGCCATCGGCCCCCGCCTTAGCCGCGTCGCGTACATAATCTGCTTCGCCATAGGCCAATATTGGGTTCACATACCCCATTAGCATGATGGGCGTTTGCACGCCGCGCCGCCGCAGCTCGCGCACCATCTCCAGGCAGCTGGCCGTGGTGGTGCCATTTTCCAGCGATACCTGGGTGCTGTGCTGCACCGTTGGCCCGTCGGCCAGCGGATCGCTAAAAGGCACGCCCAGCTCTAGCAAATCGCTGTACGGGGCAATGGCCTCGATGATCGCCATTGATGATTCTGCATCGGGATAACCAAGGGTGAAGTAGGGCATCAGTGCGGCCGTTTGCCTGCGAAGGGCTTGCTCAAATGCGGCCGTAATTCTTTCAGTACCACTTTGGGTCATGGGTTTATTCCTGTTGATAATTTTTTTGCGTCTATGAGTATAGTGCGTGGTCGGCGCGTGGCAAAGCTGAAGATTGGTCCAATCTCGATAGTAGCCTGGAAGAACGGTTGGTCAGTCCAGATTGGACCAATCTCTCACATCCCATTGACGCCAGCATCGTTCGGAGTTACAAAAGAAAAAATGGAAAGCAAAATTCTCGTCGTGGAAGACGACAACACCCTTCTAGAAATGTTGGAATACAATCTGTCCCGCCAGGGGTACCAGGTTGTGACGGCAAAGGACGGCCGTTCCGCCCTTACTTTTGCCCGCCAGGAGAAACCAGACCTGATTGTGCTTGATGTGATGCTTCCAGGCATCGATGGCTTTGAAGTGTGCCGCATTTTGCGGAAGGAGTTCAGCTTTCCCATTCTTATGCTCACCGCCCGCACGGAGGAAGTAGACAAAATCGTTGGTCTGGAAGTAGGCGCCGATGATTATTTGACGAAGCCCTTTAGCATGAGAGAGTTGCTGGCTCGCGTTAAAGCTCTGCTGCGCCGCGTTGACCTCATTCGTGAGGCGATCAACAATCAGAGCGGCAAGAATGCTGGCCCTGGCCTGGAAGTGACAGTGCCCCTGCTTACCTTTGGCAATCTGGAGATAGATCAAAACCGGCGCGAGGTCCGGCTCGACGAAAGGCCGCTGCGACTCAAGCCTAAGGAGTTTGAACTCATTTTGTTCCTGGCCAGGCATCAGGGCATCGCCCTTTCCAGGGATCTAATTCTGGAGCGCGTCTGGGGCTGGACCTACGACGGCAACAGCCGCACGGTAGACGTGCACGTGCGCTGGCTGCGCGAAAAAATTGAAGCCGACCCCGGCAACGCCCGCCGAATTCTCACCGTACGCGGCATCGGCTACCGCTTCGACGGCTAAATGCCAGTAATCGGTATTCAGTGAAACGGTACCGAATACTGGCCTACTGAATACTGCTCTACTGATTACCGCTCACCGACCTACTGCTTACTGAAAAATGTTCCCCCAAATCCGCTGGCGCATCGCTATTTCTTACATCATTTTGATCACCATCGTTATGGGTGGCCTGGCGGCGTATCTTTCCAGGCCCGGGTGCCTGGGGGACGCGCGCTGCGTGCGGCAGGCAGTATCCACGGCAGCGATTCTGCTCTTGTTCTCTACGGCCGTATTGGCCTTCCCCATTGCGGCGCGAACGGTCCGCCCGGTACGGCAGTTAACAGAGGTGATACGTCGCCTGGCTGCCGGTGAGTGGGAGGCGCGCATCCTGCCCCAAACGCGGGATGAGATGGGCGAACTCATTTTGGCTTTCAACAACATGACAGAACGGCTGCGGCTGCAGCATAGCGTACTGTTGGAAGAAAACGGCCGTTTCAACACGGTCCTCAACTACATGGCCGACGGTGTACTGATCACCGACAACGAAGGCAACGTGCGGCTCATCAATCCAGCGGCCGCCAGGCTGTTTGCCGTCACAGAAGAATCGGCGCTGACCCGCTCCTTTGCCGAAGTTGTTCGTCACCATCAGCTTATCGATCTGTGGCAGCAGTGCCAGAACGAAGGCTGCGAGGTAACGGCCGCTATAGAAATCGGCCGCGAGCTGTTTTTGCAGGTGATTATCACGCCAATTGAGGAAGACGAGGCAAAGGGGTATCTGGTCATCTTGCAAGATCTGACGACGGTACGCCACCTGCAAACGGTACGGCGCGACTTTATCAGCAATCTTTCACACGAGCTGCGCACCCCGCTAGCCTCGCTGCGCGTGGTCATCGAAACGCTGCAAGACGGCGCCTATGACGACCCAGAAACGGCCGTACGCTTTCTGGATCGCGCCGCAGGTGAAGTGGATTTGCTCACCCAGATGGTTGAGGAACTGCTGGAACTCTCCCGCATTGAGTCTGGGCAGGTGCCGCTGCGCTTGCAGCCAACGGCCGTAGCCGATCTGCTGCTCAAGCCTCTGGATCGCCTGAAACCACAGGCAGAAAGGGCTCAAATCGATCTCGTGCTGGACTTGCCTGCTGCTTTGCCCCGGGTATTGGCTGACCCTGAACGCGTGCACCAGGTGGTCACCAACCTGCTTCACAACGCCATCAAGTTTACGCCCGATGGCGGCAAAATTACGCTTCAGGCATACAAAGACGAAGCGGAAGATGCCGTCGTCTTTTCGGTGCACGACACTGGTATTGGCATTCCAAAAGAGGATGCGGGCCGGATTTTTGAGCGGTTTTATAAGTCGGACAGGGCACGCACGCGAGGGCGCGGCGGCACGGGGCTGGGGCTGGCTATTTCACGCCATATTGTGCAGGTGCACAACGGCCGTATTTGGGTCAAAAGTAAAGAGCAAAAAGGCAGCAGCTTTTACTTCACGCTGCCCACCGCTACCCCTGCCGACCAGTAATATACAGTTCCGTCAACTCTTGCGTAGGGTTCGTAAACAGCTCCGAGGTATCGCCAAACTCTATCAGTTCGCCCAGCCAGAAAAAGCCCGTCCAGTCAGAAGCGCGGGCGGCCTGCTGCATATTGTGGGTTACGATCACGATGGTGTATTCCTGGGCCAGCTGGCGCATCAAATCTTCCACGTTTAGCGTTGCAACCGGGTCCAAAGCAGAGCACGGCTCATCCATCAAAATAACTTCCGGGCGTACGGCGATGGTGCGAGCGATACACAGGCGCTGCTGCTGCCCGGGATTCAAATTTTGGGCTGGACTGTACAGAATATTTTCCACTTCGTTCCAAAGCTGCACTTCGCGCAGGCTGTTCTCCACTATTTCATCCAGGTCCCGCTCCTTCGTCATGCCCAAAACGCGCGGGCCAAAGGCCACATTGTCAAAAATGCTTTGCGGAAAGGGATTCGGCCGTTGAAAGACCATCCCCACCCGCTGCCGCAACTCAACCACGTCTACGTCCGGGGCGTACACATTTTTGCCATCCAGCAAGATTTCTCCATCAACGCGGGTCCCGGCAATGGTATCGTTCATCCGGTTGATGGAGCGCAAAAACGTGGACTTACCGCAGCCAGAGGGACCAATCAGGGCCGTGATTTGTTTCTCTTTTACAGGTAAATTGAGCCCTTTTAACGCCTGAAAATTGCCGTAAAAAAAGCTGAAATTGTTTACAAGAAGCTTGTCATTCATGGCTTTGTCGGTGAACGGCCGTTACCCAAAACGGCCAGTCACATAATCCTCAGTTCGTTTATCCGTGGGGTTTACAAAAATGCGCGACTCGTCGCCAACTTCAATCACACGGCCGTCTAGCATAAATGCGATGCGGTCGGCCACGCGCGCCGCCTGCTGCACGCTGTGTGGCACCATCACCACCGTGTACTGTTGCTTTAGCTCAAACAGTGATTCCTCTACCAGCGAAGTAGAAATCGGATCTAAGCCAGAGGTTGGATTGTCTAGCAAAATCACTTCCGGCTCCAAAGCCAGGCTGCGCGCCAGGCACAGCCGCTGCTTTTGCCCGCCAGAAAGGGCAAAGGCAGAGTCACGCAGGCGGTCCTTCACCTCATTCCACAAGGCAGCCTGCCGCAAAGAGCGCTCCACCCGCTCGTCTAGCAGCGACTGCTTGCGCAGTCCGGCCATCTTTAAACCATAGGTCAGATTTTCATAGATGCTGCCCGGCAGCGGCGTCGGAATGGCAAAAACCATGCTCACACGCCTCCGCAGGGCAAACACGTCCATTTCCGGGGCAAAGATATCCTGGTCATCTAGCCGGATAGTGCCTTCACGCTGATGGCCTTCCACCAGGTCAGAAAGGCGATTCATGAGCCGCAACAGCGTGGTCTTGCCGCTGCGCGAAGGCCCCATCAGCACAAATAGTTCGCGCGGCTGGATGTCAAGCTTAATATTCTTAAGCGCCTGTATGCCGTCAGGATAGGTGAAGGAGAGATCTTGGATAGAAAGTTTAGCTGTCATAAAAAGGCTACCACTCCCTGCGGCGTCGCATGATGGTGCGGAAAATGGTTGCTACCAACGTCAACGAGAGCACAATGAGCAAAAGCACCAGCGCCGTACCGTACTGAATTTGCAGCGGCATGCCAGGAACCTGCGTGGAAATAACAAAAAGATGATAGGGCAGCGCCATGGTCTGGTCAAAAATAGAGTTGGGCAGCTCTGGCAGATAAAACGCCGCTACCGTAAAGAGAATGGGGGCAGTTTCTCCAGCAGCCCGGCTCAGGCCCAGGATTATTCCGGTGATGATGCCGGGCAGAGCGTGGGGCAGCACCTGGTGACGAATGGTTTGCCAACGCGTGGCTCCCAGGCTCAGGCTCACCGTCCGGAAATCGGCCGGGACTGAGCGAATGGCTTCTTCGGCCGTGCTAATGAGCACGGGCAAGGTCATCAGCCCCAACGTGAGCGAGCCTGCCAGAATGGAAGTGCCAAAATTGAGAAACAGAACAAACGCACCCAGGCCAAACAAGCCGTAAACAATGGAGGGAATGCCCGCCAAATTGACGATGGCCAGGCGAATCAGCCGGGTCAGTCGATTGTCGCCGGCATATTCTGCCAGGTAAATAGCTGCGCCAATGCCTAATGGAATAGCGGCAACGGCCGTTCCCAGCGTCAGAAATATAGTGCCAAGAATCGCGGGCAGCAGCCCGCCTTCTGTCATGCCGTTGCGCGGCGGCTGGCTTAAGAATTCCCAGCTAATGGCGCCAACGCCGTTGTAAAACAGAAAACCAATAACATAGAGAATGGGCAAAATGACCAGAATAGCAACTGTGCTAATAACGGCCGTAGCAATCTTCTGCGTTTGTTGGCGGCTCATGTGCGTTTACGCTCCCCACGGCTGCCGTTGCCCACCAGCCGGGAAGCCAGCGAATTGATGGCAAAAGTGATTAGAAACAAAATAATGCCTAAACCGAACAACACGTGATAATGCGTGCTGCCCTGGGCCACTTCGCCCATTTCGGCGGCAATCGTGGCCGTCAGCGTCCGCACCGGCTGAAAAAAGATGCCTGCGTTCAACGGTGGCAGGTTGGCCGCATTGCCCGTCACCAACATGACAGCCATTGTCTCCCCAATGGCCCGGGCAATTCCTAGCATAATGGCGATGACAATGCCGGAGCGCGCCGCAGGCAGCACTACGCGCCAGATGGTTTGCCATTTGGTAGCGCCCAGCGCCAGCGCCCCGTCCCGATACTCTTTGGGCACCACGTAAAGCGCATCTTCCGTGATGCTGATGATGGTTGGCAAGGCCATGTAGGCCAAAATAAGGGAGCCGGAAAAGGCCGTGAGCCCGGTGGGGGCACCCATGTTTTGAATAAAGGGCGCCAGAGACACCCAGCCCAAGAATCCCAACACAATTGAGGGAATGCCCGCCAGTACTTCAATGATTGGCTTTAATATTTCACGCTGCCAGGTTGGGGCAATCTCGCCAAGGTATACGGCCGTAACCAACCCCAGCGGCACGGCGATCAGTACGGCTCCCGCCGTTACCAAAAAGGACCCGGCCAGCAGCGGCATAATGCCATACAAATCCTCTACCGGGTACCAGCGTCGCGTTAGAAGGGCGGGCAGTGATACCTGGCTCAAAGTGGGCAGGCCCTCTCGCAGCAAAAAAAAGAATATGAGCGCCATGATAAAGACGGCGGACATACCAGAGAGGCGAATCAAGCTTTCAATTAACTTTTCACGCCAGCCAGGCAGCTGTGCTTTGGCCGGTGCAGGTGCTTTTACGGTCAAATCAAATCCTCCAATACTATTCTCCGGCTGTAAGCGGTACGAAACCCAGTTGGGTGACAATTTCCTGGCCGTCGGGTCCCATAAGCCAACTGAGATAATCGGCAATGGCACCCTGCGGTTCGCCAGCGGTATACATGAACAAGTTGCGAGACAGGGGATAATCGCCAGATGAAGCGGTCGCTACTGTAGGCATGACAAAGGGCTCTTCGGCCGTTCTGGCAATGGCGATGATTTTTTCGTGGGCTGGATCGACATAGCCCAGCCCGTCGTAGCCAACCGCGTTGGGGTTGCGGCGCAGCTCGCTGGTAATACCTACGGAAGAAGGCATGAGCAGCGTTTGCGGGGCAAATATGTCCGTATTCTCCGAATCGCCCTGCCGCACAACTTCTTCCAGAAAGTAAACATGGGTGCCGGAGTTTGTCTCACGAGAGAGCAGCACAATAGGTGCATCCCACCCGCCCACTTCTTGCCAGTTGGTAATGCGCCCGGTGTACATCTCTGCCAGCTGCTGAATGGTTAGCTCACTCACGGGATTGTCGGGGTGAACAATGACTGCCAGGGCGTCGATGGCCACCACATGCTCAACCGGATCAAACCCATTGGCCTGCGCTTCTTCAATCTCGTTCTCTTTCATGGCGCGAGAAGCGTTGGCAATGTCTACGGTGCCGTTGATGAGCGAGGCGATGCCCGTACCGGAACCGCCGCCCGTAACGGCAATGGTGACTTCTGGCTCCACCTGCTGATAGGCTTCTGCCCAGGCCAGGGCAATGTTTACCAGCGTGTCTGACCCTTTGTTCTGAATGGCCTGTCCAGAGGCCACTTCACCGGCTGAACCGGGTTCGGCCGGGCGGCAGCCTGCGGCAAAAATTAAACTAACGAACAGTAAGCTTGCAAGACAAAACAGACAACGGCCGTTTGGCAAATATGCCGTCCTACTCCAAAGGTCTTTATTTTTCATAAGGTATAGCGGACTCTTTCCTCTATGCTAATCGGCTACAGATTTTACTTGCCACGGGTGACAACCACAAACAAACCATGTTAACAGATTGTTAACAACGGCCGTTTCGTGCCAATTTGTTAAACGGCCGTTTACAAAACCATTGCCAATCCTTAACCAAAATTGTCCTGATTGTTAATAACGGCGGGCTAAACTCACCCTGTGCTCTGCTATCAAAATCAGAGAATCAGGCGCAGCCAGATCGGTTTGCGCTTTAATTTTGCTAACAATGAGAAACAGGAGAAGAAATATGCGTCTAAAACTATTAGCAATTTTTGTTGTAGCTGCTACTTTACTGGTAGCCTGTGGTGGAGGCTCCGATGCCCCAGAGCCAGAAACCATTACAGAAACCATACAGGTTGAAGTGACACGTACCGTCACGGAAACAGAAACCGTTGTTGAGACCGTCACCGAAACGCAAACAGTTGTCGAAACCGTAGAAGTTTTGGCCTTACCATCCGTTGACCCATTGGCAGTGAGCGGCGATGTCGTATCAGCAGGCAGCTCGACTGTATTTCCTCTGGCCGAGGCCGTTGCTGAGTTGTTCCGCAGCGAAGGCTACAGCCACAACATCACCATCGATTCCATCGGCTCTGGCGCTGGCTTCGAGCGCTTCTGCGTCGCTGGCGAAACGGACGTTGCCAACGCCAGCCGTCCCATCAAGGAAAGTGAAGTTGAGTCTTGTGAAGCAATTGGCCGGACACCAATC